>NZ_CAMHFP010000083.1 GCF_946184425.1 uncultured Methanobrevibacter sp. | reverse complement strand
GTGCAGCTAACATGTTAACCAACTCCGATTCTTTCGACCCTAAATGTAAAATGGTTGAATTAAAAGCTTGTGCTATTCAAGTAGAAAAATTATAAGGTGAATAAGGAGTAGATAATATGGCAGTAAATGTAAATGATATGTTTTATGCATACTCTGGTAATGAAGCAATTAAAGAAAAAGGAGAATACGGTGGAGTCGTAACTACTATCATGAAATACTTACTCGAAGAAGGTATTGTTGATGCAGTAGTTGCTGTAGAAGAAGCAGCTGACTTATACGATGCTAAACCTATTCTCATCACTGACCCTGAAGATGTAATCAAATCTGCAGGATCCCTTCACTGTGGTACCTTAAACTTAGCAAAATTCGTATCCAAATACTTAGACGGTGCAAGAGATATGAAAATTGCAGTTACCACAAAACCATGTGACGCAATGACCTTAAAAGAGTTAATGAGAAAAGGAAAAGTTATCGAAGAAAACGTAATCATGATTGGTGTAAACTGTGGAGGAACCATGCCACCTGTACCAACCATGAAAATGATTAGAGACGTTTACGAATTAGACCCTGCTGACGTCATCAAAGAAGAAATTTCCAAAGGAAAACTCATTATGGAAACCGCTGATGGTGAAAAAGCAATTTCCATCGATGAACTCGAAGAAGACGGAATGGGTAGAAGAGAAAACTGTCAAAGATGTACCATGAACATCCCTACCAACGCTGATTTAGCTTTAGGTAACTGGGGAGTTATCGGTGACTTAGCTGGAAAAGCAACCTTCGTAGAAGTATGCTCCGAAAAAGGTGCAGACATCTTAGGAAAAGTAATTGATGCTGGATTAATTGAAACCCAAGCACCAATCGAAAAAGGTGTAACAATCCGTTCTAACATCGACAACATCATGGTAAAACAAGCAATGGCACAAAGAGAAAAAGACTTTGCTGGAACCTCTGGTGACATCTTAGAAGTATTCGCAGAATACAAAGAAGAATTCTCCAGATGTATGAAATGTTACGGTTGCCGTGAAGCATGTCCTCTCTGTTTCTGTGATGACTGCTGTCTCGAAGCTGAAGGTCCTGAATGGGTACCTGGTGGATACACCCCTGCAGCTCCATTCTTCCACTTAACTCGTATGGTACACATGGTAGATGCATGTACTAACTGTGGTCAATGTTCTGAAGTATGTCCTTGTGAAATTCCAGTATCCAAAGTATGGGCTACTGTAAACCAAAAAGTCAGAGACATCTTCGGTTACTACAGTGGTGTAGACAACGAAGAACCATTACCATTCACTGAATTTGGTCCTAAATCCTACAGACAATACTAGGATTGAAGATTTAAATCAAAATGGTGAAACACGATAGAATAAATTAGTTGTTGTAAAACTTTGTAATGAGCGTTTTGCTTATTATATTCGTTTTACAATTTTCTATTTTTATTCTCCTTTTTAATTAAATAATTTTTAAAATAGTCACCTCTTATTCACTCATTTCCATGAAAAACTATTTTTTAAATTATTTTTTTAAAAATAGCTATTGATTTATTTTTAAATTTAATTTATTTAGTGAAATTTCACTGTCTATTTTTATGATGAATCTTGATTTAATAGTTAATCTAATCTATGATTGGGGACAAAAGTTTATTTAGATAAATTAAATTTAACAATAGGTTATAAATTTATTCAAATAATTAATTTAAAAATAATTAAAAATTTTTTTAATTGGTGTAAAGATGAGAATTATTTCAATTGTAGGTTTAAAGAACACTGGCAAAACATCCCTTACAGGCAAGATCATTAAGGAATTAACCAATAGGGAATTCAAGGTAGCAAGCATTAAGCATTCTCATCACCAGATGGAAATGGATCATGAGGGAACCGACACATATAAGCAAATGGAAGCAGGTTCTGGCTTTGTTGTAGGAATTGGTGGAAGAACTTACTTCAATATTAATGAAAGGTTTGATTTAGAACGTATTTTATTCTTAATAAAACTTATTGAAAATCCTGATTTTGTTGTTATAGAAGGATTTAAAGCTTATCCTTATGCTAAAATAGCAACTTGTGAAGAAGTCAAGGACGAGTATACGATAAAAGTGGTGAATTCATTTGAAATCACAGATGATGAGCTATTGGAATTGGTCGACCTTGTTGAAGAAAGATCCTATGACATTTTGGAAACATTATTTGTTAATGAATGCGGATATAATGATGCAAGTCTTATAGGCCAAGGAAAGCTAGATTACAATCCTGAAACTCAAGCTGAAGTCAATTTAGCTATTGATGGAGTGAATATTGGATTGAATAGATTTGTCAGCGATTATCTCAAGCAAACCATATTGGGAGTATTGACTCCACTTAAAATCAAGGAATATGGTGTAGAGAACTTTGATGATATTGACATAACAATTAAAAATAAAAAAGAAAAAGATAATAATATTTAAAAATATTTAAAAATAATTCATATATTTAAAAATATTTAAAAATAATTCATATATTTAAAAATAAATATATTTAAAAATAA
>NZ_CAMHFP010000082.1 GCF_946184425.1 uncultured Methanobrevibacter sp. | reverse complement strand
GCAATTTGGTCAATTATGGAAAGGTTATATTCAATGTAAATGATGTTGATTATGAGGCAAATGTATCTAAAGGAATAGCTAATATCCCATTCAAGTTTTTAAATACTCAAAATGTCATTTATGTAATATTTAATGCAACAGGTTATGCATCATCCATGGATTATGACACTGTAGAAATTGAAAAACAAAAATTGAATTTAAATTTAAATACTGCAAGAGTGTTTGACAATGTAACTGTTAATTTGACCCTTGACAATGACGTGGATATTGACGCAACACTTGTTGTAAATGGAAATAATTATTCAGTAATGTTTGTTGATGGATTTGCATGTCTTGAATTGTCAAATTTAAAAAATGGGGTTTATAACGTTTCAAAAATTATATTTCCACAAGAAAGTGTTTATGAAAATTTAATCATCAATAAAACATTTTCAGTCAATATTAAAGACACTCGAATAATTGCCGGCGATTTGATTGTCAATGATGAGGATAATTTAAATTATACAGTTAAACTTATAGATGGTGATGGCAATATCCTTTCCAACAAGACTGTTGAATTTGTTTTAAATGGAAGTTCTCAGGTAGCTATTACTGATGTAAATGGTGAGATAAACATTCCAATTCATTTAAATCCTGGACATTATTCTGTTAAAATTGGATTTAATGGAGATAATGATTATAGGATGTCTAAGGCAATAACTGACATTAAAGTTAAAAATAAGGTTAATGTTGATTTATTTATGGATAAGTTTGCCAATAATGTTACTTTTTCTATAAATGTTTCAGAACCGATTTGTGATAACGTAACTCTGATTGTCAATAATAATTCCTACATTTTGTCTCTTGCTGATGGTTTTGCAAATTTCGATTTGTTTAATTTGGATAATGGCAATTATACTGTTGGAGTTTTATTGGATATTGATAAATATGATTTCAATAATGCAACAGGTAATTTCATTATTGATATCAGAAAATCAAAGATTATCACCAATGATTTAATCACTTTTGAAGAGAATAATATGTTATTCAATATCAGTTTGGTTGATGAAGATGGTAATCCGTTAGTTGATCGTTCTTTAATAATCATATTGGATAATGAGACATTTAATAGAAAAACAGATGAAAAAGGTCAAGTAAATCTTTTATTTAATTTAACTAAAGGAATTTATACTGTTCATGTAATTTTTGAAGGTGATGGGGATTATTTCAAAGCAAATTCAACCAGTAGCATAACAGTCAAACGTAATGTCACTTTCAGTATTTCCAAAAGTGTATATCTGAATATGGCAGATATTTCCATTAATGCTTCAGATATCGTTTCATTAGTTAATATAAACATTAATGGTTCTGTTTATCAAATCAATGATTTTAAAGATGAGGTTATCCGTTTAAGTAATTTGTCAAATGGAATATATTTCATTGATGTGATTATTGTTGGCGATGAATTATATGAATACGAGCCGGTTTGCGCCAATTTTACAGTTGATGTGAAAAATTACATGTTACATGCTCAGGATTTCATAACAGTTTATCGAAGCGGCAGCGAATTTAAAGTAACATTAACAGATGATGAGGGTAATCTGTTGGCTGGAAAGAAAATTCAGTTTAATTTAAATAATCATAATTATATCAATTGGACAGATGACCAAGGTCAGGCTTCAGTTAAAGTTAATTTGGACAATGGAAAATATTTGATTAATGTGACTGTGTATGGTGATGTTAATTATCGTCAGATTAGCAGTTCCTATGATATCATTGTAAAGACATCCCTTGAACCATGTAACATTACTACAAAAACGTATAATTCAAAATATTCGGTTCTCTTATTGGATAAAAATGGCAATCCATTAAATTCATCAGGTGTAACATTTATTTTAAATGATGCAGAGTATCATCTTAATACTGATGAAAACGGTTATGCATATATGGATGTTCTTCAAAAGGTCGGCAATTATAATATTACTATTGTAAACGACTGGAACAATGAATCTGTCAGTAAAATGATTAAAGTTGTACCAAGAATTAGCCAGAATAGAGATCTGACAATATATGCATTCAGCGGAAAGATGTATAAGGTTCGCATATTTGATGATGACGGAAGGGCTGTCGGTGCGGGACAGACTGTTAAGATTACTATTGGTAAAATTACAAAATTTGTTAAGACAAATGCTTACGGTTATGCATATATAAGGGTTAATTTAAAGAATGGCAAATATATTGTTTCTTCAACTTATAAGGGATTTAAGGTAGTAAATAGAATCACCATTAAACCGGTATTAATTACTTTAAATAAAGTTTATAAGAAATCAAAAAGTTACTCATACAAGGTTAAATTGCTTAATTCCAATGGAAAGCCTTTAATTGGTAAAAAGGTCATTTTTAAAATTAAGGGCAAAACATATATTGCTAAAACCAATAGGTATGGTCAGGCTTCATTTGTAATTAAACTTAATTTAAATGTTGGAAATTATAAGGTTTATACAATCTATGGCAAATCCAGAATGACAAATTTAATTAAAATTATCCAGTAATGTCTATTTGACATTATTTTTTCTTTTTTTCTCTTTTTATTTCAATCAATTTTTCAGTTTCAAAAATATTCAGATATATTTTATTTTTTATCAATTTATAATTAATTTTTATATATTAGTACTTACAAATAATATTTTGTAAAGTTAAATTTAGTTTTTATTATGTTAACTTTATTATTATAAAACATTGAATCGAGTGATTGAATGAAGAAAATG
>NZ_CAMHFP010000081.1 GCF_946184425.1 uncultured Methanobrevibacter sp. | reverse complement strand
TAAGATGTGTTTCATGTGGCGAAGAATATGATGATAATGAAGTAATTTACACTTGTGAAAAGTGTGGATCTGTACTTGAACTTGTTAATGATATTGATGTTTCTAAAGATATTTTTGATGGAAGAAAAGACAATTTATGGAAATTTAAGGAATGTATTCCAGTAGATGAAAGTAAAATAGTATCTCTTGATGAAGGAGGAACTCCATTTTGTAAATGTGATAAATTAGGAGAGGAACTTGGAGTAAATTTATATGTGAAAGTAGAGGGTTCCAATCCAACTGGAAGTTTTAAAGACAGAGGAATGACTGTCGGAATGACCAAAGCAATGGAATTAGGTGTAAATACTGTTGGATGTGCTTCAACAGGAAACACTTCTGCATCACTTTCTGCTTATGCTGCTCGTGCAGGATTACGTTGTATTGTATTTTTGCCTTCAGGAAAAGTTGCATTAGGTAAATTAGCTCAGGCAATGTTCCACGGTGCGGAAGTAATGTCTATTAATGGTAACTTTGATGAAGCACTTGAGGCAATGACTGCTCTCGCATTGGAAAAGCATCTTTATTTATTAAATTCTATTAATCCATACCGGTTAGAAGGTCAAAAAACTATAGGATATGAAATTGTTAGGGATTTAGGATGGCAAGCACCCGATAGAATTATTTTGCCTGTAGGTAATGCGGGTAATATTTCCGCAATATGGAAAGGTGTTAAAGAGTTTTATGACGCTGGTTTTATTAAAGATTTACCTATGATGACTGGTATTCAGGCTGAAGGAGCATGTCCTGTTACAAATGCATTTAAAAAAGGAGATAAAAGGGTGGTGCCTGTAGAAAATCCTGAAACTATTGCTACTGCTATACGTATTGGTGCTCCTGTCAGTGATATCAAAGCATTAAATGCAATTTATGACTCCAATGGATACTCCGAAACAGTAACTGATGATGAAATTCTTGATGCTCAGAAATTGCTTGCAAGAACTGAGGGAATAGGTGTCGAACCGGCTTCAGCAGCTTCTATTGCAGGTCTTAAAAAACTAGTGGATCAAGGAGTTGTAGATAAGGGAGAAACAATAACATGTGTTGTTACTGGACATTTGCTTAAAGATCCAAATACTGCTATTGAAGCATGTACCAAGCCTACTGAAGTCGATGCAGACATTGACACTTTAAGAAAAATTCTCATGAACAAATAGATTTAATGTACACGAACAATAAAAATAACAGCATAAAAAGTATAAGAGGTAAAAATTTATGATGAAAAGAATAGGGTTTATATTGATTTCATTGTCATTGTTGATGTTGTGTTTGGGTTTTGTATCAGCAAGTGAAAACAATACAGTAACTTCCCTAGACGATACAACACATCTAGACGAAATAAACAATCAGGCATTGGAAAACGATAATGATGAGCTGGTGTCTAATGAAATGGAGGTTTCTAGTCATGAAGTTTCACAGAATCGTTCTAATGTCATATATGTTGAAGGCAATACATTTGAAGATATTCAAAACGCTGTCAATTCAGCATCGGAAAACGACACTCTTGTCTTAAATGGAACTTATTTTGGCAACGGATCACAGATTATTGTTAATAAATCCTTAACCATTACAAGTGACAACGGAAACTGCATCATAGATGCAAATGAATTGTCCAGATGTTTTTACATTGCAGCAGACAACGTAGTACTAAAAGACATAAGCATAACAAACGCAATAGGTCATCAAGTATTTACAGTTGATTCTATACCTGTATTTGATGATTATGTCGGTTATTTTAATGGTGGTGCTATTTATTGGGATGGGGACAATGGAATAATGAAAAATTGTAATGTATATGACAACTGTTTAGAAAATCCTTTCTTAGGTAAAGCAATTTATTGGAATGGATCTAATGGATTAATCACCAATTCTTCATTTTATTCTAATATGTACAAAAGTGATTTTTATGTTGTGTATTTCAAATATGATTGTCCTTGTGTGGCAGGTTCTATTCATGGTTATTATGAAGGGGATATTTGGAGTGATTGTTATTTCAGAAACGTTTCACTAAATGCTAAAGCAAATTTAACATTTGATAAAATAGTTGTATATAATAATTGTCTTGTTTTCAATGTTATTGATGAACATAACCTTCCATATATAAATGAAACAATAAAAATCCATATATATGACAACAGAGGTTATGATGATTCATTTGAAGTTAAAACTAATTCAAGCGGATCCGCTAAACTAGAATTGCCGTTAACTTTAACAACAGGCAAATACAACATAGAGTTCAATGTAAAAATAATCCACAGTGTGATTGCATCTAGCAATAATCTATCTTTAGAAGATTGGAAGACAAATTATTCCGATGTTTTGATAGGTAATTCTTCTTTAAGTGTTGTTAGGAGTAGTGCTTATTTGAAATCCAACGGTTTGATAACCTATTATAATTCTGGTAAATATTTAACAGTTAAATTGGTGGATAGTAAGAGTAATCCAATAAAGTACTCTAAAATCAGGTTCAACATATACTACAAAAACAGCTTAATCAAAACATGCTGTAGGAACACCAACAATAATGGAATTTGTTATTTGCCTATTAATTTAAACACAGGAAACTATAAAGTGGTTATATCTTCAATTAATTCCAACTATAATGTAAAAGCTTTAACCAAAATAGTGAAAATAACAAAAGCACCAACAATAATCAAAACACAGAATATTGTTAAAAAGAACAAGTTAATGAAAATACAAATTCTAAACAAAGATAAAAAACCAGTAAACAACATGCAATTAAGAATAAAAATATTCACAGGAAAAACATACAAAACAATCAACACAAAAACCAACAATAAAGGACTGGCAGCAATAAACACCAAAAACCTAAAAGCAGGAAACTACAAAATCCAAATAACCA
>NZ_CAMHFP010000080.1 GCF_946184425.1 uncultured Methanobrevibacter sp. | reverse complement strand
GTTTAGTTGGTCACGTAGACCATGGTAAGACTACTCTTACTAAAGCATTATCAGGAATATGGACTGATACTCACAGTGAGGAAACAAAAAGAGGTATTTCAATTCGTTTAGGTTATGCTGATATTGAATTTAGGAAATGTCCTAAATGTGATGAACCTGAATGTTATACTACTTCTGAAAAATGTGAAATCTGTGGCAGCGAAACTGAATTAATTAGAAAAGTATCCTTTGTTGATGCTCCAGGTCACGAAACTCTCATGGCAACTATGTTATCTGGTGCCGCAATTATGGATGGTGCAGTTTTAGTAATTGCTGCAAATGAGTCTTGTCCACAACCACAAACTAAAGAACATCTTATGGCACTAGATGTTATTGGTGTAAAAGATGTTATTGTAGTTCAGAATAAAATTGATATTGTTTCAAAAGAAAGAGCTATTGAAAGTTATAATGAAATTAAAGAATTTGTTAAAGGAACTTGTGCTGAAGATGCTTTAATTATTCCAGTATCCGCTCAGCAAGGTGCTAATGTAGATATATTAATCGAAGCAATGCTTAAGCAAATTCAACCTCCAGAAAGAAATACAGAAGATTCTACATTAATGCATGTAGCAAGATCATTTGATATTAACAAACCTGGTTCAGGTGCTGATAAGATTAAAGGAGGAGTCATTGGTGGAACTTTGGTCCAAGGTAAATTTAAACTTGGTGATACTATTGAAATCAGGCCAGGTCCTACTAATAATGGCGAAAGAATCACTCTTAAATCTGAAATTATTGGGCTTGAAGCTAATGGAGAACAGGTTGAAGAAATAGGTCCTGGTGGACTTGTAGGTATTGCAACAAAATTAGACCCGTCTTTAACTAAATCAGATTCATTATCTGGAACTGTCGCTGGTGAAGAAGGTACATTACCTGATGTATTAAATAGCTTTAAAATGGAAGCTAATTTACTTGATCGTGTAGTGGGTACTAAAGAGGAACGTGACGTTGCTCCGATTAAAATTAAAGAAGCGTTAATGATTAATTGTGGTACTACAACTACAATTGGTGTTGTTACTTCAACTAAGAAAAATAATGTTGAAGTCACTCTTAAGTTACCAGTTTGCGCAAGTCCTGGAGATAGGGTTGCTTTAAGTCGTAGAGTCGGTGCACGTTGGAGATTAATAGGTTACGGTATTATCAAATAGAGGGCAAATAATGAACTCTAAAGAAGTTGTAATTGATACCAATTTTTTTATGGTTCCTTTTCAGTTCAATGTGGATATAATCACTGAACTTGAAAAAATATTACCTTCTTATAAATTAACTACTCCGAGCTTTGTTATCAATGAATTGAAGGGTTTGAAAAGAAATAATAAAGGTAAAATAAGGTTAAATGCAAATTTGGCCTTAAAGTTAGCTAATTCTTCAAAAATTGAAATAAAGGATATTTCATTATTAGAAAATGAAACTGTGGATGATGCGTTACTTAGAGTTTCAGAAGTTTTAGCTACAAATGATATTGAATTAAAAAATCGTGCGAAAGATAAAGGAATCACAGTAGCATATTTAAGACAAAAAAAATATATTGCTGTTGAAGGTAAAATATAATATTAATTAAACTTATTAATAAATGAGGGATTATTTTGTATTATAAAACAAAAATAGAGGATACAGTAAGAATTCCACCTTACAGATTTGGTGATCCTCTCAAAGAAGTTGCTATTCAAACTTTAAACGAAACTTATGAGGGTCGTTTAGATAAAAAACTTGGTTTACTTATCTGTGTTAATGATATATATGAAATTGGTGAAGGCAGACTCATTATGGGTGATGGTGCTGCATATCATAATGTTGTCTTTGAAGCAATTTTCTTTAAACCAGAACAACATGAAATTTTTGATGGAGAAGTAATTGATATTGTTGATTACGGAGCTTTTGTGAGAATTGGACCTATGGATGGTTTAATACATGTTTCTCAAGTTACTGATGATTATATAAATTATGACCCTAAAAGAGTGGCATTAATCGCTAAGGAATCTAATAAAACTTTAGATGTAGGTGACTTAGTCAGAGCTAGAGCCGTTAGTGTTTCAATTAAAGACGAATCTACCAATAATATTGAGAATAGTAGGAATTCTAAAATTCCACTAACAATGAGGCAAAATAATTTAGGTAGATTTGAATGGATTGAAGAAGCTAAACAAAAAAGTAAGAAGGGTGGAGAATGAAAGCTTGTACTGTTTGTAAAATGATTTCAAATAAAGATCATTGTCCATCATGTGGAAGTCCAACTTCTGATAATTGGAGTGGTCTTTTAATTATTACAGATCCAGAAGATTCAGCAATAGCTAAGGAATTAAATATTAAAATTCCAGGTGAATATTGTTTAAGAGTAAGATAGAGGGTTTTTTGTGTTACGTTTAGATGCAGAATTAAATAAAGATATAATTGTTGAGTTAAAAAAGCCATTAGGTAAATTATATCCTGACTTTGAAGATGCTATTGAAGAAATAAAATCTTCTGAGTTTTTAATTTCTGTCGGTGATGCAACTTTTGGTAATCTTACAAAATATGAGATTTATCCTAATATTGGAATTATTGATAATTTAATTCAAAGAAAAAATCATACTCATGAAATTATTCATGCAGATCATATTTTAAAAGTTGATAATCCTGCGGGAACTATTACAGATGATCTATGGGAAACCATAGGCAGCGCTCTTGAATTATCTAACACTGGCGAATGTTATGTAATTGAAGTAGCAGGGGAAGAAGATCTTGCAGTTCTTCCTTGCATCTTAATGGCAAGTCCAGAAACTACAATCTTATATGGTCAACCAAATGAAGGATTAGTACTTTTAAAAGTTTCTGACATGGTAGATAAAGCTCAAAAGCTTATTGACGGATTTATTGAAGAATAAATAAATGAGGTTTTATAATGGAAATTGAATTTATTGAAGAAAAAGAAAATAAAGTTTTTAACAGAAAAGAAATTAAATTTTATGTTGATTATGATGGAGAAGCAACTCCTAAAGTATTAGACATTAAATC
>NZ_CAMHFP010000079.1 GCF_946184425.1 uncultured Methanobrevibacter sp. | reverse complement strand
CCTGATAATGCTTTAGTAAGAGTAGTCTTACCATGGTCTACGTGACCAACTAAACCTATATTAACATCTGACTGTACGTTCACAGATAACCACCTTTTTTATAATTTAAATTCAACTAAAAGTAAAATAAGAAAGATTAGTAAAACTATTCTTCCTCTTCTTCACCAGCACCAATAATTTCAGCTATTGATTTGCTTCCAGCTTGAGTAACTACAGTGTTGATTTGTACAATATCTTCTGCGATAGTGTTTCCTCTAACGGTTTTTCTTTTTTTAACACCATCTGCTTTAGGATGATAACCGATACCACCGGTTAATAAACTTTTTATTCTTCTGGTACCAGAAACATCTTTTTTCATGGTAAAACCATTTTTGTCACTACCACCAGTGATTTTTAAAGTGTAACCATCTAAACCAACAACAGCACCATCAAATTCATCACCGATGACTAAACCATTAAGAGCTTTAGCTTCATCAACTTCAATTTGATGAGTTTCAGCACCTTGAGACACAACAACTTTGAATGCCATGGTATTTCCTCCTTAATTTTTTTATAAACCCAATTTATTATTCAAAAAGACCAAATTTACCCCAATCAGGATCTTGTTTTCGTTTAATTTCAACAAATTCATATAAAGTTTCAAACTCATCTTCAGTTAATTTATCTTTAAATTCACGTTCAATGAATTTGTAATGTTTTTCAGGAATATCAACATATAATTCATCCCCTTCATCAAAATGTTTTCCAACAATAGCATCTTTAATAGCCATTGCAACCCTTTGACCCCTAGGAATATCAGGCAATGTTTCTCCTTTGTCTTCCATACTGGCAATTACACCAACATATTCACCATTCTTATTAATCAAAGTTTGACCTTGCTTAACTGTTCCGCTTAAAGATTCAATTCCGATAATAGCAGGTTTACTTTGACGGAAAACTAATTTAGGTAAAGACATGAATTTAGCCGGTTTGATAATAGCATCATAAAACGCTTTTTTCTTAGCTTTTTCAAGTTCATCAATCCATGCTTCATAATCTTCAATAATCTGATAAATCACATCACCTTTGAACAATTTAACATCTGAATTTTCCAAATCTTCCTGTGAATTTGAATTGACATTAACATTAAATGCAATGATAGCTCCATGTGCATCATTCTCATTTAAAGCAATGGATGAATTAATAATATCTCTACGATTGACATCACCAATGCCTGCTTCACGAATAGGAATATTTAACTCTCTTAACAATTTAACAATAGCTTCAAGAGAACCTAATGTATCCGCTTTAACTAAAATTCCTTCATCTTCCGTACTGATTGTAATATCCTCAATCTCTTTTAAGATTTCTTCCTCTACATTTTCATCATCACTTAACACCCTAAGAGGTGAACCAGAAACAACATCATCTAAATTAGGAGCAGCAATTTTAATACCTGCAGCTGCAACTACTTCATCAAATTTTTGGAATTTCTTTTTAGAATCTCTCATTTCTTCTAGCGGAAGTGGTCTTAAAATGGATCTGATTTTTGTAGTTAATACTTCATTTGAAGAAGTCATTAAAGCTATTTCATCATTAGTTCGTAAAACACCATCATAAATAATACTATCAATAGTAAGACCTAATCCAACTTCTTCTTTAATTTCTAAAACTGTACCCTTAGCGGGAGCATCTTCATTAATTTCAAGTTGTTCGGTTAAATATTCTTGAGCAAGTCCTAAAAGCATTGCTAAAACTTCAATAATTCCTTCACCAGACCTAGCACTAATTGGAATAATACTAATCTGAGAAGCGAAGTTACTCACTCTATCAAATCTTTCAGACTGAAAACCTTCCTTGTGAAGGGTACCTACAATTTCATAAACCTTTGTATCCAACTCTTGTTTAACACTTTGAGCTTGTTGTTCAAAAGATTCTTTAAAAGAAGCACCTTCATGTGTTTCCCATCCAAATATCATATCTATTTTATTAGCTACAACAATGAACGGAGTTTTATACATCTTAAGAATATTCAACGCTTCGAAAGTTTGTGGTTTAAATCCATCATTGATATCAACAATTAATACTGCTAAATCTGCTAATGCACCACCACGTTTTCTCAAACTGGTAAAAGCTGCATGTCCAGGAGTATCAATAAAGAATAATCCAGGGATTAAATCTTTAATAGTTAATCTTGATATAAAATTTCCACAGATTTCTTCAATAGTATCATTAGGAATTTCTGTAGCACCAATATGTTGAGTAATACCCCCTGCTTCTTTATCAGCAATAGTACTACCTCTAATATAATCTAATAATGTAGTTTTTCCATGGTCTACATGACCCAAAACTGATACAATCGGGGATCTGATTTTCATAGTATCTTTCTTAATAATAAATTTTTAAAATTTTAAATTTATTCATAAATTAAATCATTGTCGACGATTTTGTAATCGCAAATTTCATCTTCATTAAAGAAGAGAGCAATTTCTCTTTCAGCAGATTCAGGAGCATCTGATGCATGAATAATGTTTCTACCTGTATCCATACCAAAGTCCCCCCTAATAGTTCCAAGATCTGCTTCTAAAGGATTAGTTGCACCAACAATTTTCCTAATTGTAGTGATAGCTTCTTCTCCTTCAATTACCATAGCTAATGATGGTGAAGAAGTAATATATTCAACTAAACTTGGGAAAAATGGTTTTTCAGCATGTTCTCCATAATGAGTTTTTGCTAAATCTTCATCGATTTGAATTAATTTAACAGCTACAATTTTAAGACCTTTGTCTTCAAAACGGGATAATATTTTACCCATAAGACGTCTTTGGACAGCGTCCGGTTTCATCATTACAAAACTTTTTTGAATCATTCTTTAACCCATTTAACTTTTCTTGGAACTCTTCCGAGTTTAATCATATTTTTTTCACATTTACTGCTACAAAAGAAATAAATTGAACCGTCTTTTTTGACGTACATTTTTCCTGTACCTTCTTCTATTTCTTTATTACAGAATGAACAAGTTCTCATGTTCTTACACCTTCTTATGGAGTCTTAATTTCTTTAGCTTCTCTAATTGTATCAAGTAACATTAAAATGTCACCTTCTCTAACAGGACCCATAATGTTTCTTGTTAAAATTCTTCCTTTATCTCTACCATCAAGGATTCTGCATTTAATTTGCATTACCTCACCAGTCATACCAGTTCTTTTTAAAACTTCAATGACTTCAGCAGGAGTTCCTTCTTCCATTTAAATCACCGTAAAT
>NZ_CAMHFP010000078.1 GCF_946184425.1 uncultured Methanobrevibacter sp. | reverse complement strand
ATAATGTCCTGAAATTCAAATTTACGATTGCTAGAAAATTTATTTTCAGTATTAACAAATTTTTTATGATTGGTTAATACTGTATCGATGGCAGATTCATATAAATAGAACATGACAATCGCCATCGAAGTATTTATTAAAAATAAATAATTTTGATTTATTTTGATTTTTAACAACTCTTCTACAGATTTACAAATTTCTATTTTTTCAGAAAGAATAGAAAAATTAATTAATGAATTACCCTAAAATAATAATGAGGACTTGTGTTTTATTCTCATACTTATACATATGTCCTCAATTTATATATAAACTTTTTTTAAGTCTTTAAATTTATAATTTTAACTTAAACTAATGCTAAAATAGTAATATGATTAGCATATCCAACATAATCTAAAAATAATTAATTTTAACAAAATATTGATTAAAACAACGAATTAGATTTATTAAACAATAATTGCCATAAACAAGTACTAATTTAATAAAAGCTAAATATTACTTTAATCAAAGAATAACCATTAGTAATAAATTAATTTTAAAAATGATAAATTCTTAAAGGATAGTACACTAAAATACAATTTAATATTTTCATAATACTGATTTAAAGTATTATAATGAAATTCTTAAATTGACGGCATTGTTTAAAAAAAAGGAAATATTTAATTAATGAAGTTGAATTGCTCTTCATTAATCAAAAGATAATTTATCAGTTCAGATGAATCAAGATTCTCCCGATACAAATCGACTGCTGTGATTTGTGAGTTATGGTATGTCCTGTAATACAGGATTGCCTTGTTGGTGTTGTAGCAGGAAGTGTATATTGTGTATTCATACAAATCAGGATCATCTATGAATGTGCAGCCGTTCTGCTGCTCGACTGAGCCAAGAATATGGAAAAACTGACCTACACTGCTTGCCTCATCATTATCCGAATAGGAATTTGCACGGGTAAATGCAACCTTTGCAAATCTTGAAGCTGATGACAAGTCACCCGGAAGGCCTATCGCACCCATACCTCTTGAGTACTCCTCCAAATCCACACCAAATGTGTTTTCAGGATTTTTGTTAGATAAACCCCTGTAATTATTCAGGTAAAACAGCTGCTTGTCAAAAGGAGGATTGTTGGTCAAAACACCTACAGGATTGTCATAGACCTTCAGGCCGTCGGCCAAGGGTTCAACGACAATGGATTCAACCTCATCAGAAATCATCCAGTGAAGCGGGGACAGTGGAAGCTCATCGGCAAAGTTAATGTTTACAAGATTGATTTTTCCTAATGCCTCACGGGCTTCAGACACACTGGAGCAGGTCCCAAGCAGATAAGGAATCAGTTCAAAAGGAGTGATATTAACCATATCCTCTTCAAATTCCCTGTAGACTGCATTTCCAGCAAAGTTCAGACCTGCAATAGCCAATCCCTTTTCATTGCATGCATCATAATATAATGGATACTCGTCAATGCCTGCAGCTATTCCGATTATAGCGTAATGGGTTTTAATATCATCTATTTTTCTGAATTTAAGCTCATACTTTCTTGGAGTAACTGTTACCCTTTCGTTATAGGATATTTCATAGTCAAAGTTACGGCCAAAATAATGATTGTCAGTTATATAATTGCTTGCTGTGCACATTTTATCACCTTATAAGAAATTTGAATATTTCAAAGCCCTTTGCTTGATATCTGCAAAGGTATCATCAATCAGCAGTTCTCCGTCTTTAAATACGGTCTGAAGGTAATCTTCACCTTCACTATCAATTGGAACTGTTCTGAATGAATTGTTCTCTCTTATTAGCTTAAATCTTCCGGTCTTTGATTTTTTACTTGAATCAAGAGGATTCTTGAATATGTCATGCCAGACACCGTCACGCAATTGGGCTGAACATTTGAATGCGTTTCTCTGGGTGTCACGATTGACGGCTGTGTGCAGTCCTCCGCCCATACCGAATATGATGTTCTGGGCGGCCCATCCGGCTGATTTCATGGCAAACAATATGTCACGGATTTTCTGATAGTTCAGTCCGTCACCCCATAAGAGTCCTATGTTCAAGTCAAAGACCTTATAGCCCTTGTCGGTGAGATGGCTTCCAAAGCCTTCAGAAAGCAGATTCAGACAATCAATGGTTGTGGATACAGGCTCACCGCTGTCCGGCCTGAATACGACCTTGTTATCCTCACCATCCAGGAAATTCAGAATGGCCTCATTCAGCTCTGTTCCAGATTTTCCGGATTCTTCGAGGAAGTTCCTGTAGTTGTATGAATCTATAACCAGTGACAGCACTCCATCCTTTGCATTATCGATTACATTGAGAATCTGTGAAATTTCACCTTCAGGACTGAGAGATGTCATTACGCTGTGTTCGGTTGCCTGGACGGAAAATCCGTATAGATTGGAATCGTTGTAATAGTTTTCAGGTATTGTCAGTGCCGCAATGGTGTCTGTCCCTGAAAAGCTGAGCAGATGAGCTGATCCGGAAAGCATTGAGGATTCGGTTGAAGTTGCACCCCTGTATCCGAAATCATGGAGCATGAAGTCAAGATTATCCTTAACGGAACCTGTCACTTCAAGATAGAAATTGCACAGTTTTCTGACCTCTGCTGAGAGAGTTGCAACAGTTGAAGGGTACCAGACCTGCAACAAAAGAGGTTCTAAGTAATTAGGCAGCCAATAAGACTTGTCATCGGTGTTTTCGACTGTCATCAGTGCATTTCCCACATCAACAGGAGTTCCTTCCGCAACTGCCTTTATTTCAATCGGCAAATGGCCGTCATGTTCATCCAAAATATATTGCCAGCCATCCCTGTTGAAGATATCCGGACCGATATGATTGGCAATCAGGTTATCGGCTTCGTCAATTTTTTCCTGAGTGACAATCTGGCCTTCAAGATATTTCTTGAGGATATATTGAAGTCCGTAAAAAATTGTTTTGTTAAACTCAGCACCTACTCTACTTTCAATGTATGAATAAATCTTTTCAGTGCCTTTAGGATAGAAATAGTGATGAGTTACCTTATAACTGTCTGTTAAAAGACAAATGTTGTTTTCTATCATAATATCACTTTTTAATAGATATTAGATAGTTGAATAATATAAATGTTACGAAAAAAAAGACAATGCCGTCAATTTAAGAATTTCATAATTTTTTTATCTTTTTGATTTTTTATATATCTCTTTTTTCATGTTAATCTGTAGTTCATATTGAATTTTCTTGCAGATGTAGGTCTTCTGGGTGATTTTCTATTTTTTCTAATTTTTTCAGGTGATTTGGAGCATAATT
>NZ_CAMHFP010000077.1 GCF_946184425.1 uncultured Methanobrevibacter sp. | reverse complement strand
TTTTGCTTACAGCATCTTTACCATAAGAAACCTTATAGGAGTATTTTTTACCAACTTTAAGTTTTTTAAGCACATTCTTTTTGATTTTGAATATTGCAACACCTTTATTGCTGGTTTTTACCTTATAGGTTTTGCCATTGAATTTCAAGGTTACGTATTTACATTTAATGTATTTCTTGTTAACCTTTTTCAAGGTCACTATGATTTTAAGGACTTTTGCAGATTTTTTAGCCTTAAGGTTTTTAGCAACAACAATGCTGTTCACTTTAACCTTGTTTTTAACAGTTACATCTTTATATGTTGCAGTGATTGCGTATTTACTTGATTTTGGTTTAACAGTAGGTATTTTATAAGTTGCATAACCTTTGCTGTCGGTTTTAACCTTTTTGGTGACACCGTTGAATTTGAAAGTTACGTATTCACCGACTACAGCCCTGCCGCCGATAGTTACACGAACCTTATAAGCGGTGCCAGCTGAGTAAAGCATGACAACATCCTTATTGCCTGTGATAACCGGTTTTATGCTGTTCACTTTAACCCAGTTTTTAACAGTTACATCTTTATATGTTGCAGTGATTGCGTATTTACTTGATTTTGGTTTAACAGTAGGTATTTTATAAGTTGCATAACCTTTGCTGTCGGTTTTAACCTTTTTGGTGACACCGTTGAATTTGAAAGTTACGTATTCACCGACTACAGCCCTGCCGCCGATAGTTACACGAACCTTATAAGCGGTGCCAGCTGAGTAAAGCATGACAACATCCTTATTGCCTGTGATAACCGGTTTTGATGGAACTACAGGTTTAGCGACAGTGTAGACTTTCAATATTGCTGTTACATTATCTTTAGCAAGATCCTCCCAATTGACACCATCCACACTTCCAAATGAAACGTTTTCCTTATGATGATGTCTTGAATTAGATTCGAAAGGTAAAGAACTATTTTTGAATACAACTTTAAAAGTATCATTTGCTGAAATTGGAATGTATTGTGTTAATTTGATGGTATGATAACCTGCAAATGGGCTTACGCCATTTTGTGTGTGTTTTAACACTCCATTAACATAAATATCAAATTCATAATCAACTCCCTCACTATCAAAGTAAGTACCCACGGCTGCAATTAAATCATCTTCAAGAGCAGTGTAGGTATTTGAGAAGTACTTGTATTGATCTACAAAGTTATTTAACTGTCCTGCATCTGTTTGATAATTCTTATTGTATGGAACAGTGTTGTTAAATAAGTAAGCCGCATAGTATGGATACTGCTGAGGGTTTTGAGTATTGAATGAGGTATCATAATATGACAGGTAGAAATAGCCTTCATCTCCCCAGTCTGTACCCCAGCTGTTTTTAATAATCCATGCACCATCACCAGAAGGTGGATTTAGGAAATTACTTGCAGGATAATTATCATCCCAACCAACAAGAGTTACCGCATGATTTATACCTTTAGTTCCATTGTAATAACGTGCAGCAGATGTTTCGTTATAATATTTTGAATTCTCACCTGCATAAATTGCCACTAGAAATGCTCCGTAGTCCATTAATGCTTTTTTAAAGATATAATTGTCTGTTGCATTTTGACGAGTCGGGAAGAACACTACGTCCTGAACATGTATGCTTTCATTTGCCATGTTGATATGAGTGGATACTTTTCCAAGCTCATCATATCTATCCAGATCGGTTGGATATGGACCGTACCAGTTTACAAGATATCCGACACCTGTGGATTGTTGTCCACCTTCCAAAATTCCAGTAACTCCATAAATTGAATATTGAAGCATCGTATTTTGAATATTGTCCTGTGAAAAATTATATAATTTTCCGGTTGCTTTAAGCAATGCTGATTCTAAAGCACCGGATGTTGCAAATGTCCAGCAGGCACCCATTTTACCCTGGTCTCTGACAGGACCCACTAATCCATAATCCTTTAAATTGAATTTATCCAGTAAGGTGTCAAATTTATAAGGAGTGTTATTAATCAGTGTTAATTCTATTCCATCGTTTACCACAATTGTTGCATAAAATGTGTTGTTAACAGAAACCAAATCATTATTGAATTTATTGTCTTCGGCAATGTCTTGTGTTGAGAATACTGAGTATAGGGCATTTCCGTTATCCTTAAAGGTGTTGTTTTGTAATGTGAGTTTGGAATCATAGGTGAATACCGCATCCCCTTTGTTTGATCCGTGATTGTCAATGAAAGTTGAGCCCTTGATTAATATGTCTCCTTTATCAAAGTACAATACTCCCCCAATTTCCAAATCTTCTTTAACAACATTATTTCTCTTGAATGTGGAATTTTCAATGGATACATCAGCATATGATGTCCATAATACTCCACCATCATACATTGCAATATTATCTTCGAAAGTTGAGTTAATGATATTTAACTCAGCTCTAAGCTGCATTACGGCACCTCCAAATGCAGCAAAACAACCATGGAATTTTGAGTTGGCGATTGTCACATAACCCTGTTCAATATCAGCAAAAATCACCCCACCATCCTTACCTGAAGTGATATTTGTAAATTCACAATCCTCAACAGTTAAATTAACCGCATATTTAACGCCAATTGCACCAGCACTATTCAAAACAGTAAGATTCCTGAATTTAGTGTTACGTACAGTCACCCTACCATCTTCACCATAAATTGCATTGGCATAGCTTGAACGTGAATTTGCAAAAGTGGAACCGTCAACAATCAATGCTCCGCCAGAAAAATAAATATGTGACCATTTTGACTCGATTCCACCTTCAAAAGTGGAATTTACAACAATCACATTACACTTTTCGTTGAAAAAAATGTCTGAACTGTCAGTACCAGTATTTGAAATAAATTTTGAATTGTTTACAACCAAATTAGTAGCATTTAGTTCAATTGCACCAGAAGCATATTTGGAGGATGAGTTTTGAATGGTGACATTGTCCAGATAATACTCTGCATTTGGCTGAACGAAAGATACTGCACCATTTAATGCATTTTTGATTATCAAATTTTTTAGAGTGACATTGTTACCAATTATATTAAATATTCTCGCTTTTCCGTTCCCGTCAATACTATATCCGTTACCGTCCAAAAGGAAGTTGCTTTTGGAGACATTAATTCCATCTGTGAAATTGATGTCATTGCCTTCATCGTAGACATAGTCATGAGTAAGTTTTAATTCATTTGTACTTTCATTTATGTCTTTATTTAAATCATTGAAGTTAGCATTTGGTGAATCTGAGGTTAATAAATCCCCTTTACTTGTAAAGTTCGTTATGTTTTTTTCTGCAGATACTGCTGATAATGTGAATAATATCAGCAAAATCAAACTTAAAACAATTAATTTATTTATTTTCATACACACATATATTAGTTAAGAAACTATTAAATATGTTTCCATTAAATTTTCTAATGTATATTATATATGATGATAAACTGAACGTGTTTCAGAAATTAAGTTTTGAATTGGTGATGGCGGGTGTTAATGTTTTATGGAAATTCACAGCTATCTCATGATATTTATCACTAACAATAGCTACAAAGTATTTTATCTCACCTTTAACTGACTCTTTCAAAAACTTTGTTGATTTTCAAAATCCTTTTTTGCGATTGTCATTC
>NZ_CAMHFP010000076.1 GCF_946184425.1 uncultured Methanobrevibacter sp. | reverse complement strand
AATGGCAACAAATGCAATTGATAAAGGAATGCCGATTGAACAGGTTCAAAGGCTGCTGGGTCATGTTCAGATTGACACTACCATGCAATATGCAATGGTGAATCAAAACAATGTGAAAATATCCCATAGGAAATTCATCGGATAATCTTGTTCGTATTTTAAATTTTAGGTGTTTTGATGGATATTTCTTCCATTATTTTCTTAAAATGGTAGGTACATAAATATCAGTTTATGACTCAGGCAGCATATGATACGTTAAGTAGCTATGATGAGGATACAATTTATTTTGTAAGAAGTTCATAATATTAACAAGTAATTATAATGAATTGAAATTATGGTTGATAACATAGTTGATGACATTATAAATTTCTTTGAAAGATTTGGTGCATCTAATGAATTAAGTAAAAGGAATTTTGATACTGGAGATTTCTTTTCAGAAGAGTATTGTAATTTTATTTTGGATTTTGGAAAAAGATATGGGCTGTATGATGAGGTTAAAGAAGCAAAAGATAGGAATTACATTCTAAATTTAGAAGATGAATTATCTGATTTTTTTAGGAAAAAACTAATTTCAGTATTTATATACTATCAACTCATAATCGTTGACTTCCTTATTGTCTTTGATGATTTCAACAAGTTCTGACTGCAGTTTGGATGCTATCACTTCAAATGTCATTTTTAACACCTAAAATCTCTTGTATACATATAGTTTATTTGACTTGTCATTGTACTTGTTTGGATCCTGCAGGCTGTCGAAGGTGCTGTTTGGCTCAAACTGTGGGCATGTGTCTCCAGGTTCAGTGTGTCCATTGCCCAATCTGCATATCACACCATCGGCAGGTCCTCTAAGCTGAACGTTTACCTGCCAGTGCTTGCAGTTAAGGCAAACCCTGTCGTAATTTATATCGGATATGTTATACCCGTCAAGTTCATACATTATATCACTATAAAATGTCCCTTTCTGTGAACACTTCCTTGGCTACCACCACACCATTGATTGACTTTGGAAAACCGCAATAGGCGCTCATCTGCATGATGATTTCAACTATCTCAGTTGGAGTGTTTCCAACGTTGAGGGCAGCGTTGATGTGTTCCTTCAATTGGGGGATTGTCCCTAGGGTTGTAAGTGCTGCGACTGTGCACAGTTCCCTGGTTTTCAAATCAACTTCTTCACGAGTGTATATTTCAGCATATGGAAACTCGACAACAAATCTTGACATGTCCGGAGCGATATCCTCTATGCCTTCAAAGATTTCCTCGACTGTCCTTTGCTGAATTCCTTCCAAAACTTCTTTTCCTTTTTCATACCTTGACATGATTTTAAATTTATACTCAAACCCATTTAACATTAGCGGTAGTGTAAACGTAATATACTTACTTCAGACATAACATTAATCTTGACGAAGCTATCAACAAAGGATTGCTTGGAGAAGCTAAAGACATTGCTCCAGGCGCTTCACTTCAAGAGTTAAACATCAGAAAACCAATCACAGATACCATTAGCATTGATACTGTTGGTGGAGTTCTTAACGTTAATAAGGACGTGTTTGATTCTGATATTGTTTCATTTGAGGACTTGTTAGGCGATGTAGCAACTGTCATAGCTAATCGTATTGAATTCAACATTTATGATACCTTAATGAATTCCAATCAGGTTCCTGAGTATAACACTACTCAAACTGAAGACACCATGGAGGCATTCGGCCAGTTCGTTATTGCTGCTCAAGAAGCATTCAAAGGCAATGAAGGAGCAGGAGCAGACTTAACCATAATGGCAGAGTCATACAAAACATTATCTTATGTTAAACAACTTGCTTACCAAAACAATAAGTTAGTTCAGCCGGTTGAAGATATACAAAGCTATTACGGTATTGACAACATTGATTTCTTGGGAACTACACAGGCTGACGGTGGATCACTGGTAGGTGATAAGGGATACATCGGATTCGATTTAAGAAACGCTCATTAACAGTATTGTATTCCAAATCTTCCGGAACTACAACTGCACCAATTACTGTGATGAAAACATAGCTGACTTCTATCCTATCATTGAAATCATGAGAAAAGACATTTACGATGAGTTACCTCAATACACCAAATTGTTCATACAAAGTAAAGTCGGAATATTGTTGAATAAACCGGGACTTGCCTTGAAAGGTACCTGCAGACCATAAGAGGTGAATGTTAATGTTAACAAAAGGAAAATGATGCTAAAGTACAAAATGAAGTAATGGCACAGATTGTTGCTGACACTTCAGCCAAATGGATGAAATTCACCAGATTACTTCCAAAGCAAGAAATTGAAGAGAACTCACAATACTATACCTATATGTCACAAAGAGTCAATATCGAGGAAGCTATTCAATCTGGTGTGCTTGGTGAGGCCAAAGATATTGCTCCTGGCGCAACACTTCAGGAATTAAATGTCAGAAAACCAATCAGCGAAACTATCTCCATTGATACCATTGGTGGAGTCTTAAATGTTTCCGCACAGATGTTGGATTCCAATTTAATCAGTATTAATGATATGTTACAGGACGTTGGAATTCTTATCGGTAGAAGCATTGAAAAGGCAGCTATTGACATGATTCAAAACTCATCCAAAGTAGCTACCTATGACTTTGAATCTGGCGATGATACTGGAATGACTATTCTTAAAGCTCAGGAAAAATTCAAGGAATCAGCTGGAAGCTATGCAAACTTAAACAGCATGGCTGTAAGCTATAAATCATTAACAACCTTGAAATCAGATATATTCTCAAGCAACAGACAAGTTGAACCGGTAGAATTAATCAAAAGTTATTATGGTGTGGATAATATTGATATTCTTGGAACTGCTGTCTGAGATGGTGGTTCTGAAATAGGTGACAAAACCTACATCGGTATGGACTACATTAATCCTGGAATGAAATTGCTATACTCCAGAACCACAGGAACAACCGTTGCTCCATTAGGGCCTGACGGTGAGATGTATGATTTCTATCCGTTAATAGAATTCATGAGGAAAGACATTCGTGATGAATTGCCAATGTATACAAAGTTATTCATACTTTCAAGTGTTGGTGTGTTAATGAATGCACCTAACAGAATCATCAAAGGTGAATTTAGAGCATAGAACCATAATTTGATCTCCTAAATATTGGCCCTTTCGTAGGAGGTTGCGTGTAGGGAAAAAAGAATACAAATAATCTCCATGAGATAAGTAGTGAGATTTAATTGCTTTTTCTTCACTAACATCTTCTGCTAAGAGTTTTTTTTAACTCCAAATCCTTTGCGGGGATATTCACCCTTCCCCGCCAACTATTTTAAAAATATATTAACCAATTTAATGAAATATACATACATGTTAATTGGTTTAATTTCAGATACACATATCACCGCAAAGAGAGGAAAATTATCTGAAAATGTCATTGAAGCATTTAATGATGTTAATCTTATTATTCATGCAGGAGATATTACACAACAAAAAGCTATTGATGAACTTGAATCAATAGCTCCAGTTATTGCCGTTTTAGGAAACAATGATAAATTAGATTTAAATAAAACGGAAGTTATTGAAGTAGAAAATTTTAAGATAGGTATTAATCATGGAACTAATTATTCTAATGATTTTGATAAACTATACAAATTAGCTATTAAATTAAATGTTAATGTTTTAATTAGTGGTCATACTCATAAACCTCACTGTGAAATTATCGATGATATTTTATTTATTAATCCTGGAAGTGCTAATCGTCCTATCGAATCAGATGCATCTATTGCTACAATAAATATAGATAAAGGCCATGAATTAGTTAATGATATTGAAATTAAGTTTATTAAATTATAATATATTTAAAAATATATATTTAATATAATAGCCATATATATAATAGAGGCTATAAAATGAAATTAATTTGACTCTTTCAAAAACTTTGTTGATTTGAAATTTTTTGATGAAAATTAGTTGTGAA
>NZ_CAMHFP010000075.1 GCF_946184425.1 uncultured Methanobrevibacter sp. | reverse complement strand
ATGCGTCAGCAGGTGTTGCAATTCCTCCTGCAGCAAAGTTGACAACAGGTAATTTGCCCAATTCTGCAGTTTGCTTTACAAGTTCAATTGGAGCTTCGATGTTTCGCGCATATTTCCAGAGTTCCTCTTCCTCCATTCCATGTATTGTTCTGATTTCTCCCATCACCATTCTCATGTGGCGAACTGCTTCTACAATGTTTCCTGTTCCAGGTTCTCCTTTGGTACGAATCATAGCTGCACCTTCGTCAATTCTCCTTAGTGCTTCACCAAGGTTACGTGCACCACATACGAATGGTATTGTAAATTCCTTTTTGTTAATGTGATATTCTTCATCTGCAGGTGTCAACACTTCACTTTCATCAATCATGTCAACTCCTAGGGTTTCCAATATTTGCGCTTCTGCAATATGGCCTATTCTTGCCTTTGCCATTACAGGGATGGATACTGCATCAACCACCTCTTCAACAATTGTTGGATCAGCCATTCTGGCCACTCCCCCAGCTGCACGAATGTCTGCAGGTACCTTCTCAAGTGCCATTACTGCCACCGCCCCTGCATCTTCTGCAATTGAAGCCTGTTCTGCATTCACTACGTCCATAATGACTCCGCCTTTTGTCATTTTTGCGAAACCTTCTTTTAGTACTTTTGTTCCTTTTTCTACCATTTTTTTGTTCTCCTATTTCTGAATTGCTTGAAGGGTATATATTAAAAGGGCTCCCTAAAACGTTAATATAACAATAGTTATAATAACAATTATTAGTATATATTTTATCTATTTATATTTTTATCTATTTGAACCACCCCACCCTTAAAGAGGGTGGGGATTCCTGAATTTTTTCATTTGATTGGTTAATTTAAATGTTTTTTCAGGCCATCCCCGTTGAACCAGCGATTTAGTATATTAATTGCGGCGTTTATGTCTCTATCATGTGTTTTTCCGCAGTTTGTGCATTTCCATTTGCGTGTTTTGACTTTTAACTCTTGTTTTATGTGTCCACAGTGGTGACATACCCATTTTAATATCAACACTCAAAAAAAAAATAAATATTCCCCAACTGCACAAATGATAAAAAACACAAAAGTGACAGTCCAAATGTATCAGTTTAAAATAATTTTTGCTGTAAATCAATATAACTGGGTTCATTGACCTCTTTTACAACATCACTTTCCTTAACATCACCAATCAGCAATGGCGAATCCGGATTATGCAACTTTTGGTTCCTTTTGACCAGCTTCATGTTGCTGTTGGCATAGCAGTATCTGCATCCATGCATACACGTATTATATGCTCCAATATCCCTTCCAAATATACAATTGCATTCACGACTCTTGTATTTTCCTTTAGGTAATTTTAAATTATTCTCAATAGCTTTTTCAATCACCTGCTGAGTCATGCAACCTGACGAGTCACAGCCGAACTGGTCAAGGAGTGTGCCTTCCAGACATGTTTTAATCTGAATATCATTTTCACGAGCAATTTCTGCAAAATTTTCACCAATTATTATCTGTTCTTCAGTTGTAACCTCTCCAGCTTCAGGAAAATTCCTTAAAACCTTCTGATACAAATCAATGAAACTGATTGTGCAGTCATGAGTGTAACCCGCCAACAGTGAAGATATTTCTTCAAATTTGTCAATGTGGAAATTCAAGTCATATTTATCAGTTATGAAAATAGGGTCATGTCTCCATGCAATGGCATTTGTTTCCACATTTTCAGAGATTTCCTTAAATGTCTTAATAACATTTTTATAGTTAGGAACATTGACTTCAACATCTCTTTCATATGGATTTATTGTCAAAAACCAGTACTGCTTATAATCAGACAGTTCATCCAAGTGTTTTACCAACGGTTTGGGATTTTTTGAGCAGAAGCACATGCAGTCAACGTTTTTCGCAGAAAAAGTATACTTATAAATCTGACCATTATAAGGATTTCTTGAGTAAACAAAACCTTCATGCACTCTGTTTAAGAACCATTTGTGAAAAAAAGCCGGAATATCAGTTCTTGAACCAGTATTAAGTATCATGAAAAAAAGAAAAAGTAAAAGAGATTATAAATCTCTTCCGAAAATGTGTACTGCTGCAGTACCTCCGGTACCACCGATGTTATGAGTCATACCGATTTCCGCACCGTCCACTTGGCGTCCACCAGCTTCACCTCTAAGTTGCCATACGATTTCAGCAGCCTGAGCAATACCTGTAGCACCTAACGGGTGTCCACGTGCTTTAAGACCACCTGATGAGTTGATTGGGAAATCACCATCAATTTCAGTCTGACCTTCTTCGATAGCTATTCCACCTTTACCTTTCTCAGCAAATCCGAGGTCTTCAACTGCTAAAAGTCCGTTGATTGAGAAACAGTCATGCACTTCAGTAACATCAATATCCTTAACAGTGACTCCTGCCATATCATAAGCTTTTCTGGATGCAACTTTAGTGGATTCAATAGTAGTAATGTCTTTTCTATCATGTAAAGTTAAAGTTCCAGAAGCCTGTGCAGAAGCTTTTACATAAATCGGAGTATCAGTGAACTTTTTAGCCATATCGGCAGGTGCAATAACAACTGCTGCTGCTCCATCACTGACAGGAGAACAGTCAAGCAATGTTAACGGATCTGCCACCATAGTGGAGTTCAATACTTTATCAACACTAATTTCAAATGGGAATTGAGCATTAGGGTTTTTAGATGCATTCTTGTGGTTTACTACAGAAAACTGTGCCAACTGTTCACGGGTAGTACCATATTCGTACATGTGTCTTTTTGCAATCATTGCATATAATGATGGGAAAGTAGCTCCTTGCTGTGCTTCCCATTCCTGATCTGATGCAGTAGCAATAGCTGGAGTAGCATCTACAACATCAGTCATTTTTTCTACACCTGCAGAGATTACCACATCATGAAAACCTGATGCAACCGCCATGATTCCCTGTCTTAAAGCAAGTCCACCTGATGCACAAGCAGCTTCAACTCTTGTGGAAGGAATTGGATTAAGACCAACATGGTCTGAAATAAGCGCTGCAATGTGTTCCTGTTCTACAAATAGTCCTGAAGACATGTTTCCAACAAACAGTGCTTCAATATCATTACCATCAATACCTGCGTCAACAATAGCTTTTAAACCTGCTTCAGCAATTAAATCTCTAAATGATGAATCCCATAATTCACCAAATTTTGTTTGTGAAACTCCTATAATCGCAACATCTCTCATATTTTAAGCCCCCTTACATTTTAATTTTGCCTTTGAATTTAGCATACACAGCATAATCAACGTAGGTTTTTTGATCAATTATTTCTTGTGTTTTTGGAGCTAATTCTCTTCTTTCCTCTATTTCATCTTTAACAGTAATAGTGAATCCATCACTTCCCGCACCTGATCCGTATGAAATAACAAATATGTTATCCCCAGGTTTTGCAACATCCAAAATATTGGATAATGCAAGAGGTACAGCACCAGAATAGGTATTTCCAATATTTGGAGTTAAAAGACCTTGTTTTATTTGTTCTGATGTGAAACCTAATTTTTTACCTGCTCTTAAGTAAAATTTACCGTTAGGCTGATGGAAACAAGCATAATCATAATCTTCCGGTTTGGAATCAGTTTCTTCAAATAACATTTTAGCTGTGCTTAAAACATGCTTGAAATAAGCTGGCTCTCCGGTAAAACGACCTCCATGAGAAGGATAATTTTGACCTTCCCTCCTGTAGAAATCAGGAGTGTCAGTTGTGAAACTGCATGTATGGTTAATATCTGCAATAGTGTTTTCTTTACCAATCACATAAGCTGCTCCACCAGCGGATGCAGTGTATTCCAATGCATCACCCGGTGCACCTTGTGAAGTATCAGCACCAATAGCCAAACCATATTCAATCATTCCAGATTTTACAAGACCCATGGTCATTTGAATACCCGCAGTTCCTGCTTTACATGCAAATTCTAAATCAGCAGCAGTTAATTTTGGAGTTGCACAAACAGCTTCTGCAACAATGGAAGCTGTTGGTTTAACCGCATAAGGATGTGATTCGGAACCAACATAAATAGCACCGATTTTACTTGGATCAATCTGAGCTCTTGCTAGAGCATATCTAGCAGCGGTTACTGCAATAGTTGCAGTATCTTCATCAGCAGAAGGAACGGATTTTTCATTAACAACTAATCCATTTGATAAAGCAACTGGGTCATCTCCCCATACTTTAGCAATTTCTTCTACCTTAATTCTATATGACGGCA
>NZ_CAMHFP010000074.1 GCF_946184425.1 uncultured Methanobrevibacter sp. | reverse complement strand
TTAAATTAGTTAACCGTTGTGTTTTTTTTGAGATATTTATTTTGTTTAATCAGTTTTATTTTTGATTTTTTTTTTAAAACGATGATTTGAATGTTTTTCATATAATTATTTTCCATTTTCTTTAATTATAATGTTAAATTAAAAAATTATTGTATATATCTATAAATGATTAACTTTTTATTTTAAAAAAAATAGATAATCTAATGAATAAATATTTGGATGGAATACTATGATTGATAAAAACGTAAATTATATAAAATATTTTTTACAGATTATAAAAGATTTGGATGAAAGTACTGTTCTTAATCCTGATTTAAATGGGATGAAAACTCCAAACTTAAAAAATGCAGAATTAAAATTAAATAAATTTTCAATAAAAGAATTTTGTGCTAAAAATTCCATAACTGATAATATTCTTTTTTTAGCCAGCACATCTTTAGCATTAAATAAATTTAACTTTTCAAATAAGAATTTAATATTCCATGAAAATAATATAATTTTCACTACAAATTTTGAAAATAGGAAAATTTCCATTAAAGATTATTTGATGCAAATCAAAAAGGATTATAATGAAAATTTAAAATACTCTAATTTTTCGATAGACGATTTGATTAAGGAATATGATTTAAAATCTGGAGTATATTATGCATTCAATAAAGAATTGGATTTTGATTCATTAGGATATAAATATGATTTTTACTTGAGTGTCCAAGAAAATCCTGAGGAATTCATATTGTCTGGTTCATATAATGATCAATTATATTCTGAGAAGTATGTTAATTTATTCTTAAATAGTATCAACCAAATAATCAATCAATTTTTATCAATCAATATTTCCAACAAAACTTTATCAGATATTTATCTTGTAGAAGAAGATGAATATTTCAAATTCAATGAAATTAAAACACCGTTCATCCATAAACGTTTTGAAAAGCAGGTGGAAAAAGACCCTGACCATCTGGCACTTGTTGCAGACGGTGAAAGATTAACATATGATGAACTTAACAAAAAAGCCAATAGGATTGCCAATGCCCTTATCAAAAAAGGCGTTAAGTCTAAAAGCAATATTGTTATAATGTTTCACAGAAACAGCAATTTGATTGCTGCAATTTTAGGTGTTTTAAAAGCAGGATGTGCTTATATTCCTATTGACATGGCATTTCCAAAAGAAAGAATACTCTACATGTATCAAAACAGTGAGGCAGATTATATTCTTGCTGAAACTACTGACATTATGGAAAATTCAATCGGCATTGATGAATTGCTTCAGGAGGAAAATGTTGAAAATCCAAATGTTGAGATTTCTCCAGATGATTTGGCATATCTCCTTTACACTTCAGGTTCCACAGGTTTGCCAAAAGGAGTAATGGGAACTCATAGAAACGTTACAAGCGGATTCACTGAAGATGAAGAAAATATTGTTTATCAAGCATATTCCAAAATGGAGAAAAACCTTGGGGTCATTACAGTTTCCTTTGTTGCATTTACAGCTGATTTTTTAAGTTTAACTTATGGGAATACATTGATATTTGCAAATGATGATGAAGTGAAAAACATTGAATCATTGGTTAGGTTAATGGAAAAAGAAAAACCCGATGCATTCACATTCACCACACCTTCACGTCTAAAGCAATACTTGGAATATGAACCGTTTGAAAAAGCATTATCTTCAATTAACCAGATCAATATGGGTGGAGAAAAAGTTCCAGAAGAACTTGTGCCTGTTCTATTATCCAATGATGAAATGAATTCTTATGTAATTTACGGATGTACTGAAGTGACAGGAATCGGAACAATTGAGAAAATAACTGGCATAGATAATGAATTGACAATTGGTGATGCGCCATTTAATGTAGTTGCTCAAATAAGAGATATTGATGGACGAATATTACCTCCTGGTGTCATGGGTGAAATTTACATTGGGGGTTGTGGAGTTTCAAAAGGATATTATAATCTTGATGAAAAAAGCCAGGAATCATTCATTACAATCAATAATATCCCATTCTATAAAACCGGAGATTTCGGTGTAGAAACTTCAGAAGGAAAATTAATCTCCAAAGGAAGGATGGACAACCAGATTAAACTCAGAGGATTGAGAATTGAGATTGGGGAAATAGAATCAAACATCACTAAATTCCCAAATGTAAAGCAAACTGCAGTTGTAGTTAAAAAGATTAACAATAACGACCATTTATGTGCATATTTTACTGCTAATGAAGAAATTGATGTTAAGGAATTGAAAAAATACCTGCAGGATAGATTAACCACTTATATGGTTCCTACAGTATTTATGCAATTGGATGAAATGCCAAAAACACCTAATGGAAAGATATTCCTTAAAAAACTCCCAAAACCAGTACTTAATTTAGAGTTAATTCCACCGGAAACAGAAACTGAGAAAAAATTATTTGATATTGCGGCATCTGTTGCTGAAAGCACAGAATTAGGTGTAACTGATGATTTATATGCTGTAGGATTTACATCATTGACATTAATGAAGTTAAGTGCTGTTGTCTTTGAAGAAACTGGTGTTAATTTAAATATTTCCAAGCTGATTGACGAACCGACAATTAGAAAGATTGCCAGTGAAATCGATAATGCTCAAAAAGATTCTGAAAAACTTGAGAAGATTATTGAAACAGCAAAAAATTCAACATACATTCCATTGACTGCAAACCAGTTGGGTGTTTATTATGAATGTGCCCAGAATCCTGATGAGCCACAATATAACTTACCTTTTATTATAAAATTTGATAACTCAATTGATGCTGAAAAGTTAAAGGAATCAATTATCAACACATTTGAAGTATATCCATATCTTAAAACAAGAATAATCATGCATGGTGACCAGCTAATGCATAAACGTGATGATTCAATTCCAATTGATGACATTCCTATTGTTGAAGTGCCACATATTAGCGAGGAGGAAATCTATAATCTTAACTTCAAGAAATTTGAGTTGCTTGGTGGGCAATTGTTTAGGGCAAAAATATATAAGACTGATGATGGAGTCATACTCTTCTTTGACATGCACCACATTATAACAGACGGTGCATCTGTAAACATATTGTTCAAAAGCTTTTCAGATGTCTATGATGGAAAAGAAATTGAAAAGGAAACAATTGATGGTTATATAAATGCATTGATTGAAAAGGATAATGAAAATAGTGAGGAATACATTGCATCTGAAAGATACTTCCATGAGTTAATGACACAGGAAGTAGATTCAACCGTGCTGACTCCTAATTTGAACGGCAATCCTGACGATGGTGAATTGAAATCAGTATCTAAAAACATTAATCCTCAGTTAATCCGGAAATTCTGTGCTGATGAAAGGATAAGCCCTAACGTTTTATTCATGGCAAGTACAATATTGAACTTGAATAAGTACACATTTTCAGACAAAACTCTGATAACAACTATCTTCAACGGCAGGTCAAATTCCAATTACTTCAATACACAGGCATTTTTAGTTAAAACACTTCCTATATTATCTATTAATGAAGATAGAAACATTACTATAAGACAATTATTAAATCAAACTGATAGGTTATGGAAGGAAACACTTAAACATTCTGAATATCCTTATACTAAAATTTCAGAAGAATTTGAATTAAAACCCGAATTCATGTATACATATAATAACTTTGATGAAAGTATCCTCACAATGAACGGTAACGAGTATGAAGTGACCCGTTTGGATACTGTTGAAACAAATTATAAGATTACTTTTGACATTAATGAATCTAAAGATAATCTTGAATTGTTCTTATTGTACAATGACCAGTTATATAGTGAAAAATACATTAAAACATTTTTAAACAGTGTTTTAAGTACTGTAAACCAATTCATTGAAATGGATATTGATCAAATTCCAATAAATGAAATTGAATTGAATAAAAATTATGAAATTCCAATTTTCACACCTGTTGAAACTCCATTTATTCACAAACGCTTTGAAAGACAAGTTGAAGCAAACCCAGACAATATTGCCCTTGTAGCGGAAGATGCTACATTAACCGCAGCTGAACTTAACGAAAAAGCTAATAGAATTGCTAATGCATTAATTAAAAAAGGAGTCAAGCCAAAAAATAATGTATTGGTTATGCTTCACAGAAACAGTGATTTAATTGCATCTATCTTGGGTATACTAAAAGCAGGATGTGCATATATTCCTATTGATTTGGAATATCCGCAGGACAGAATCGATTATATCTATGAAAACAGTCAAGCGGATTATATCATTTCTGAAGATGATAATGACAATTCATTGAATGTTAAAGAATTGCTTGAAGAAACTAATACTTCAAATCCGGATGTTGAAATTA
>NZ_CAMHFP010000073.1 GCF_946184425.1 uncultured Methanobrevibacter sp. | reverse complement strand
AAATTACCTGTTGTCAACTTTGCTGCAGGAGGAATTGCAACACCTGCTGACGCATCACTCATGATGCAGTTAGGTTCCGACGGCATTTTTGTGGGATCAGGAATATTCAAGTCAAACAATCCTGAAGCATTTGCAAAAGCAATAGTTGAAGCAACTGCAAATTACGACAAGCCTGAAGTATTGGCGGAAGTATCCAAAGGATTGGGCGAAGCCATGAAAGGTCTGGAAATGTCAACTTTGAGCGAATCCGACAGAATGCAGGACAGGGGAATTTAAAATTCCTCATATTTTTAATTATTTTTTAAGGTGCTTAGATGGTAAAAATCGGAATCCTAAATCTTCAGGGTGCAGTTTCAGAACACTTTGACATGACAAGAAAAACTGTTGAAAACTTAAAACTCGATATAGAAGTGGAAGAAGTAAGATACAGTGATGATGTTGAAAAATGTGATGGATTAATCATTTCCGGTGGGGAAAGTACTGTAATTGGCAAGCTCATTAAGGAAAGGGGTATTGATAAAGTTATTAAAGAAAATAATATTCCTGTCTTTGGAACTTGTGCTGGAATGGTGCTTCTTGGCAAAAAAACAGATTTCAACCAGCCGCTACTTGAACTTATGGACATAACTGTTAAAAGAAATACCTATGGAAGGCAGAAGGATTCATTTGAAGCGGAAATTGAAATATTAAATCAAAAGTATTCTGGGGTGTTTATTAGAGCACCGGCACTTGAATCTTATGATGACTCCAAAAATGATATTAAGATATTGTCAGAATTTGATGGTGAAATAATAGCCATTCAGCAAGGACACAACATTGCAATTTCATTTCATCCAGAATTAACAGAGGACACTTTAATTCATGAATATTTCATTGAAGAAGTTTTAACAAGTCTGAACCATTGACTGCTTTTAGAAGTTAATCAAATTGTAAACTTATAATGCAACAATTTTAATTTTTTAAAATTTGTTAACTTATACTTATCCATATAGGTTTTTCATGAAGAAACAATTGAAAGGGAATTCCTCCCATGATTCTGGTTAAGGACAATTATCCAAAAATATATAATATCCATTGATGAGTTTAATATGTCAAGAGAGGAATACGAAATATGAATATCTTAGACTTCTTGTTTAGTGATGAAATTTAATTAGAAGAGATTATAAATTTAATGTTATTATGCCAATAATATCGAAATTGTCAAATACTTATCTCTCACTACAGATAATATTATGGATTTCCATGATAATTAAAGTTTTGCAAATTCGGCATGTTAAAAATTATAATGGGTCAAAACATAAATAAATAATGTGATACGATGATAATTAATGTGGGCGGAAGAACAGATATAGTCAACTATTACACTCCATGGCTACTGAACAGAATAGATGAAGGATATGCATATTCAAGAAATCCATTTGCAAGAGAACAGGTTTACAAGTTAAGCTTAAAGCCTGAAGATGTTGACTGTCTTCTGTTCTGCTCCAAGAACTACCAACCTATACTTAAACATATAGGTGACATTGATGAAAAGTACAATATTTTGTGCAACTACACGATTACTGCATACGGCAAGGACATAGAACCAAAGGTTCCAACAATCGATCAATCTATTAAGACGTTGGAGAGATTATCTGATATCGTTGGTGCAAACAAGATTCTCTGGAGATATGATCCGATACTTCTCACTGAAAAATACACTGTTGAAAAACACCTGGAAACATTTGAATATATGGCCGAAAGGATATCACCATTGGTTTACAGATGCATCTTCAGCTTTGTTGACATGTACAAAAAAGTGGAAGAGAACATGCCTGAGATAATTCCACTTACTGATGAAGATAAAGTAAATCTATTGGAAGGGATTGGGGAGATATCAAAAAAATATAATCTATATATTCAATCATGCGCAACAAACGAAAGCTATGAAAAATATAATATTCATACTGCAGGATGTACAACAAGGGAAATATTGGAACAGGCACACAATGTAGTTTATAAAAATGTAAAAGGAACAGGGATTAGGGAAAACTGTCACTGCATTCCCTCAAGAGACATTGGTGCTTATAATTCCTGTTTAAGTGAATGTAAATATTGCTACGCTAATCGAAAACCTGAAATTCCCAAAAATGTTATAAAACTACATGATGAGAAATCACCATTATTGCTTGGACACCTTAAAGAAAATGATAATCTAATTGATACAGAAGTAATAAGATATATTGAACCAAAGCAATCAACATTATTTGATTTTTAAATATTCATCTGTTCAAAATCCTTTCAACTTCATCTTTATGCTCAAACAACACACAGCCACCATCATGATCATCCATCAGAATGTCTCCATCCCTTAAGGACTTAAACAAGTTTGAATTCAAAGTTTCAATAAGGGATACATCCTTGACATTAACATCGGAGTATGGTGAAGCGGGACATGGTTCAGCACCACCATGTGAGTTAATATGGAAAAATCCCCTTCCTGCTGCAAGACATCCTCCTGATGTCTTTTCATCTCCTGGAAATGAAAGAAATATCATGTCAGAATATTTCTGACGCAAACAATTAATTCTATCCAATAATAATTCCCTCTCCTCATTACTAGGGGCTAAATCTACAGTATCTGCATCAACAGGGACATATTCGATGAAAAATAATACTTTGCATCCAAAATCATGTAATTGACTAATATACTCATTTGAAAGTATAGTTGGCAAATTCCATTTTGTAAATGTGAGTGAAGCTCCAAAGATGATATTATTTTTTCTCATATATTCCATTGAATCAATTAATTGCCTATAAACACCTTTTCCTCTTCTAAAATCTGTTACTTCTTCATTTCCTTCTATTGATAAAATTGGAACTAGATTTCTATTTTTATCTAACAGATCATAATACTCTTCATCCAACATGGTGCCATTGGTAAATATGGGAAACAGAATTTCATGATATCTGCTGGCTTTTAGTATGACATCTCTTCTAAGCATTGGTTCACCACCTGCAAGAACAATGAAACTTATTCCAAGTTCCTTTGCCTGCTTGAATATGTTTTCCCATTCCTCATCTGTAAGTTGAGTTTGTGGCTTGCCGTCATTGCATGCATCATGTGCACGTGAATAACATCCTGTGCAGTGCAGGTTGCAACTGCTTGTAATGCTTGCTATCAAGAAAGCTGGAATGTTTTTTCCTTTTTTATCATACTTTTGTCTGATTTTAGTAGCTTTTTTTGCATACTTTGAAAACTTAATCAAAAATAAACTTTCTTTTGGATTTTTTAGTGTTGCACGCATTGCATCTTTCATGATGATTTCAACACCCTTGGCCAGATAATCTTGAATATCAAAATCCATTTAATTCACCTTCACACATTCAAGTAGGAAATTAACATGCTCTTCTGCTTGGTTAAAGAAATCCTCCAGAGAACTTTGGGGAATATCCTCATATTCCACACAGATTTCCAAAATCAGATAAATTGGAAAACTGTAATATTCCTTTGCTAATAGCTTTGGATCGCATTCTGGGCGAATTATGTGATTTTCTTTTAAAATGGTGAAAAATCCCTCCCAAAACAAAATTGGCTTGGCAAGAATCTCATCTTGGAAAAATTTCCTGATTGCATCGTTATGGTGCATCTGAATGAATAACAGTTTCCAGATTTTAAGGTTCTTTTCTTGTGAGAACATTTCCTTCATGGCTTCGGAACCTTTATGATAAAACTTTTCTGGATTTTGAAGCAGTATTTCATTGTTTGCATTCAAATCCAAATCTTTACTATTGAGCATCTCATCATATTCAAAAATATTGGTTAAATAGTCGAATATGTCCATAAGTATTGCTTCTTTGGAGGAGTAATGACTATATATCGAACTTTTTTTAATTCCTACTTCTTCAGCAATTTCTCTAAGGGAAACTGAATCATACCCTTTCTTTGAAAATAAATCAAGAGATACTTCAAAAATCTTTTCTTTAGTATTCATATTTACTACCTACCGTTCGTTAGGTATATTATATGGATTATGATATATAAATGTAAATGTTTTTGGTTTGGATTGTTATTCTAACTGTGGTGACAAGTATTTCAACACTCATATTTGCTTTTGCAGCAGGTCTTGAAGGATTAAGTGTAAATCTGTTTGCAGGAATCTTTGCTCAGCTTCCGTATGCAAATTTCCTGTTATTTTTAAAATTTTCTCCATTTGTATTCATTTCAGTTCTGATAATCAACATGTTTTCTGTGATGATGGGTGGTGCCGGTTTGTCATTAGTCAATTTAATGTGCTATGGTCAAAACTGGGTTCCATTTGTGCCTTGGATCCGCCCGTATTTAATTGCTTTGGGGGGGAATAACTGAATATGCTACAAGAATTAGTGTATCATATAGTATTATTTTAGTAACTTTTGTAATTGGATTGACTATTTCCTACATTTACTTTACAAGAACGGATGTTTCTATTAAGAACCTTGCAATAATCCGACTCTAAGGGTTTTCAACTAATCTTTTTACAATTAAATTTTATATTTCCACCTAATTAAACTTATAGATTCAAGTACGGAAATATCAGTTTATCGGCCAATAGAAAATTAAATAGTTTAACCGGATTTGGAAAAACTATTGGTATACTTTTGAGCGGTCTTCAATACGTCCAATATAA
>NZ_CAMHFP010000072.1 GCF_946184425.1 uncultured Methanobrevibacter sp. | reverse complement strand
TTGTGTTTTGTTTGTGTACTATGGTTTTCTATGGGAATTTCATTTCGCTGCAAGCCTTCTTATATACAAATCTTTTACTAAATTACCTATTATTTATCATTTTCATATTATGATGAGTATTGCGGTCATAGCATGGGGGTTATACCTGGTCTCGTTTCGATCCCAGTAGTGAAGTCCTTTTGTGTTTTGTTTGTGTACTATGGTTTTCTATGGGAATTTCATTTCGCTGCAAGCTCATTATATTTATAATTTAACCGCACCATGAATTTATATGACTTTTTAACCAAATATTGTAAAAACTAATTAAACTTTTTTTATCATTTAATAATTAGTTTTATGTAGTCGAAAGCCTCTTTGGATTTTTTCCATAATGTTTAGGGAGGATGATATTATACCAACCAAAACCACCAAATTTAATGGACAATTTAGACAGCAGGATATTTTCAATAATGATGAAAATAATCTTTGTCCGGTTTCTAATTCTACTGAAAGAATAATTGATAGTTCTAGGGCAGAAGTTTCCTGTGCTCGTTGTGGCCTTGTTTTAGATGAAAATTTAATTGATAATGGTCCTGAATGGAGAGCATTCGACCATGAACAGAGAGATAAATGTACTCGAGTTGGTGCACCTACCACTTTTGCAATTTCTGATAAAGGTTTAAACACTGATATCGATTGAAAAAATCAGGATATTCATGGCCATAAAATTCCTGAAAGGAATATCTCCCAATTGTATAGGTTGAGAAAATGGAACAAACGAATGAGAGTTTCTGGTGCAGGAGAAAGAAATCTGGCATATGCATTGAGTGAACTTGATCGTTATTCCTCTTGATTGACCATTCCTCGAAGTGTAAGGGAGGATGCTGCTTTAATTTATCGAAAAGCTGCTCGTAATAAACTTGTTCGAAGGAGAAGTATTGAAGTTGTTGTTGCTTCTTCTTTTTATATGCATCTTGCAGACGATGTAATATTCCAAGGACATTGGATGAAATCTCTGAATCTGCAAATGTCCCTAAAAAGCAGGTTGGTAAAACCTATAGATTTTTATCAAGAAAGCTTAATTTTAAATTAAAACCTACCTTTCCTAAAGATTACATTTCCAGATTTGCAAGTAATTTGGGATTGTCCGGTGAAGTTCAGGCTAAAGCAATTGAAATTATTAATCAGGCAATTGATGTTGGTCTAAATATTGGCAAAGGACCTACAGGGATTGCGGCGGCTGCATTGTATATTGCATCCGTACTGCTTAGTGAGAGAAAAACTCAAAAGCAAGTAGCTGAAGTGTCCAATGTTACCGAAGTGACTATCCGAAACAGATATATGGAATTGTCTGAAAAAATTGAGTTAGTTGTTTAATTTTATTTTTTATTATCTTTTTTTAGTAATAGTTAAATATTATTTTTAATATATTATTATTGTCGTATCATTTTTTGACCAATGCCTACGGTCCTTCTATGAGGAAAGTTTTCGCTGTTGATGATTAGGAGAAACCCAGCATTGGATAGGCTGCCCGTTTCGAGGGTTACTCGAGGAGCGAAGGGTATTCTAGCAATGATTCAAGAGAGTTAGTATACGGGCAACAAGATTTTTAAATGATTTATACAATCTATTCAGTTTATATCATTTTAATATGTAATTTTTCTTATTTTAAATCATTGTGTATTATGGAATAGTTTATTATTTTATTGTTAATACGTCTTTTTAAAAAATAATCTTTTTTATTAATTATTTTTTTGATGTTATTTTTGGCCGTTTTTCAGTGAGTGCTTATATTTCATTGGATTTTATTTTTTGATTTTGCGTTGACAAATTTTCTTTACACTGTGTAATAAGTCTTTTTTTATGCATTGTGTTTGAAATCCATCTTATTTTCATGTTTGAAGTAATAGTTGTATGGGTTTGTAAAATTGTCTTCATTTATAAACAAAATTACTTAAATGTTGGGGTGTAATCTATTATTTAGTTATTAGTTTTTATGTTGTCGAGTGTATTCGACAATTACATTAATTTTAAATATATTGTCGATTGTACTCTACAATTGTATCAATATTATTATTTTTGTAGATTATAGTCGACAAAATTTATATATTTTAAAATACAAAATTCAATACATGGTATTGTGCGGTGAAAAAATGATTAAACGGGAATTGTACTTAAACCAAATCAAAAGACTGATAGACAAGGGACCTATCAAAATCATAACAGGCGTTAGAAGAAGCGGCAAAACATATCTCCTAAAAAGCATCCATGATGAACTTGAAAATCGTGGAATAAAAAAAGAAAACATATTCTTGATTTCATTCGAATCCATGAAATACAACAAGATAGAAAACTTCAAACAGCTCGATGAATGCATAATAAACCTGACCAAAAACGCAAAAGGCAAAGTCTACCTATTATTTGATGAAATACAAAACGTGGAAAACTGGGAAAAAAGCATAAATGCATGCAGAGTTGACCTTGACTGCGACATATATATCACAGGATCCAACTCAGAACTTCTATCAGGCGAAATGGCAACACTAATATCCGGCAGATACTACCAAATAAACATCTACCCATTTTCATTTGCTGAATTCATACAATACAAAAAGGAAATTGAAAAAATAGACACAACTGATCTGGAGAAACTGTTCAAAGAGTATGTGGAATATGGGGGAATGCCTCCAATACAACAGGTTGCAGTTCAGGACAAATATTCCTATTTAGGTGATATCTACAATACAATACTTCTAAAAGACATAGTGACAAGACACAACATAAGAAACAGTGACATGCTAAATCGCATACTTGACTATGTGATAATGAACCTTGGAAAAAACTTCTCTGCCGGAAACATTGTAAAATACATGAAACATGAAAGAAGAAAAATATCAAAGGATACAATACTGGACTATCTTCTATACTCCAAAAACGCATGCTTCATACACCAGGTACCAAGAGAAGACATTAAAGGAAAAAAAGTACTGCAACACAATGAAAAATACTTCCTAGTCGACCATGGATTCTACCAGGCAAAATATGGGGAAATAGAAAATATAGGCTCAATCCTTGAAAACATAGTCTATATAGAACTTCTCAGAAGAGGGTATGATGTAAAAATAGGAATGATAAACGAAAAGGAAATAGATTTCGTATGTACTCGGGACAAAGAAAAACTCTACATTCAGGTAACATATCAACTGGAAAACGATAACACAATAGAAAGGGAATTTTCAGGACTTGCAAAAATCAACGACAACTTCGACAAATACGTCTTGAGCATGGACAAAATAGACTTCTCAGGTAGCGGATTAAAACACAGAAACATCATAGACTTTCTAACATCAGACTACATATAATTGAGGTTTCTTTGAGGATACATTTTTCATGATTTTATTTGATAATTTAATTTTTATCGATGCATTTATCTATTTTTATGCTTTTTGGTTAATTGTAAGAATTCCTACAAAAATAGTTTACATATTTAATATTGTTATTAGAATTGCAGTTTCTTATATTTAGTAACTTTTTGTTATTATTTAAATGTTTATATTAAATTTACTAAAGGTTATTAAAAAATAATACTTTTAATCTTTAATTTTTCATTTAATTAATAAGTTATTTTGTAAAATTCTGAAATTATTTTCTTGATATTGATAATGGAGGTTATTTGATGGTTAAAATTAAATAAAATATTATTTTAATATCTATTGAAAATTCTTTTAATAGGATGGTAAGTATGTAATTTTTTCAGTTTCGAATATTTGGGCTGAAAACATTCAATCCATCAATTAAAATGCTATGATTTTACTTTTTCAGTTAATTTATGTAATGTTGACATGATATACAATAGTAACATGCTAATAACTATTAATAAAACGGTAGTGACATAACTGGTGTGATTTAAAAGCAAATAGAACACAACGGTTAAAATGATTACTTCAATAATATGTAATTTCATTAAATTTACTCTTCGCCTCAAGAAACTACCAATGCTTATACAAATTATAGCAACAATTCCTATGAGTACAATTGAATTAGGATGTAATTTTGTAATTAAATATAAAATTAACAAGGTAGCAATAACTAACAATATTAAAGTAAATAAGAATAATTTTCTTTTTAAAACACTTCCATCATCTTCACCATCTAATTTAATTTCATCAATACTTTGATCTTCTTTTGTGAATGTTTTAACTGTGGATTTGCCATTATATTTTTTATCAAAATTCTTGAACAAATGTCTTAAGAATAAATAATATACAACCCCTATACCCACCTCCGTTATGACAATTGAAATCAAAACACTGCTTGCATTATTCAAAGTAACATTCAACACAATGATTAAACCCATTTCAAAGAAAATTTTAACCGCTGTAAAAAGCAGTGAATACATGCTCTTTCCAAAACCGTCCAACATTTTTGCAGAAATCATAGCAAATGGAACTGCAAGCATGGAAACTATCCCGAATAATGCTATCCAGTATATTTCAGTTTGCATTCCTGTAATGGAGAATAAATTAAATATATAATCTCTCATAAAGAAGAATAAAATCACTAATACCAGTGAAGTAAAAACTGATAATTTAAGCACATATTTATACATGTCATTTAATTCGTTGAATTTACGTGCTCCAAACAAATGTCCGGTAACACTCATCAAGGCCCGGCCATAACCTCTAACAGGGACAATTAACAGATTTTTTAATTTATTCGATACAGAATATAGAATGGGGCCAATATTGTTCATAGATATTAGCAATGTAGCATTAACATATGAAGCTGAAAGAAGCCACAGAGCATTATCTAAAAAATTAGGAAGCGCTACCTTAAAGATTTCAATAATGATATATGAACGGAATTTGAAGTATTTGGGAGATAATGGAACTTTTGTCCTGCCTGAAAGATATAAATACAAAATTGGAATAAAAACAACAAAAGCTGAAAAAACAGTAGCATATGCCGCTCCTTTGATTCCCATATTCAAATTAAAAATAAAAATAGGGTCCAGAATCAGATTTAAAATATTAGATCCTATTATTAATGCAGTTGGAGTTCTTGAATTTCCTTCGGCCTGCAATGTTTCTGAAAACAGATTATTAAAAATAAAAAGGTATGCAAAAACTATAATCGGAACCAAATAGTCAAAAATCAAAATATATGAGTTTTCAGCATCCACATAAAACAAAACTCCATTTGCAAACAAAAAGAGTAATACAATAATAAACCATGCCAGATTACATGCCAATAATCCATGAATTAATGCATTGTATGAACTTTCATAATCTCCCGCCCCGATAAAACGGGACATGATTGAATTAGTTCCCTGACCTATTGAATCGCCCACTGAAAAAACAAATGTAACAAATGGAATTGATATTCCCATTGCATAAAATGCTTCCATACTTATTTTAGACACCCACAACATGTCCACTATTCCATAGATAGCATCAAAAATGCAAAATGCAATTATGGGCAAACTTAATGTCCAGAAAGATTTCTTAGGTAGGGTTACCAAATCAATTTTTTCTTTCATATATACAATATATTTTTTTAAATAATTAATTAATATTT
>NZ_CAMHFP010000071.1 GCF_946184425.1 uncultured Methanobrevibacter sp. | reverse complement strand
GCAGTTATCAAGCAGTACGCAGAACCGCTTCTTTTCTCTATTGGCAAGGATGAGCCAGAGTATTACGAAGCAAAGAGACTTCTTAAGTTCCTTGATTATTTTGTAAGTGTAGACAGTTCCTTCCTTCCACATAATTCAATCTGCAGAGAGTTCGTTGGTGGAAGCTGCTTTAAGGTATGATCATGAAATATAATAAAGATTATTTTGATGATGTCAGGCTGGCTAGTGAGGCTGTGCCTGACATCACAGCGTTATTTAATAAAAAGATATTTATAACAAAAATTAATTAAGAAAATTAAAAAAATACGAATATAAATTATTATCATATCATATATTTATATATAATAAAAAAATTTACGTTAGTAAAAATTATTTAAAAAAATAATAAATCTAAAAAGAATTTAATGTAAATTAAACAAAAATGCAAAGTGAATTTAACCTACAACTAATAAATTTCGATTAAAACAAAAATTAAATATTAATTGATAATTGTTTGTATATAATGAAACAAAAAAATATTCAAAATGAATTGGTTTAACCATCATACATATCGGATTTTGACTGAAATTTATATAAATAATAATTAATTTGATATAGATAAAAACATTAAATGATAAAATAAATACAGATATATAAAAAAATTTATCATAATATAATATATACACATCGAGGGGCATAATATGAAAATTGAAGAAATCGATGCAATCCATTACAAAAATGGAGATACTGAAAATGCAAAAGAGAAAGTTGTCAAAGATGAAACAATTACCTTAACCATTAATGGAGATATAAGTCGCAGCTTATCAGCAATTGAGGATTCTCTTGAAGAATTTACAGTAGGATACCTATTCAACGAAAATATGGTAAATTCAATGGACTCCATCAAAGAAATTAAAGTTGAAGGAAGTCAGATATATGCAGAAATTGATGATACCTTACTTAAAACAAATGAAACTGTGCTCTGTTCAGATTCTGCAGGAGGATGGAGAAGCAAAATCAAAACAGTAAATCCTGTTGAATCAGATTTTCAGGTTAAAGTTGAAGAATTGATTGCAAGAATAGAAGAGCTAAAAGACAATGCGGAAATTTGGCAAGCCACTGGCGGAACACATGTAGCAGGAATTGTTTATAAGGATCAGTTTATTGTAAAAGAAGATGTCAGCCGTCACGTTGCTGTTGACAAGGTCATCGGATACGGACTATTGCATGACTTTGATTTATCCAACTCATATGTAATTTACAGCGGAAGAATGCCTGCAGACATGGTTATAAAAATGACAAGAGCAGGCGTTCCAATACTTGCATCCAATGCCGCACCCGCCAATTCAGGTTATAATATTGCAAAAAAAGGAAATATTACATTAGTCGGCTTTTTACGAGGCCAAAGATGTAATATTTATAATAATCAAAATAGAGTAATTTTTTAATTACTCTAATACTGTATGTCTAGCTTTCAAATCGCTTTCAGTCTGTTGCATCTTTTCCATCAGTTCAGACACGATAGCATCTAAAAATACTAAAGTAGTTAATTCAAAAGCAGTTCCAAGCGGAGTTAAAGAAGTATAGTTTCCATGGATTTGACGTTTCATATAATTTTCATCATCCACTTCTTTTTTAGTTCTTCCTTTAACAAGAAGGTAACCGTCAGCTAATTGACCCAAAGTTGATTCTGGATAAGAAGTAACAGCTAATACTTTAGAACCTCTATTTTTAGCAATTCTTGCTGCAGAAACAATAGTGTTAGTTTCACCAGATCCTGAAATAGCAATTATACAATCATCCTCATAAATTGCAGGAGATATTGTCTCACCTACCACATATGAACTTAACCCCAAATGCATCAATCTCATTGCAAAAGCTTTAGCTGCAAGTCCGGATCTTCCTGCTCCAGTAACGAAGATATTCTTAGAGTTTATAATAATCTCTTCAAATTGTTCTATAGTTTCTTCGTCTAAAAATTCTTGAGCAGTTTCAATATTATTCAATATAGCCCTAATAGAAGTCTTCATTATTTCCATTTTATCTAATTCCCAAAAATATTTAAAAGATATTACTAATTATGAACACAATTTTATAAATAATTAATGTAAAAATCTAATCAAATAGAAAATTTAGAAGATTATTATAACTAATTATAATATATATTATATACATCTAAACCAAAGGTTGGAATAAAGTCATATGAAATTTAAAAGCAATGGACTAATAAGTTTGGAAATTGACGGAAAGATATACGATCATAAATTATTTGAAAGTTTGGAATCTCTTGCAAAAACAAGGTCACAAAGACAATCTGCAAAAGAATTAAACATCTCACATACAGTATTCAACAGAAGACTTTTGAAAGCAGAAGAAAAACTGGGTATAAAAATTACCAAAAAAGTAGGAAATGGCACTCTACTGACCGAAGAGGGAATTGATTTGCTTAATGAATTTAGAAAATATCAAATCCAAATTCAAAAAACATCAAATATCAATATAGCCGGAGGGCACATCAGTTCCGGACTTTTGGAAAGTATACATCATCCATTCAACATAAATGTGTACAGCAGCAGCGACAAAGATGCATTCGAACTTGCAAAAAGAGGTGCTGTTGACATACTAACCTTGGACGATCCGTTGATTGCATATGAATTGAATATTGATTTTACACCAATAGCTTATGATTATCTTGTTTTAATTTCAAGCCCAAAAGCAGAAGAAATTAAAAGTATAAATGACCTGGAAGGACTTGAATTTGTAAATGTTGAAGGTTCCGCTCAAAGGCTTGCCTGGAACAGTTTAAAGCATTATGATATTGACTACCAATTGAAAACTACCGTAAATTCACAATTTGATGCATTCAAATTAGTTAAGAAATCTGAAAATTTGCACAGCTTTTTAAACGCCAGTTATTTTAAAGGAAATGAAATCTTAAAATTTGATACTCGGCATGTAATAAGCCTGATTAAAGTAAATGAAGACAAACCCCAAGTTGATGAATACATAGAATTTTTACTAAATGACGGGCAAAAACTAATTGAAAATCAGGGATTTACTTTAATATAACTATTACTTTTCAAATGCTCATGGATAAAAAAAATTATACTTATTTTATATAATATGAATATACACTCATACGACACCATGAAAAATCATATATACTCAGATATGATTTTTCAAAACATTAAATAATGATAAAAAACAATATTAAAATGAAATATTAAAAGGCGATTATTATGGCGAAAAACAGAGATTTACTAGCAATTGGTCACTCTGCTCATGATTATATAATTAGAGTGCCTGAATTTCCTAAAGCTAACTTTTCAGCACCAATTACCAATATGAAAACATTTAATGGTGGGGCTGCTGCAAATGTGGCTTGTGTTGGAGCAAACTTAGGATTGAAAACTTCATTAGTATCCGCAGTTGGTGGAGACTTTAAAAAAACTGAATACTATGAACATATGCAAAATTTAGGTATTGACACCGAATCATTAATCATAGTCCCGGGTGAAGCAACCCCAACAGCTTTTGTTTTAACTGACGATAACGAAGACCAAATCAGTTATTTTTACTGGGGAGCTGCCCGTGAATTTGCAGAAAGTAAAGTTCCGGCATCTGCTATAAAAAATGCTGAAGCAGTGCACCTTGCAACTGGAGACCCTAATTTTAACTGGAAATGTTCTGAAGAAGCAAAAAATGAAGATATTCTTGTTTCTTTTGATCCTGGGCAAGATTTAGGCATGTATGATACTAAAAAATTAAAAGATGTGATTGAAAATACCACCATCCTTTTTGGAAATCATCATGAAATCGAGAGGATTTTAGAAGCTCTTGAAACTGATCTTACAGGCCTTAGGGAATTAGGTCCAAAAATAATTGTTAAAACTTGCGGAGCTAAAGGCAGTGAAATTTACTCAAATGAAGAAAAGATTAAAATTGATGCAATAACCAGAGAAGCAATAGACCCAACAGGTGCTGGAGATTCATACAGAGCAGGATTTTTATCAAGATTCTTAAATGGAGAATCATTAGAAGAATCAGCTAAATTTGCATCATCTGTTTCATCATTTATTGTCGAACAGCAAGGCTGTCAAACCAACATGCCTAGTTTTGACGATGCATTTGAAAGAATGAATGGATTTTATTAAATCTATTCTTTTTACTATTTTTTAAAGTTAACTTTATTTTTCTCAATAACGCTTTAATTCAACTATAAAAAATTAACTTAACTTATTTTTTAAAAAAAACTTTAAATAAATCAAATAAAATAGAATTGACCAATAATCCCAATAATTTAAATACTATTAAATTAAAATAATGAATATCAACTTACTATGAGAATATTTTAAATTAAATTTGACTGTTATAAATCTTAATTGAGAGATGATTTAAGATGACACAAATTAGTGATGCAAAAAAAGGTATATTAACCGATGAAATGAAACATGTTGCAGAAATTGAAGGTGTTTCAGAAGATTTTATTTTAAAATCTGTCGCTAACGGAACCATTGTTATTCCAGGGAATGTGCACAGAGATATAGAAGCAGCAGGTATTGGTGCAGGACTTAGAACAAAAGTAAATGCAACTGTAGGTACTTCAACTGATATTGTTAACTTTGATGAAGAAGTCAAAAAAGCACAAATCGCTATTGACAACGGCGCCGACTGTTTAATGGAATTGAGTATCGGTGGAGACTTGGATGTTATAAGAAGAAGAGTACTTGACATGTCCCCATTACCAGTGGGATCAGTACCCGTCTATCAAGCTGCAATTGAAAGTATTAGAAGGGACGGTTCCGTAATTTACATGACTGAAGATGATTTATTCAATACCATTGAAAAACAAGCAAAAGACGGTATTGACTTTATGGCAATCCACAGTAGTATCAATATTGAAACATTAACCAGACTTAAAAGACAAGGACGTGTAACAGGATTAGTCTCAAGAGGAGGCTCATTCATGTCCGGATGGATTGTTGAAAATGAAAAAGAAAATCCATTATATGAAAACTTTGATTACGTTTTAGAAATTGCTAAAGAACATGATGTAGTTCTTTCACTTGCTAACGGTATGAGAGCAGGATCTATCGCTGATTCAACTGACAGGGCTCAAATCCAAGAATTGATCATTTTAGGAGAATTAATCGACAGATCACGTGAAGCTGGAGTACAATGTATGATTGAAGGACCAGGACACATCCCAATCAATGAAATTCCAACTAATGTAATGATTCAAAAGAAAATGTGTTCCAACGCTCCTTTCTATATGCTTGGACCTATTGTATGTGATGTGGCACCAGGTTACGACCACATCGTATCCGCTATCGGTGCAGCATCCTCTGCAAAAGCAGGAGCAGACTTCATCTGTTATGTAACTCCTGCAGAACACTTAGCTCTCCCAGACCCAGATGATGTAAGAGAAGGTGTAATCGCAACTAAAATAGGAGCTTACGCTGGAGATTTAGCAACCGGACAAATTGACGGTTCACAAGATTTAGCTATGGCTGAAGCTCGTAAAAAACTCGATTGGGAAGCACAATATGAATGTGCAATGTTCCCAGAAGCTGCACGTGCAAAAAGAGACCAAAGACCTCCTGAAGAAGAAGACACCTGTACAATGTGTGGTAACTTCTGTGCAGTAAAAATCGTTAACGAATGGTTAGACCAATCCGATTCTGACTTAATC
>NZ_CAMHFP010000070.1 GCF_946184425.1 uncultured Methanobrevibacter sp. | reverse complement strand
TCAAATCCTTCGATAATCCTCTGTTCATCTTTAAACAAGCTCATGACATGTTCCATTGAATATGCCAATATTTTATCTTTGATATTTAAATTTACATCTGCCAATGCATTACCATCAATTATTTCAACCAAATTTTTAGCCAAATCATCGGATATTGGAATCAAATCCAGATAATTCAAAATGAAATTGCAAATATCAGTAATTTTTACCTGCAGATTATATAATTCGCGGTTTTCCTCAGTTATTTCAATGTTTTCCCGTACAACATTGCTTAAAACCAATAATGTTGTTTTTTTATCGGGTCCCGTTGCCATGCATTTCTGTTTAACCAAATCGATTGACTGTTGATTTAATATATAAGATGTTTTCAGATTGTTTTTTGTTTCGATTTCAACAGAATAAGGCAGGAATTTGTAATTGAATAATGTGACAACTACAACTGCAACAATTACCCACAATATCTTCAATTCCATTGCTTCAGGTGGTGGAATATACATCAGTGCAGTCATGACTGATATCACAGTAGTGACAATTGTCAAAATCAGTTTATCCTCCAATTTAATGACCATTATAAACATACAGACAACCATTACTGCAACAGCAATTACATTAAATGAAACGTTAAGATAAGGGACAATTATGAGAATTGCTGCAAAAACAAAAACTCCAATAAATGTTCCCTGAAGTCGTGACTTTGCAGAATATGCAACATCATTAATATAAGGTAACATTAATGAGATTGTAGCGAAATACAGCCATTTTGTAAAGGGCAAATTAAACATCAGCGTCAGTAGTTGCCAGACAAACATTAAAAAGGCCATTTTAAATGCAAAAGTAAACTTGACGGATCTGAAACTGAAATACTGTCTGATTAATGATTTGAACTGGGTTTTTAATGTGTTTTTATCCGGAAGCAGTATTTCATCGGTTAAATCTTTCCTGATTTCATTTGAAATTATCTCCAAGTTCAATAAAACAAGATACATTACTTTTGAGTCTATTTCAATGCCTTCAAATATGTCCTCCAAATCAATATGTTTGATTTGAGACAAAACACTTCTTATGTAAAGCAGTTCCTTATTTGACAAATCATACTCAGATATAATCTTTCCAATGTATTGAAATGATTTGACAACATTCAAAACGGATTTGTGAATTTCAGAGGGGAAATATTTATACTCGGACCTGTTTAAAATACTCAAATAAAATCCGTTGATTGTACGGAAATTATCCGAAAAAACATCTTTTCCATCCAATTTCAAATCTATGGCTTTGTCTAATTCAGAAATTAATATGTCAATAGTTGCTTTTGACAGTTTATAATCCTTTTCCCTGTTAATTGTCATATTCAATCCGACGATGAAAACCGCGCCGAAGACAAGAGACAAAAGCCTCATTGGCAGCATTTCAACAGAAACCGGAATTCCAACCATCATAAAATATATCATCAGGTACGGTAAATAAACATGGGTACCAAAAAGATTATATGATGTGAAAGTAGTTGCAAAGACGACAACAAAGGTCAATATGCATCCAAAGATAGTTAATGGATTATTCAAAAACGATGCAATGCCTAACACCAGGAGCAATAACAGTATTTTAATAAAAGAAGATTTTGCTTTAAATGACAAATCATTGCTCAGATTCATGAACGCTGCCATGACCACCATCATACCGATTACTGCATTTTTACTTCCAAATAGCACCATATAAAAAATCATGAACAACATCATTGAGGCAAACATGATAATTTTTGATTTTAATGCATTATTCATAATTACTCTAATAATATATTTTATTAAGAATTATTATAATTTAACTATTTTTAAACAGAATAAAAAAAATTCAACTATTAATTTTAATGAAAAAAGTTCAAATCAACAAAATTTTTGAAAGAGTGGTTGACAGAAGAAAACTCTTAATTGAGGGTATAATTGAGGTTGAAAGTTATATGGACATTTTGAAAAATCAAAACCCCAATTAAGAGTTTCGAGCTTTAATTTTACTCGCTAATATTAAATAGTATCTCATAGTATATAAAGTTTAGGTATACCTAAATTTTTATCAGCAACTTTTCATCCTCAACAAATTCAATAAGTCTTGCATATGTGGGATTGTGTTTCAATGTCTCTTTGTTACCAATTATTATTAATTTTCTTTTTGCTCTGGTGATTGCAACATTCAATCGTCTTAAATCATTTAAAAATCCTATATTTCCATTATCATTACTTCTGACTGTGGATATAATAATTATTTCCTTTTCTCTTCCCTGAAAACCATCCACTGTTTTCACTTCAACCGATGTGTTTTCTTGGATAATTTTCACCTGGTCAGCATATGGGCTTATAATTCCGATATCCTCTTCATTAACTCCTGCAGTCAAATAGTCTTTTGCCACTCTTACGGCAATTTCAGCTTCGACTTTATTGATTATTGATTTTGAATCTTTTAAATGATTTTCATGGTTTTTGTCAATATCTGAAGTATCCATAAAAAGCAGTGCTTCTTCATTATAACTGGATCCGATTATATCTTTGATATTGATTTTATCTACGCTAACATCACTTTTTAGACTATTATTATAGAATTCGGAGTTCGGAAACTTCATCAAGAGCTTGTTCATTCTATACTGGATATTCAGTAATTGTGATTTAGGGGGATATTTTTTGATTAATGCTTCAAATAGAGTATTTTCAAGTTCATTTGCCTTATTACTTATTATGGTTGGTGGCAGTTGTTTGTGGTCTCCAGCAAGGATAAATCTATGAGCTTTAGCTATTGGAATTAATATGCTTGGAATTGTTGCCTGTGATGCTTCATCAACAATTGCTACATCAAATTTGGTATTAGCAATAGATTCAAGAGCAGCAGAGGAATTGGTTGCAAGGATTACATCACTTTCTTCAATGATATTTCTAATCATTTTGTTTTCAATTCGTTTTATGTCGGAATGCAATTCATCAATTTCTTGATTGTATTCTATCCATTGTGCCATTGACTGCATTTTTTCAGCACTTATTCCTCTTCCACCTTTTCCCTTGGATGCATGAAATAGAATGTCATAATCTCCAAAACCACGTCTGAATTGTGGAGTTGGTTTGGTGAAGGATTTTCTTTTCTCGATTAGTTTATCAATTTTTTTGTGAATTTTTTTGATTTTTTTGTTTAATTTATGGTTTTCGACTTTATATGCAAGTGAGTATGTAATGTTATTTTTAGACACTCTTTGGGGATGTCCAAGTCTTGTCAGATTTAATTTTTTATTTTCCATTAATCGCTCCAAAATATTGTCTATTGCAGCATTACTTTCTGCTGTTGCAAGCACTTTGTGATTTTGTCTTGTCTCCTGTGAAATTAGTTCAACAAGTGTTCGGGTTTTGCCTGTTCCGAATGGACCATGTATCAGGAAGAAATTTTCACAAGATAATCCTTTTTCTATTGCATTTTTTTGAGATTTGTTTAAATTTTCATCAATGTAGTTGATATAGGGGGTTTTTCTATTTTTTTTCGGATTTCTATCTGTCAACATGTATTCTAGAGCATTTTTTCCTTTTAAGCTTAAATGCTTTAAATTGTCTTCCATTCTCCGGAAAGTTATGTCATTGGCATATAAGTCAATTCTGACTTTCTTTTTCAATGCCCATTTTGGAATTCTCTTATCAAAAGCTACTTTTATAAATCTTGCTCCTTTTTCTGTAACTGTTCCGGTCAAATCACTTCTTAAAGGATTATCTGTACTGATTAAAACCATATCACCGACACTAATTTCGGTGTCAATAATTTCTGATCTTCCAAACTGAACAATTTCCATGCCTAATTCTTTACCCATCCGTTTTCCTTTAACTTTATTAATGGCTCTTCCTAATTCTTCTCTTTTTTGTCCGGACATTGAACTTATTTCATGTGTCATCAGGTCAATTTCAGCATCTCTTTCATAATTTATGAGCCTTATTAATTTTTTAATATACTTCTTCAATTTAATCCCTAATTTATAAATAAGAGCGTTTATGTATAATATTATTATGGATTTTGAAAAAGTTGAATGTGCAGATAATTTGGAAATGAGTTATGTCTCAAATCTATCTGGAGGATATGTTTCAAGAAATGTGCAGGTATTTAATCAGATTGAATTGAACGATTTAAATAAGTTCATTTTGAAAAAATCAGTTTTTGGAACACCAATTTTTAAATTGGGCAATGGTCGCAATAAAATTTTAATTTTATCTGGAATTCATGGAAATGAATTACCTTCACAGATTGCAAACATTCGACTTTTAAATGAATTGGTTAATGAAAAAGTTAATAATACTTTATTTTTTATTCCATTTGCAGCTCCAAAAGCAACAATGGAAAATAAACGTTTTTTTAATACTTTGGATTTAAATCGTGCAGCTCATGTTAATAATTCTTTAAGTAATTTAATTATTCAGAAAATTGAAGAATTGGGTATTAATTTTGTAGGTGATTTCCACTCAACAGCTTACAATTCAAATCCTGGTTTCGAATCAATTTTTTCAACAAAGTCTCCAACTGCAGAAAGTTTTTTAATTGCAAATTATATTGCAAGAGATATCGACTGTAGGATAATTGCTCTTGATTCTGCAGGTGAATCTTATAAAGGTGCAGTTGAAGATGTGTGCAATTTAAAAAGAATTCCTGCTGTTACTGCTGAGGTTTTATCTCCTTTTGCTAGTGTTGGTGAAGGCAGTGTCGAAAGGTCTTATCTTCAAATGAAAAGTTTCTTGTCTTATTTTGGTGTTTAGTTTATTTTTAACAAATTAAGGGATATTATTTTAGCAAAATATTTTTGTGCGTTGAGAAATTCTCAAAATTGTTATTTTATATCATCTGATTTTAATTATTACTTTTCAAATGCTCTTGGGCAATTTACTTTATATTATAATTTATTATAAATAAGTAAGGTGATTTCAATATCTTCTTATAAGGGACACTCTCTATTTGCACTATTGCTCGCATTGATGTTTTTTTACAATCCTCTGTTAATTGCTTTAACATTTATCGGTGCAAATATTCCTGATTTTGACCATAAATTCAAAAAGGAACATGTTTATAAGTTGATTATTTTAGGATTAATTGTGTTTATTTCACTTTATATCCTTAAATTGCCTTATTTTATAGGATTGATTATCATCTTCTTGGGGGTAACATTCTATTTTTCAGAACACAGAAGTTTTACACATTCAATTTTTGGGGTTTTAGTTTTAACTTCTGCTGTCGCTTTGATATTGATTTGGGGTTATGAATTGGTAGTTGTTTTCACTGTTTTAAATAACTCTTACATTATATTTGCGGTCTTAATTGCTCTTTTAAGTTTTTTATTCTTAAATAAAAAGTTATTACTAGTATTTTTACCAATATTTTTTGTTAGTTTGTTTTTAATGCCCAATTTGAAGTTGGGTTATATTGAAATTGTTCTTGCATTGTTTTTAGGATTGTTTTCCCATATCGTTTTGGATTCATTTACTCCTTCTGGAATAAAGATTTTCGCGCCATTGTCTTCAAAAAAAGTTTACAAACGTTTTGGTTTAATTTCAATATTTTTATTGGTTATTTTGGCTATTGGTTATCGTTTGCCTATTTTGTTTAAGATATTTGAGCAATATGTATATATGGTATTCTTAACATTTCATTAAATATGATTATTTAGAATAATCTGCAAACAAAGAATAATCCTGAGTTTTTAATCCCTAAACAGAGCTTTGAGATTATATAAAGTACTGGTAACTCAATTAAGGGTCCAATAACTAATGCAATAGCTATCAATTCATGTCCTGGGAAAGAATTTATTGCAATTGCAAGGGCTAATGGTGAATTACGGGCAAGTGTGGTCATGGTTAAACTTGCATATTCTTCATAGCTGAAATTAATTTTTTCGGATAATAATAAGTCAATAACTGTATTTCCAATGAAGAATATTATCAATGGAATAAATATTTTAACGACGGAATCGAGATTTTCAAATAATAACTCTCCCTGTGATGCAAAAATGCAAAAAACTGCAAGTGATAAAAACCATATTTGTACTGAAGTAAACAAATTTGTAACTTTTTCTTTCATATCTTTTTTTTCTTTATTTTTTTGGCTTTTTCTTGTATTCGTTTGTTTAATTATACTATGAACTTCGGATACTTCCATATCATT
>NZ_CAMHFP010000069.1 GCF_946184425.1 uncultured Methanobrevibacter sp. | reverse complement strand
GAACAAAACCAAACAACAAACCCAACACAAAACAAAACCGAACAAAACCAAACAATAATAATTCAAAGCAACAGCGAAAAAACTACCCCTGCCCAAACTGAAAATGAAAAAACTCAAAATAAACAGAATAATCTTCTAAAACATACCACTGGATATGAAGTACCTATATCAATATTGTTAATATTAATATTAGGATCAATATTAATAATCAAATATAGAAGAGATTAATTATTAATCTCTTACCTCCTTATTATTTTTGGAACTGTTTTGGACAAATCCACAATCATTGAAGCATGGTTTGATTTCAAATCGCCCACATCAATTACCAAATCAACATCGCAGTCCAATTGCTCAAGAATTTCAGTCGGATTAGATAAGACCTCTTCATCTGAAATATTTGCACTTGTGGTTGTTATTGGAAATAAACTGGCCAGCCTACGTGAAATAGTATTATTCGGAACTCTAACACCAACATAAGTAGAACCACTTGTTATAACTCTAGGAACAACATTTTCCTTTTTCAAAATAAATGTATATGGTCCCGGAAGATAGTCATTGATTATTTCTTTTTGATGTATTGAAACTCTTGCAACCAAATCAATAGCTCGAATATCACTAACTAGAATTGAAAGTGGCTTTAATAAACTTCGTTGTTTGATTTCAAATACTCTTCTAACAGCATCATTATTAAAAATATTTGCACCCAATCCATAAACAGTATCTGTCGGATATAAAACAACACCACCATTAGATAAAACTTCAATAGCTTCATCAATTACCTTTTCATCCAATGTTTCAAGACTAGTCTTCAATATTTTCATTTTCATTACCTAACAATTATATTAGATGAAATATTTATATATAAATTATGCTTCAATCTCTAAGACCATTATTGACAAAAATATTGAACCCACTCGCTCGAAATTTAAATATAAATCCAAATATTGTAACAGTCATATCCCCATTTGTTGCAGTTATTGCAGCATATGGCTTTGCAAATCATCTATTACTATTAGGATGCATCGCCATTTTATTTTCAGGATTTTTAGATGTGGTGGATGGCGCAGTTGCAAGATATCACGGAAGATCATCAAAATTTGGTGCATTTCTGGACTCAACAATGGACAGATTTGCAGATGCAATAATCTACATCGGAATAATATTTGGAGGATATTGCGACTGGTTTGTTGGTGTTTTGGCAATCCATTCTGCAATTTGCGTAAGTTATGTAAGATCAAGAGCAGAATCACAGGGAGTAGAATGCAACATAGGAATTGCAGAGCGTGCAGTTCGAATGATTATTTTAATGGTTGGATCAATAATCGGATACTTCGCTGGAGACATCTACTTCACATACATCATTTACATACTGGTAATCTTATCATACTTTACTGTTGGACAGAGAATATTCCACGTTTGGAGGCAATTGAATGACTGAACTAGAAAGTCCGGAAAAAATAGCTAAGGATATAGCAAAATTGGAAAGAAATTTGAATCAAGTGGCTGACATTACTTTTGAAGGAAAAGAAAAAGAAGTATATGACCGAGCCATTGATTATTGGAATGATTCAAAATATTATTTAGAAAAAGAGGATATGCGAACTGCATTCGGTTGTATCGAATACAGTCACGGATTGTTAGATGCTTTAAGGATGATTCATGGAATCATCTAAAGATTTATTTTTACAACCATATCCAAAATTAAACATCTATTTTACTGTTAATCAATGAATCATCACCTGCAGAAATTATCTCACCATCAAGAACTTCAATAACTCGGTCCGCAAGTTTGGCCACATCCATATCATGAGTTACAATTATCAATGTTACATTTTTATCTTCATGCAAATCGATTAGTTGCTTAAGGATTTTACTACTTGTTTTGGAATCAAGTGATCCTGTTGGTTCATCTGCCAATATTATTGATGGGTCATTTGCAAGTGCACGGGCAATAGCCACCCTCTGACGTTCCCCACCAGACAATTTGTTCGGCATTATGTCTGCCTTATCTCTAAGACTTACATCATCCAACAACTTCAAAGCCTTAGCCCTCATTTCTTTGGAGGATAATTTTTGAGTAAACATAGGAATTTCAATATTTTCCACAACGGAAATATTTGGAATGAGATTATGCAACTGGAAAATGAATCCTATTTTCTGGGCTCTGAATTCGTTCAATTTTTTTGAAGTATTCAAATCCTGACCAGCAACATTGATACTGCCTGAATCCGGAATGTCCAAAGCTCCAAGCATATTCAGCAAAGTTGATTTGCCCGAACCTGAAGGACCTATTATTGATACGAATTCACCTTCCCCTATAGTGAGGTCAATGCCATTTAATGCCTTTATATTACCGTTTTCATAACTTTTATAAACATTCTTCATTTCTACTGCATTCATATTATCACCTCACTCATACCTCAATGCCTCTGTTGGAGGCAATTTCATCGCCTTGATTGCAGGATATATTCCTCCAATTATTCCGACAAAAATAGCTATTGCAAATGCCTGAACAAATATTTTTGGAGTGAATAACGGTTCGATACCCATTTGAGGACCTAAAAATGTGCATGCCAAAAATCCTATTAGTGAACCGATGATTGCAGACACAATTGTAATCACCAGAGATTCGCCTACAATCATAGTCAGGATTTTCCCATTTGACCATCCGACTGCCTTTAAAACACCCATTTCACGGGTTCTTTCAAATACTGACATCAACATGGTATTGATTATTCCCAAACCACCAACAATAATAGCTAAAAGTGAAATCGCCCAAGTTGATGCCTGAAGCATGTTCAGCATATCTGCCATCTGAGTCATTTCCATTATGGAAGTTACTGTCGTAATATTATCTCCATACTCTGCATCAATTCTGTCTGCAACAGTCTGAGGGTCCTGACCCTTTTTGACTTTTACATAAATGTTTGAGATGGAATCCTCATCATCCATCAAATCTCCAACTTTAGTAATTGAAGTGAATACCCCACTAGCCATATTCTGGTCACCGGTTTCATAGATTCCAACCACTTCAAAGTCCTCCCCGTCGATTTCAATATTATCTCCAACAGAGTAATTATTGTCATCCGCATAGATTTCGCCCAAAATAACTTCGGATGAGTTATCTTCAAATATCCTGCCATTTTTCATTGAAATATCGGCAAGAGTGGTCCCATTAGGATCAATTCCTATCAATGTATTTCTATAATCATCTCCGACAGATGTCAAAACAACATAAATCGGATAGGCCTCATCCACACCAGAAACATTTGCAATCTTATCTGTCCAGGAAGCATTTATTGTATTTGTCCCATATGCTGAGTCTCCGGTTTCCTTTCCTGAAATTTGAAAATCGGCACCCCCAGCATGAATTGTTTCTTCAAAAGTGTTAACCAAACCGTCTGTAATTCCACCAAGAGCAACTATCACTATTATCCCAATTGCAATTCCTACAATTGATAGAACTGCACTAGTCTTCCTCCGGAATGGATTTTTAATAATGAATTTTAAAAATGACATAATACTAAATAGGAGAGTAATATATAAATAACTAATTATTACATTTACTAAAGTGCCAAAAATAGGTGATAAGATGCACAAGAAAATTTTAATTGAAAATATCGGCAAAATCCACACAACTGAAATGGGAATTGGAAGAATACAGAAAAATTTAGAAATTAGTGAAGAACCTGTAAGCTACTGCATTTCCAAATTGAAACAAGAAAATTCGACTGTAACAAAAGAAGGTAAAAATTACTATGTAGAAGTCGATGACTGCAGAATTACAATCAATTCAAGCAGCTTTACGATAATAACTGCACACAAAAAATAATCTTTTATAGCAATTGTTCAACACAGCAAATAAGTATTTCAATATGGATGTTCATCATAACGAATAAATATAAAAAAAACACGACAGATTAAAATATTTCATTAACAAAAAAAGTAAAAAAAAGAAGAGAGTTGAAATCTCTTAAATCTATTCCATATCTTCAAATCTGGATTCTAATTTACTCATTACACCAGGAAGTGAAGTATATTCCATTTCTTCAGCAGGTAATCTGTGAGGTTCGAATGGACCGTGTCTTCTGATGTAAGTTGCAATTTTAGCAGCTTGTTCACGGGTTGGATCGAATGCAGGGTCATCGAATAAATCTACAGGTCCGATTAATTCACCGTTAGCTACTTGGAATCCTAAACCTATTACTCTAGGTGGTCCGTCGAATCTGATTGGGTTTGCTTCTGCTTCAGATACCGGCATCATAGGACCATTGTGGGATCCTCTCATCCATCCACTTACCATGTGTGGGAATGCAAATGGATCTACACATTCACCGTTTGCAGGGAAACCGGATTGTGCTCTTACGATACATGCTGGGTCATCCTTACCTACGTATTCACCAGCCATTAAGTTTAATCTTTCGGTACTTATTGCTGCTGCGATTTCACCGTTTTTCTTCCATACTCTTTTGATTACGTATCTTCCGGTGGAACCGATTAATGCAAGTAAGTCGTACATTTCTTCAGGACAGTTGAGAATAACTTTTTTGTGTTCGATTACATCGAATACTTCAAATTTGAATCCATCGTGTAATGATGGGTCAATTACAAGACCAGCAGTGTTGAATGGGTCTGCAAACATTCTGAATACTGGTAAATTGAATGCACCAGGTTCAGTTTTGTCACAGCAGAATACTAAAACAGGGTCAGATGGTCTTTCTTTGAATTCCATTTCTGCCACACCAGGACCCATACCTTTGATGTTTCCAGAGAAAGTATCAGATAATAAGTCTTGACCTGCACCATATAATTTTAATTCACGTGCTCTTTCAGTAGCTTTCATGAATGCATTATATGCAGTTTCGTGTACTTCTTCGTTTTCTTCCCCTTTGTCGTGGGTCATGATTAAGTCAATGTCGTCTCCGCAACGGGATATATAGTAATCTTTTAAGATACCAGTGTCTAATGCGTCATTTAATACACTGTCACAGATATCCATTAATTCTGGGTGTGCCACACAGTGTCCGGACACACTTCCGATATCAGCTTTAATTACACTAACAGTAGTTTTCATTTTAATACCTCGATTAGTAAATTATTTATTTACTAGACATTTATTATTTTTGAGGAGTATACTATATAATAATTATGTTTAACAGAGTTATTTTAAAAAAAAGTAAATAATGAAAATATTAATCCAATCTTCTAATATTTTCAAAAGCTTTTTGAACTTCAGCATCCTGATTCATATCTTCACATGCCTGTTTTACACGTTCTAAATCGGCACGAGTTTCAGGATACCTAGGAACTGCACTGCATCCCCCATCATCGATTTTAGATATTTCAAAAGTTCCAATATCTTTCGCAATAGCTGTGATTTCCTCTTTATCAAGACCTATCAACGGAGATAAAATTGGCATTTCGACACCATATCTTGTTGCCAGTATGTTTGATAAAGTCTGTGAAGCAACCTGTCCCACACTGCTTCCATCAACAATGGCATCTGCCCCCAATTTACGGGCTAATTTTTCTGCAATGCGATACATTCCTGATTTACATAAAACACAGGTCATTTTTTCAGGTGCCTTCTCTTTAGCTGTCTGTAAATATTCACCATAGTCAATAACTCTTCTTTTTATTGGAGTTCCTTTGGCATATATGTTTAACTGATTAACCAACTTATTGAAGTTTTCAGTGACTTTAGGACCTGAAAACGGATCATTATTACAGTGAAGAGCCACAACCTCACAGCCCCTCTTCATCATCAGGTATGCTGCAACAGGAGAATCGATACCGCTTGACAAAAGTACAATGACTTTTCCCTGAGTTCCCAATGGCAGTCCGCCCGGACCTTTGATTTTTTCATGAAAAATATATGCATCATCTTCCCTCACTTCAACAAATATTGTCAACTCAGGATTTGTCAAGTCAACAGGTGCCAGAACAACATTTCTTACAACTCCCCCACAGTGGGCCGCCATTTCCTGTGAGGTAAAATCATGTTTTCCTACACGACGGCATTTAATGGCAAATTTAGTATTTTCATCTATCAAATCCTCTTTAACCAACTGTTCAACATACTCGGTCAATGTTTTATCAATATCTTCATAGCTTGTATGTGTTGAAGTTGCAGGAGAGTATGAGACAACACCAAATACCCTGCTTAATTTTTCTACACCATCTTCAAAATCTTCAGGATGAATATAAATTCTTCCCTGATTTCTATCAACATCACAATCAAAAGTAGCTTTAATATTTTTAACTAGCTTTCTTTCAAAACGTGACCTTATTTTAGGACTTTTAAGTCCAATTTCACCATATCTGGCAATAATCAAATCGTAATTCATTTAAACACTCTTTTTAGTATATGCTGAAAAAATAGCTATCCCTTCAATACTAATTTTTAGAAATATAACAGCAGACATATTTCTTTAATTAATGAGTTATAAAACTTTTCAATATATAACCTAAAAAAAGAACACAGACCAATACTACAAAATAGAATAATTGAATGCAGAATCCATTAAAACAAGTTTATAATCCCAACCATGAATTTTATAATGCCTGAAAATGAGAATCATGATGGAAAAAATTTTCTAAAAAATAAAAAAATTGAAGAAGATAAAAAGGAGTTATCTTCTTACTTTTATTACTCTTTTTACTGTGTCT
>NZ_CAMHFP010000068.1 GCF_946184425.1 uncultured Methanobrevibacter sp. | reverse complement strand
TTGAAGAAAATCCTAGTTACGAAGGTATGCTTCAAAAAGCTAAGGATTACATCACTTGGGGAGAAATTGATGCTGAAATTTTAGCAAAAATAATCGCTAAAAGAGGTAGACTCCCAGGTAACAACAAAGTTACTGATGAGTATGTAGCAGAAAATTCTGATTATAACAACATTGCAGAATTAGCTGAAGCTTTAATTAATTCTGAAGTTAAATTGGCTGATGTAGGTATTAAACCTGTATTCCGTTTACACCCTCCAAGAAAAGGATATGAAGATATTCGTTTATCTGTTAACGAAGGTGGATCTTTAGGTTACAGGGGAGAAGATATTAAAGACCTTGCAACAAGAATGCTTTAAAACAGGTGTATATTATGATTAGAACAAAACGTAAAATTAACAAACAAAGAGGTTCTAGATCCAACGGTGGAGGCTGTACTAAAAAACGTAGAGGTGCAGGTAACAAAGGTGGTAAAGGAAAAGCAGGTATGGGCAAACAACACTGGACCTGGACTGTAATTCACGACCCAGACCACTTTGGTAAACATGGTTTCAAAAGACCTCAAAAAATGATTAAAAAAATTAATGCAGTTAATTTAAGTTACTTAGAAGAACAAGCTGAAAATTTAATCGCTAAAGGTGTAGCATCTAAAGATGGTGATGCTATTGTTATTGATGTCACTGATTTAGGTTATGATAAAGTTTTAGCTAAAGGTAAAATTACTAAAGCTTTCAAAATTTCAGCACCTCAATTTTCAGCATCAGCTATTGAAAAAATTGAAGAATTAGGAGGAGAAGCTATAGAATTATAGCTTTTTCCTTTATGATAGAGGAATAAAATGTCATCACTAGAAGTTTTAGAGCCAATATTTAGGTTTATTCCAGAAGTAAAATCTCCTGTTCACAGAGAAGATTTTAATGAAAAACTTAAATGGACAGCTCTTGTTTTAGTAGTATATTTTATATTGACTTTAATTCCATTATACGGTCTTGCTCCAGGAGCTATCGATAACCTTGCTCAATTAAGAGCTGTAATGGCTGGAAGTTTTGGTTCTATTCTTACTTTAGGTATCGGGCCAATTGTTACTGCTTCCATTGTTTTACAACTGTTAGTTGGTTCAAATCTTTTGGATTTGGATTTGTCTTCTCATAAGGATAAATCTCACTTCCAAGCTACACAAAAAGTTTTATCAATTGTTTTTACAATTTTTGAAGCTAGTGTATTAGTATTTACCGGAAATCTTACTCCTATCGACGGTTCATATACATTAATATTAGTCGCACAACTTGTTGTTGGTGCATTAGTTATTATCTATCTCGATGAAGTTGTATCCAAATGGGGATTCGGAAGTGGGATAGGTTTATTCATTGCGGCAGGTGTATGTCAAGCAATTATTGTAGGTTCTTTCAGTATTTTAAGCGGTACTGATGGTTTACTAGCAGGTATTATTCCAAAATTTATCCAATTGGCAACTACAGGAGTATATGATTTCACTATTCTCATTCCATTGTTTGCAACTATTGTTGTATTTTTAGTTGTTCTTTATGGTGAAGCTATGAGGGTTGAAATTCCTATTTCTCACGGTAGTGTTAGAGGACACGGAAGAATTAGGGGATCTGTTGGTAAATATCCGTTAAAATTTGTTTATTCAAGTAACATGCCTGTAATTTTAACAAGTGCATTACTTGTAAACGTAACATTATTTGCAAATCTTTTCCAAAAAGTAGGAGTGCCTATCTTTGGCCATATTCAAAATGGTAAACCTATTGATGGTATTGCATGGGCATTATCAACACCTAAATGGTATATGTTTGTAACAGAACCGCTTCATGTACTTATTTATGCAATTTTCTTCATTGCATGTTGTATGTTGTTCTCATATCTATGGGTAGAAATTAGTGGATTAAATGCTAAAAAGATTTCAGAACAGCTTTATAATTCAGGTATACAAATTCCTGGTTTTAGAAGTAGTAAACGTCAATTATATAAAATATTAAAAAAATATATTCCTGCATTAACCATTATAAGTGGTATTTATGTGGGTCTTATTGCTTTCCTTGCAGATTTAACAGGTGCTTTAGGTGGAGGTACTGGTGTTTTACTTACTGTCGGTATTATTCATAAACTTTATGAAGAAATGGCAGAGGAACAACTTATGTCTGCAAATCCAATTCTTAGGAAAGTTTTAGGAGGAGATTAAATCTCCTAATTTTTATCTTTTTTAAAAAAAGGTGAGGGATTAAATTGAAATTAGTAGTATTAACAGGTATTCCAGGTTCTGGAAGTACAACATTGCTTAACAAAGCACTTGAAGAAGTTGATTATGTTCACTTGAATTATGGTGACATAATGACTGAGATAGCAATTGAAAAAGAAATTGTTGAAGATAGGGATTCTTTAAGAAAATTACCAGCTGAAACTCAAAAAGAAATTCAAGCTGAAGCTGCTAAAGAGATTAAAAGAAGATCTGAAAATGATAATGTTATTGTAGATACTCATTGTACTATTAACACTCCATCTGGATTTTTACCAGGTTTGCCAATTTGGGTTTTAGAACAATTACAACCAGATCTTTTCATATTGATTGAAGCTAATCCCGATGAAATCATTTACAGAAGATTAAATGATGATACACGTTCTAGAGATGTACAAAAAGCAAAAGAAATAGATTTACATCAGCAAATGAACAGAGCTACTTCTATGGCATATGCCACATTAACTGGAGCTACTGTTAAAATTGTTGAAAATCATGATAATCATTTAAATTCTTCAGTTTCAAAATTAGTTAATGTATTAAATTTATGAGGTATGATTATGGTTGATCCAATTGGAATGGTCTATGGTGCAATGAATGCAATTTTCAATCCAATTTTAGCTTTAGACCCTAACCCAGCTAATCCGGCTTTGACTGTTTTAATTATTGCATTTTTCGTTTCATTAATTACAACTATTGCTAATAAATATCTGGTTGACCAAGATGAAATGAATGATGTGCAAGTAAAAATGAAGGAGTTCCAAAGTGAACTTAGAGATGCTCAAAAGAGGGGAGACGGTAAACGTGTTGCTGAGCTTCAGGCTCAACAGGCAGATATGATGCAAATGCAAAGTAAAATGATGACAAATCAGTTCAAACCAATGATTGTTACTTTTGTTCCGATTATTTTGATATTTTTCTGGTTGAGAAATTCTGCAATTCATAATCTAGTTATTATTTTACCTAAAACTGTATATTGGGTTACTTTAACTCCAGTATGGCATTTTATTGGTCATTTTGTATATGGTGGTACAGCAACTATTCCGTATGGTATTGGTTGGTTATTATGGTATATGATATGTACTTTTGGTATGAGTCAGATTATAAGAAAATTCTTAGGATTCAAACAAGGGTTCTAAAATCAACCTTTTAAACATACATTTATTAATGATGAAAAAGAGATATTATAGTATTCTATTTTGAATACGCTATTACACATTTATTAAATTTATTTAAAAATTAATTATTAGGTGATTAAATGCCTGCAAATAGGTTTAGATCAAGATCATATAAAAGAATTCATAAAAACACTCCTGGTGGAGAAAATGTTTTAAGATATAAAAAGAAAAAACCATCTAAGCATGTTTGTGCTGAATGTGGTGCAGTTTTACATGGTGTTCCACGTGGACGTCCATATGAAATAGGAAAATTATCAAAAACAGCTAAAAGACCTAACCGTCCATTCGGTGGTTACTTATGTTCAAGCTGTGCTCGTAAACATTTCAAAAACGAGGCTAGAAAATAATGATAATTACTATCGGCGGATTGGCGGGTACAGGAACAACTACAACTGCTGAATTGCTCAGTGAAAAGTTGAATATTCCTTATATTTCTGCAGGATTTGTTTTTAGAGAAATGGCTGCTGAAAGAGGTATGAGTGTTCTTGAATTTAGTAAATTTGCTGAAGGTAATGATGATATTGATAAAGAAATTGACAGAAGGCAAGCTGAAAAAGCTAAATCTTCAGACAATCTAATTATTGAAGGAAGATTATCAGCATTTTTCGTTGATAATGCTGATTTGAAACTTTGGTTGGTAACACCATTTGATGTTCGTTCTCAAAGAATCGCTGAAAGGGAAGATAAATCTGTAGATGTAGCTAAAGACGAAATTATTATTCGTGAAAAAAGCGAAGCCTTAAGATATATGGAAATCCATAATATTGATATTTCAAATATGGATATCTATGATTTAATTATAAATACTGATACTTTTAATCCTGAAAATGTATCAGAAATCATTATTCAAACATTAAAGGTGATATAAATGGCATCAATCGAAGTAGGTAGAGTATGTGTTAAGACTGCTGGTAGAGAAGCAGGTGAAAAATGCGCAATTGTTGAAATTATCGATGAAAACTTTGTAGAAGTTATTGGTGAAGCTGTAAAAAACAGAAGATGTAATATTGCTCACTTAGAACCAACAGAAGATTCTATCGATGTTTCTGGTGATGCAGATTCTATCAAAGCAGCTTTAGCTGACTTATAAATTCAATGAATAATTTAATTATTATTCATAACTTTTTTTATTACTATTTTTTTTAAGGGTTTTTTCATGAAATTTGATATGGTTACTAAATCTAAAAGTTTTACAAATCCTGAATTTGGTTGCAAACCTGAAAAAAGGGATATTGTTGAATATATTTCTAAAGGGGTTATTAATTTGGATAAACCCTCAGGACCAACATCTCATGAAATAGACTCTTGGGTTAAACGTATTTTAAATTTAGAAAAATCTGGGCATGGTGGTACTTTAGATCCGAAGGTAACTGGAATTTTACCAGTTGGTTTAAATGACGCTACCCGAGCAATACAACTTCTTTTAACAGCTCCTAAAGAGTATGTATGTTTGCTGACATTCCATCGGGATGTTCCAGAAGATAAAATTCGTGAAGTTTTTAATGAATTCACAGGTAAGATATTCCAACTTCCTCCTGTAAAATCTGCTGTAAAAAGGGAAATGAGAACACGTAATATTTATTATTCCACTATTTATGAAATTGAAGGAAGGGATGTTCTATTTAGAATTGGTTGTGAAGCTGGAACTTATGTGAGAACTTATTGCCATAATATTGGTGAAGCTTTAGGTGTTGGAGCTCATATGGCTGAACTTAGAAGAACACAGGTAGGTTCATTTACAGAAAAAAATAATCTTGTTACATTACAGGATGTTACTGATGCATTTCATTTTTGGAAGGAAGATGGTGATGAGTCGTTTTTACGTCAGGCAATAATGCCTATGGAAAGGGCAGCGGATTATCTGCCAAAAATTATTATTAAAGATTCTGCCGTTGATGCAGTTTGTCATGGTGCTGATTTAGCCTGTGGCGGAATAGTAAGTTTAGCAGACAATATTCAGAAAAATGATATTGTAGCAATTGAAACATTAAAAGGTGAATTAGTTGCTTCCGGTAATTCCTTATTAACTAGTAACGAACTTTTCGAGGCTGACAATGGTTTTGCAGTTAATGTTTCTAAGGTTTTCATGAAACCTGATACTTATCCAAGATTTTGGAAATAATACTGCTTTTAATGGGCTAAAAGATTAGGAATTTTATCTATTTTTATATATTTAAATTAAAATATAAGTTTGATGGAAATATCTAATTTTTCCTTTGATAGTATATGAGCAGTTAAATTGTCAATTAATGCAATGGATGTTAGTTATTTAATTAAATTTCAAATTTTTATATGCTGTTTTTTTTTAATAAAAATTAACCTTGTAGAAACCATTTTTAAAATACCTGAATTGCTCTATAAATATTGTACAATACATCTTTGAGTTTTGTTTCTTTATTTTGAAGTGTTGTGCTTCTACTATAGTTTCCTCCGTTGAATCTTCTTTTTATTATATATATTACGCTTTCTACATTCATTCTTCGTGCATAAACGTCATGCCAGAAGATTGTTGAACTGTTTAGTCTGTAATGTCCTGTTTTTGCTCGTTTTTTTTAATGGTATTTGGTCGAATGCTCCCACTTCTTCATTCATACATTTCCTTATAGGTTCTGTATCGTATGCTCTGTCTGCTAGGATGTAGTGTGGTTTGTATGGTTTTAATTGTCTTATTGATGCGATTGCGAATTGTGTATCGTATTTTGGACCTCTATTTGCTGCGTAATTTAGGATCATTCTTGTGTCGACATCGATGGCGATATGGTTTTTAATGTAGCTTTTTCGGCATTTTCCCCTAATTTTTGCATAATAATGGTCTGCATAATCACTTGTGTGTCCTGTTCCATCCATAGCGGCCAATTCACAATCAATTGGCTGTATAAATAATAATAATTTGTTTAAATCTTTTAATTTTGTGTCTAACATTCTTACAAAGAATTTCTGGATTGTAGTGTAGTGAGGTAGCTTATTAAGTTTCAAATATTTTGTTATTTTATCAGAAACGTCTAAAATTTCAATTATTTCACGATATGTTGTTTTTAAGTAAGTTTTCATTGCCAAAATGGTGAATAACTGTGGTTGATTGTAAATATGGTTACTATAATCACAGGAATACTTTGGAAATATCCATTTTGCATAATTAAATGTTAATTCAACGAAGTCAAGTAATCTATTTTAATTTTGACCAATTTTAAACAGTTTTTCTTCTTGAGTTTTCCCACTAATCTCAAGTCCAAAATCCAAAAGGTTTAAATGTCTAGAATTCAAATAATAATGTGGAGAATAGTTTATTTTAGCGTACATATTAATAATTATTCTCCATTCTACTATTTATTACTAATTATTAGTTTTTTTAATCAATACTAAGTATTATTTCAAGTGTAAAGAAATTAAAGCAATTAAATAGTTCAAAATTAAAATCTAAGCATTTTAGTGAAAATTTTTTTTGCGAAGAATAAATTCAAGTGAAAAATTAAAAGAACAATACTATGTCAAAATATAAAATAAAGAACAAATATCAATTTTTTGATAAAAAAAGCAAAAAACATCGATATTCACTTAAATTTTGACATGGTTTCTACAAG
>NZ_CAMHFP010000067.1 GCF_946184425.1 uncultured Methanobrevibacter sp. | reverse complement strand
TTATTTTCATCGATAACTTTAATGAAGCCTTCAACATTTTCTTTAGCTGTCATTTCTCCACTTTTAATGGAGTTTAATTTTTCAATAACGTTCATTAAAACACCTTAATAATCGTAAATTATAATATTATTATTTTATTTTTTAAGGTTTATAAAGTTGTTTTTTTTCACAAATTTTAAATATTTTTTTCATGTTATTATTAACCATGAAAAAGGCTGTTGTATTTGATAACTCCGGAACATTAATTGAGAGGTATAGGGTTATTAAAGATGTATTCAGTGGAGACATATTTACCAACATCAACTCTCTGGATTTAATAGATTCGGCTGATGCTTTGGCGTTGGTGGTTCTTCAGTTTAATACAAACAAACTCCTTAATTTAGACCCTAATACTTTAATTTCCGATGTAATAAAAGAGTATAATATTGATTTTGATGTTAGTTTCTCTACAAAACAGGTTTCAAAAGCTGAAGTTAAAGAAATTCTTGACCGTGAATCTGCCACTACAATTTCAGACATTACAGACGGCTTTGATATTTTAGGTGAGAAGATTCCTCACATGGAACTGTGCAATGGGTCCGCTTTGATTGTAGACATGGATTTGGGTCAGGTTGCATACACCATTACTTCAGCAGGCAAGTTTTTTCCTAAAGTTTTTGAAACTGTCGAAACCTTAAAATCCCGAGGAATTGAAATTTATATAGCTTCCGGCGACAGAAAGGGTGCTATTAACAGATTGGCCAACATGTTGGATGTTCCTGAAGACAATGCTTATGGAACCGTTTCAACCAGGGGAAAATGTGAAGTTGTTTCTATTTTAAAAGATGGCGGATATAAGGTCATGATGGTTGGTGATGGTCTTAATGATTTATTGGCATTTAAAAAAGCTGATGTAAGTGTTTTAACCATTGAACAGCAGGAAGAAGTGTCTCCTAAAATGATGGATAAGACAGATTATGTTATCAATGATATTTTTGAGGTCACTCAAATTGATTTCTGATTATTTTTTTTGATTTTATAACTTATAACTTATAAGTGATAACAATTAATTCAGTTATAACTTATAACTAATAACTTTAAAAAAATAATAAATTATAAGTTTTCAATAACTTTTTTACTTTTTAAGATATTATCGAAGTTATTTAACTCTATAATTGCAGTATCAATCTTTTTTAGTAAATTCAAGTCTAAAGTTCCATCACCTAATGGAATATGTGAATCTTTAACTCCATCATTATCATTTAAATGACAATAACTAATGTTTTTTAATTCAAGCATTTCTTCCAGGTTTCCACATGTATTTCCATGGCCTGTATCTATGGTCAGACTGCATCCTGTTGCTTCCTGAATCATTTCGATTTCTTCGACCTTATTTCCTAAAAACTTTTGACGAACCGGCATATTCTCAACTGAAATTTCCACGTTTGTGTTGTCCATAATTTCTCCAACACTTTCTATTGCCATTTCCAGTGCCCATTTTCTAAGATGAGGTTCATTCCTTCCAATTATTCCCGGATGTACGGTTATTGTTTTTGCCCCAATCTTTTCTGCATATTGGCCACAATAAATCATTTGGCGGACACTTTCTGCTCGAATTCCTTTATTAATACTCGCTATGTTAATGTCTACAGTGGCTGCATGCATACGAATATCTAATCCACAGTCTATAAATGGAGTATTGTCTTTTTCGTATAATGGATCTTCCGCAAGTATTTCAATAATCTCAAATTGGTGTTTTTTTGCTAGATTGATTATGTCAATTGTAGGTTCCATAAATAGCGCTAATGTTGTAAATCCAAGTTTCATATTTAAATATTAGTTTCATATATATAATAAATGTTAATATATATCAAATTTTGACATATGGTGAAATATGACTGAAGAAAAAAATATCAATAACTCTCCTGAAAAGTTAATAAAATTTTTTACTAATGGAATAACTCATAATCTGATTTTATGGATTATTTCAAAACAAACTATTCATGGTTATGGAATCATGAAGAAGCTGGATGATTTTTTTAACTTTGAGGATACGGAATGTGATTTTTCTATCAACTCCAGTAAAGTTTATCCTATATTATCCAAAATGGAGAAAAAAGGGTTAATTGTTGGAGAATGGAAAGTTAATGAAAACAATAAAAGAGTCAAGTATTATTCAATAACTGGTGAGGGGATAACAGTTTTAAATCATATTCAAAGTCACATGAAATCTATTTTAACTAATCCTTCATGGATTAATTTTATTGAAGACATGACTGGAAAGGAGATTAACAATGAAAAACGCAATTGAAACTCATGAACTTACAAAAATTTATAACAATAATTTTAAGGCTGTTAATTCTCTTAACTTAGAAATTCCGAATAAATCAATTTTTGGAATGTTAGGCCCAAACGGGGCAGGCAAAACCACAACTATTAAGATGCTTACCTGTCTGATTCAACCTACCTCTGGTTGTGCTACTGTTTGCGGATATGACGTTCAAAAAAATCCTGATGAGGTAAGAAATCTTTTGGGAATGGTTCCTCAGCAGGTAAGTCTGTATAAGGATTTGACTGTTATGGAAAATTCGCAATTATGTGCTGATTATTATGGAATTCCTGCTGATGAAAGAGATTCCCGCATTGAGGATTTGATGGAACTTGTGGATATTGAATATGCCCGAGATAAAAGGGTTGGTCAATTATCTGGGGGTCAGAAACAAAAGGCTTCACTTGTGGCCAGTCTGGTTCACCGTCCGGATATCTTATTTTTAGATGAACCGACTATTGGGCTTGATCCTACTACAAAACGTACACTATGGGATTTAATTCGTGAATTGAATGATAATGGTCATACTATTATTTTATGCTCCCATGATATGCATGAAGTTGATATGCTCTGCGATAATGTAGGTATCATCAACACTGGCAATTTGGTAGCTTATGATACTCCGCAGGGCCTAAAAGATTCTCTTTTAGAGGAAAATAAAAAGGAATTAACTGATGCATTGTCTGAAATTCACTCTGAAAATGAGGTCTCAAAATCAACTCAGGAAAAATTGGAAAATCTTAGTTTAAGAAAAATGTCATTCTTGCTTCAAAATCATGATGAGAATATTGTTTCCAATCTTCAAAATATGGATGATGTGAGAAGTGTAGAAATTGCAAGAAACGGTCGTATTAATCTAAGAATAGATGCTTTTGATGATATGGTTGTTCAAAATATTTTAAAAGATGTTATTGCTTCCGGCGGAATTATCAAATCAATTTATACTGAGGAACCTTCTCTTGAAGATGTGTTTATAAAGGCTACGGCGGAGGTGGATGAAGATGCTAGAGCTTAAGAAATTTTGGTGGATGATTAAAAAAGAATTGATTTCTCTTAAAAGACATCCTGGACGTTTAGTATCCATCATTGCATTTCCAATAATCATGATTTTACTGTTTGGTTATGGAATGGGTGGTGAAATGACAGATTTGCCAATTCTCGTCGTTTCTCAATCTGACGGTAATTTAACTGATTTAACTTTAGATACTATAAAAACTACTGAAACATATCATGTTGTGGAAGTTATTGATGATATGGATGAGGGAAAACATAGGGTGGATAATGGTGAAGTAAAAGCGGCCATTATTTTACCATCGGATTATGATGATGATTCTTCTCAGCAGAAATCGGTTACTTTATATTTGGATTCATCAGATCAGATGGCTTCACAGATTCTTGAATCTTCCACTCAGGGTATTTTTTACAGATTGTCCAATGTGGTCGCCGCTTCCCAAACAAGTGTATCCACACAAAATGCAAGTATAGAACCTTCTTTAGTTCATTCCTTAAGCAATTTTAAGGATGATATAAGTTTACATATTAACAAGATTTATGGAAATATTAAATACATCGACTTTTTAGTTCCTGCGGTTTTAGGAATGACAGTGATGTTCAGTTGTATGATGGGAATGGGTGCGACCATTGCCGGTGAAAGGGAAACAGGTGAACTTGCAAGATTATTCATGACTCCGACATCTGTTTCAACTGTAATAGGTGGTAAAATCGCAGCTAAACTTCTGATTGAATTATTTAGAGCTTTAATATTAATCGTAATGGCTATTTTACTGTTCAATGTCAGTATCAAGGGAGGAATACTGCAGACGTTTATTGTATTGGTCGTGGGTGCTTTATGTTTTGTTTCATTCGGTATTTTCTTTTCAGCAAGAACTTCCACTCAGGAGGACTATGCTCAAATAGTCATGCCGTTTTCCATGCCTATGATGTTTGTTTCAGGTGTATTTTACCCTATTGAAACCATGCCATGGATTTTACAGAAACTGGCATATGTATTCCCTTTAACTTATTTGAATGATGCAATGAGAGGAATAATGCTTAAAGGCCAAACATTGGGCGATGTATGGTTTGATTTGGTTATACTTTTAGGTTTTACTCTTCTGTTCTTTATAATAGGTGTAAAACGATTTAACAGGGATGTATAGGAGGTTTTTAAATGTATAAAAAATTGTTAATTGGATTAATTATAGCTATATTATGTATTTCTCCAATTGCTGGTGAAAACTGGAATTCTTTTGCGGGAGACTTTAATCATACTGCTTACAGAGTTGAAAATTCAGATTTTGTAACTAATCTTTGGACTTTTAACATGGAATCTCCTATTCATTCATCTCCAGCAATTTATAATGATTATATTTATGTTGTTTCCAGTGAAGGAATTTTAAAAGCTATTGATATGGAAACTGGTCAGGAAGAATGGAAAATTGATTTGGAATCTAAAACCAATTCATCACCTATAGTAAATTCCAACAGGTTATATATAGGTTGTGAAGATGGAATAAAAGTTGTAAACATCAATACTCATAAAATCATGTGGGATTATGATTGCAATGATGTTGAATCCACTCCGTTTTTCTATAAGGATGTTATTTACTTTGGAAGCGATGACGGACATCTCTTCGGTTTTGATAAGGACGGTAAAGTTCAATTAAATAAGAAATTAGATGGTGAGCTTAAGTCATCCCCGATAGTTGTCAATGATTCTATTTATATAGGTTCTACTAATGGAAAAATGTATAGCATTGGAACTGATAAGGAGAAAAACTGGGAATATACAACCGGTGATGAGATTTTATCCTCCCCTACATATGTTAACGAAACAGTTATCTTTGGCTCTACAGACGGAAGCTTATACTGTTTGGATGAAGCTGACGGATCTTTGAATTGGAAAGTAGATTTAAATAATAAAATAATTTCCTCCCCTACAGTTGATGAACATGACAACAGTGTTTTTGTAGGTTCGGATGAAGGCAATTTAACATGTATTGACGTAAGGGATGGAACTGTTAAATGGAGTCATTCAACCGGTGATAAAGTTCGCTCAACTCCTGCCTTAAAGGATAAACTGATTTGCTTTGGAAGCAATAACGGTAATTTTTATGTTTTAAATAAATATACAGGTATTGAAGAATTTACTTATAATCCTGGAACATTTTTATTTAACTCTAAAATCACATCTTCACCGGTAATTAATGGAAACAGCTTATTCTTTGGCGATGATTCTGGATATATGTATTCCTTAAACTTAGAAAAACATGAGGTTCCAGGTTCAGTCCAATTATTTTATTCAATAGCTGTTTTAATTGTAATTTTAGCGGTTTTCGTTATTGTTGTAAAAAAAATTAAAGGTAGGAAATAGTTTTTATTTCTTATCTTTTTTTAAAAGTTTTATTTGTTGAAAGACAAAATTATATTATTCAATCTGGATGTATTTAAATGAAGAATATTGAAGTTCTAAAAAATGACGATATGAATTTGGCCGATAAGATTTATATTTTTGACACGACTTTAAGGGACGGCGAACAAACTCCTGGAGTTGCTTTAACAGTCGATGAAAAAATGCAAATTGCTCAAAAGCTCAACAATTTGGGTGTTGATAAAATTGAAGTTGGTTTTCCAGCCTCTTCAAAAGGTGAAATAGAGTCTGCTAGAAAAATTAACTCTTTGGATTTGGATTCTACTTTAGTTGGTTTGGCACGTTCACTTAAAGGGGATATTGATTCAGTTATTGATTCGGATTTGGATTATGTTCACACCTTTATAGGTACTTCCCCTCTGCATCGTGATTATAAACTTAAAATGTCTAAAGAAAAAATCATCGACACTGCTGTCAGTGCTGTGGAATATGCAAAAGACCATTGTCTGACTGTAGAATTTTCAGCTGAAGACGGCACTCGTACTGAAAGGGATTTTTTATTTGAGGTTTTTAATGAAGTTGTTGATGCCGGAGTTGATTTTTTAGATGTTCCCGATACTGTCGGTGTTTTAACACCTGTTTTAACACGTGAATTGATTACAGACATTAAAAATAATTTTTCCACTCCAATCAGTGTTCATTTTCACAATGATTTTGGGTTAGCTACAGCTAATTCTTTAACTGCTTTGGAATGTGGTGCCAATCAGGCTCATGTAACTGTAAATGGATTGGGTGAGAGAACTGGAAACTGTTCTCTTGAAGAATTGGTAATTACTCTTAAAGTTGCTTATGGTATTGATTTGGGATTGGATACAACAAGATTATACAGTTTATCCAATTTGGTTGGTCGTTTCACCGGTGTGAAAATGCCAGTTAATAAGCCTATTGTAGGTGATAATGCTTTTGCTCATGAATCCGGCATTCATGTTCATGGTATTTTAAATAATGCAAATACATATGAACCTATGTCTCCGGAACTTGTTGGTCATTCCAGACGTATTGTTTTGGGTAAACACACAGGTGCCAATGCATTAAAATCAAAACTTAAGGAATATCACATTGACCTGAATAAAGAACAATTTTGTAAAGTTTTTGATGAAATCAAGTCTTTGGGCGATACAGGAAAAACTGTCACAGATGATGATTTGATAGCTATTGCTACTATTGAATTAGGTGCAGCTCGTGAAACTCCTATTGTCCTTAAAGGATTAAGTTTATCTTCAGGATCAAATGTTTCCCCTACGGCTACTGTAAAATTGGAAATTGATGGTGAAGAAAAAGAAACTGCTAACATTGGAGTTGGTCCAATTGATGCTGCATTAAATGCTATTAAATCGTTAATTCAGGATTCTATTGATGTGGAACTTGAAGAATATAATCTGGAAGCTATTACTGGCGGTACTGATGCGTTAGCAGAAGTATTTGTAATCAGTTCTGATTCTCATGGAAATAAATCTACCGGAAGGTCCACCAATCAGGATATTGTCATGGCAAGTATTTTGGCTGTTCTTGATTCTATTAATAAGTTGCTGTTAATTCAACGTGCTTAATAATTTTTTTTATTTTTTTATTTTTCTAAGAATGATGAGTTTAGTTATATTCATTTAAATTTATTTTTATTCTATTTTATTTAATATTTTTTATTTAAGATACTAATTGTTCATAAATTTTTAATTTATTTATATAATAC
>NZ_CAMHFP010000066.1 GCF_946184425.1 uncultured Methanobrevibacter sp. | reverse complement strand
TCAGACTCATCACTAACATCAACATTATCCGTTTTATCAACAATATCCTCAACAACAACAAATTCTGAAGCATCTTTTACATCAGATGTTTTTTCATCTTTAACCTGTTTTTTAACTTCGCTTTCAATGGTTTCATCTTCAAAAAATTCTGATGGATTTATTTCACTTACATCAATAGGTTTTTCAAGGAAATCACCGTCATCCACCTTTTCAACTTCAACAAAATCATTTGAACCAATAACACCCATATTTATTTCATTTTCAGTTTCTGATTCCTCTTGAGCTTTTCTTTCAGCTTCTTCTTTTTCATGTGCCAATCTTAACTCTTCAGCTCTTTTTTCAGCTTCAATTCTACGTTTTTCTGCTAATTTTTTAGCTTCTTCAGATCTGCGCCTTTCCTCTTCGCGGGATTCCTTAATTGATTTTTCAACAAAGTCCAGCAGTTTTTTACGTCCCAAATCCCTGTTCCTATACCAATCTGTTGACCATAAATGATACAGTTTCCATCCAAGGCCTGTCAACACCTGTTCACGAAGCCTGTCACGGTCACGTGCTACTTTACTTGAGGAATACATTTTTCCATCTGTTGTAATTCCTAAAATATATTTACCCGGATTTTCATCATCAACAATAGCTAAATCTACTCTGAATCCTGCACAACCAATTTGCCTATCTACCATGTAACCATTTTCTTCTAAAAAGCTTGCAATTGCATCTTCAAAAGGTTCTTTAGAATGAACAGCAGGTTCATGAGTTCCTAAAGTCAAATTTTCTGCATATTCTAAAAATTCTTTTAGAGATTTTACACCGTATGGAGGATTTGCAGTTAAATTCATATCATATGCTTTGAAATTTGAGAAAACAACACATTTTTCTCTTGCACGTGTAATCAATACATTTAACCTTCTTTCACCACCGTCCTGATTTAAAGGACCAAAGTTAAGTGACATTTTACCATCTTGGTCATAACCATAACCAATACTGATTAAAATAACATCCCTTTCATCCCCTTGTATTGTTTCAAGGTTTTTGACAAAGAAACGTTCATCTTTATTTTCTGAAAATAAAGGCTCAAATTCAGGCCTTTCCTTACGCCTTACCTCTAATTCTTCAAGAATAGCGTTTTTTTGAGCAACAGAAAATGTACCTACACCCAAACTTTTTGTATCCCCATATTTTTCAAAGTGGTTGAAAATTTCATCAACAACATCCTTTGCCTCTAATGGATTTTTAGATGAAGCCCCTCTCAAATATTGAGTATTAGGATTATAATGGAATTTTAAACCCAATTCAGGATCTGAATGAGACGGTGAAGGATAAACCAATAGGTCATCATCATAAAATTCCCTATTGGATACAGTAATCAATGATTCATGACGTGAACGGTAATGCCATTTTAGCATTTTTACAGGGAATGACAATTTACACAAGTGCAATATACTTTCCATATCCAAAGAAGTTGCCTCTTCCTCATCACTGTCTGCATCAGACATTTGGTCGAAAAATGAAGTAGGAGGTAATTGTTGAGTATCGCCCATGACAACTGCTGTTTTACCCCTCATAAATGCACCCAGTGCATCTTCAGGTTTTACTTGACTTGCTTCGTCAAAAATAACTACATCAAACTGCAATTCTTCATTTGTAGGATCCAAATACTGTGCAATGGATAATGGAGACATCATAAAACAAGGTTTAATTTGTTTTATCATCCCTCCAGCTTTTTCTAGGAGTTTACGAACAGGCATATGCCCACTTTTCCTTGTAAATTCCCCTGCAAGTATTTTTGCCTGAGGATTTTCTGTTCCTCCGAAGATTTTTGGAATATTACTGTTTAATTTATGGAAAATTCTCTTTCTATTTAAGATAAGAATCTTTTTATCCAAATCTTTAAATTCTTTGATTCTATTTTCATGCAATTCACCAATAAATGTAGCTAATTCCTGATTTTCAACAAATAAGATATTTAAAAGTGAATCTGCAAAGTTACCATCAACTAATGCTTCAATATCATCTTTTTTAATGTTTCTTTTTTCAATTGAATCTACAAACATTGATGCATTTGAATTTTTCAAACCTTTTTTAGTATTCAAGTACTGAGACCATAGGTGAAGACTTGACAATTGACCTCTCCATTTGTATAATTGTTCCTGCCATGCTTCAAAACTTACATCACCAGTCTCTCTTTTAAAAATCAATTTACTTCTCGGATTAAGTTTATCCTTAAGTTTTGAAAGTACACGTACAAATTCTTCACCGGATTCAATGTAATCCGCAAGATCTCTTTCGGGTTTGATATCAAATAAGTCCTTACTCATCAAATCTATTGTATTTTCAGAAAAAGTTCCTTCACGTACAAGAGCAGTGAATTCTGTCATCCATCTTGCAATAGCCTTTAAATCATTAGGATTTGCATTTAAATGCCAATATGCCCCATAATATTTTTCACCTAATGTCCTATTGGCTTCTAAATTATTTCTTATTTTAATAACTGCTTTTGCCTCTTGCAAATCTCGGATAATTTCATCCACACTTCCATTGACCGGTACTGCATAATATCTTTCCACAAGTTCTATGTGCTGTTTATTATTGAAGAATCTAAATTTCTTATTGGAAATGTTTCTTAACTCATAGATTAACCTGTCAATATCAACTTGTAAAATACTTTGATTGAATTTATTTAAAATTACCGCATATTTCTGATACCTTTGAAGCTCCTGAATTAATTTAAATGCATCATCATTGTTATTATTCCATGCACCTGATTTCAGAATACTACCATCTATCAATTCTGCATTCTGAGACTTGATTATCTCAAATGCTGAAAGTGAATTTTGAAATTCATTTAATGTATCCGGTTTTTTAATTCCATAAATATCATAAACTCTTCCACGTTCAACCAGGAAATTGTCCAATGCATGCAAAGTATCATTAATCAACATTTCGATTTCCCTTAAATCCGCAGGCAGCAAACTTTTTGGTGAACATTTGCTCCAAGGATTTTCTTTGGAAATTGTTTGATACAATTCAGCCAAGTTTTCCAATGACACCTTCATGTCATCCAATTCTTTAAGAGTTATGGTTTCCGGATTTTGGAATCTTACTAAAGGCATTATAGCATTCTTTCTTGAAAAATGATCATCTGCTGATTCTTTCATACCATATAATTGGAAAGGTGATAAGTTTACAGCAAATGAAGGTTTATGAATAATCTGAGAATAATCATCTAACTGACGGCGCAAAGTTTCAAGTTTGCGAATTGTCTGATCAATGTTCAATGGTTCCTGAGCCCTTACATTAGTTGCCTTTTGCAGGTCTTTCAAGAATTTTTTACGTCGAGTCTTGTGAGAATGCAATTCCAATACAAATTTGCCTAACCCCACACCGGTCAATCTGTCTTTTACAACATCAAGCGCAGCCATTTTTTCTGAAACAAATAAAACGGATTTTCCTTCAGCTAAAAGTTCAGCTATCAAGTTCACAATAGTCTGTGATTTACCAGTTCCCGGCGGACCTTCCACGACCAAGTTACGTCCCGCTTTAACATCCTGAATCGCTGCAATTTGAGATGAATCTGCATCAAGAACCTGATACATATTCTGATATTCAAGCTGAGAATCAATGTCTTCTTCCCTGAACGCTTCCTGATCATTCTTTGCAGGATTAAAAATAGCTTGAATCAATTCATTTTTAGTTAAATCAACATTGTCTTCCCAAGCATCAGGATTTAAATCATTATACATTACGAATTTGGTAAAACTGAAGAATCCTAAAGCCACATTATTGTTTACTTCCCAGCCTTCCATTCTTGATACAGCTCTACGTACACTGGCAATGTAATGGTCTATAACTTCACCATACTTTTTAAATTCAAAATCTGGAAGTTCAATACCAGCTTCCAACAATTTAGCCTTAAGGGAAATATTTGTCTGAATATCTTCTCCAGTCCATTCAAGGTTAAATGATTCACCAACCTTTTTTCTCTCCATTACAACCGGAATCAATACTAATGGAGCATTATTTTTTTGTCTTGGTTTGGATTTGTCTTTCCATTGCAAAAATCCGATTGCCAAATACAAAATGTTATAACCCTGCTCCTGAAGCATTGTTTTTGCTTGGTTATTAATATAATATAATCTTTTTTGAAGCTCTTTTGGAGTCAAATCAGTGGCTAACTTTTTATCTCCCTCAGAAAACTTGGAAAAATCAAATGGAATATGATCCCAAACTGAAGATTTGTCTTCCTTTTTATCTTTTTTATTGGCTACAAAATACATTTTGTTTTCCTGCAGAACCAATGTCTGATAAAGATTTATTGGAGACTGATTTACTATAGTGATAGTTTTCGCTCTAGATTTGAAATTAAGAAGTTGATTTCTTAAAGTTAAATCTAATAACTCCTTACGTAAATTTTTAAATTCCTTTTCGATTATATTAGATGATTTGTTTAACATGATGACCCTTTGTAGTGTTTAAAAAAAATTAAGAACCATATATAATTATAATTATATATATTTATAAAGTTTTCTAAAAGTTAAGAAAATGGTTATTTTGAGGTATAATTGCAAACAAATATAAATTAACCATTTAATCATTAATTAAACGAATTAAACTAGTTTTTGCATATCCACTATTTGATGGCTTTCCACTAATAATGTCCCAACTTTTTTAATTTTTCAGCAGATATTTTTGACGCAAAAATGCCTGAATCTTTAATTGATTCTCCATTTAATCTTTGTGAGATATAAGCTGCCATATAAGTATCTCCACAACCTGTAGTATCAACCACATCTTCACATTTAACTGCATCAATTTTTATTTCATCACTACATATTATTCGAGACCCATTAGAACCATCAGTTACAACCATCTCATCTACATTATAGCAGACACCAATGAATTTTGCTTCTGCCTCATCCATAAAAATTGCATTTATGCCAGATAAAATTTCATTTAAACCGTCAAACCTTGATAATCTGATAGTGTAATTTTCATTTACTCGCACATCCGGAACTCTTAAAAAACCTTGTATCGATAAAAATATCGGCACATTGAAACCTTTTAAGTATTCTATTGTCTCAGGCGGAAAATCATAACGATTCAAAGGATTAATCACAAACCCCTCTACATCAATATCCTCCAGAATATTTTCCAAATCGCTTTTTAAAATTGAAATATCAGCAAAATTGCTAAACTGCTCACGAATATCCAAATTGTTTTCAAAAGGATATTTATTTATAAAAAAATGAGTATCATTCTTTTTGATAACTTTAACCTTATCCAAATTTGGAAAATCATTTACCAAACTTTCATCACTGCAATTTACAACTGCAATGTAATCCTCATAAAACTTTTCAAAAACAAAACTTTGAAAATAGGTCGCACCACCAATTTTTTGAGATTTTTCAGACCCTTTAACAATCAAGTCTTTTGTAACTGGCCCTACAACAACTAACGTCATGATAAACACTCATCAACTTTAAATATTAATCTAATCAAGTTCAATAGTAATGTCAACAACATGATATCGGTTTGAAATATCATAAATCTCCTTTTTGATATTTTCAACATTTTTTCCGAAATCCACATTTACTTTCAAGGTCATCACCGAATCAATTCCATCCAGTGACCAAATGTGGAAGTCTTCAAAATGATTTACTCCGTCAATTGCCAATATCTGTGATTTGAACTCATCCACATCAAAATTATCTGGAGTTTTTTGAAGCAATACTTCTATGGATTTGTATAGATTTCTTCCCAAATTAAATATAAGCCATATTGCAATTCCAATTGATACAAAAGGATCCAAATATGGTGCGCCATCCCAGAAAATCAATACAATACTTAATATTAAAATTGCCAACCATTCAAATACATCACCTAACTGGTGAAAGAGAATTGCCTTTTCATTGAAAGTTTCCCCATCATGAAGTCTGTAAACTGAAAGTGACTTGAAAATTATTCCAACAACAGCAATAATCAGCATTCCTTCAGCATCCACGCCTTCCGGTGAAAACAATCTCGGAATCGCTTCAGACAGTATTACAAATGCCATTATAATAACAAAAACTGAAATGATAACCGCACCAAGAATGGAAAACCTCTGATACCCATAGGAATATTTGTCATTGGAGTCCTTTTGGGCAACATGCTCCAAAATCCAAGCCAAAGCAATTGAAATTGTATCTGACAGGTCATGAATACAATCGGCAAGAATCGCCACACTGTTAGTTGCAAGGCCTCCAACAATAACTATAATGTTGAATGCCAGATTCATAAAAAATACAAAAGCCAGATTTTGTCCCGCTTTTTTGTGATGATGATGCGTATCAATTCTCATAGATATACATTTATCAATAATAGAATAAAAATTTTATTAAATGATAAAAAATATTAAAAACAGATTTAAATTAGGTTATGTTTAAATAATTTAAAAATTAATAAATATAATAGTGATTTAAAATGGCAACTATTGGAACAACAATTTTTTCACATATAATACCTGTAATCTTAGGATTTTTAGCAATCATAATGGTTATTTCTGGTTCATTAGAAGAAAGCAAAACAAAATTAGGTTTAGGAATAGTATTATTTGTAGTAGCTTGCCTATTCCCATATGTAATTTTAAGTATACTAGTCTAGGAGCTTTACTTCTCCGGAATGAAGACTAGTTCCAATCAACACTTTTTTTATACCCTGAGAGTCCAACTCACCAATGGATTCCTTATTCAATCCGCCAGCAATTATTAACTTATCCTTCATGTCATAAAATTCGTCTAAAAGACTCTGATTATATCCTTTCTCAGTACCCACACCACTAATGTCCAAAAGGATTATTTCATTCGGATCCAATCTTTTCATAATTTCTTTAAACTCGGATAAATTCAAATCCAAGTTTTTTGAAAACAGTTCATTATCCTTGACATCAATACTTATAACAATTCTTTCTTTAGGATATTTTTCAAAGATTTTCTCCATTTCTTCAATGCTTTCAAGAGTTTCTGTTGGAACAATAATCTTAAATGCATAATCAAGGAAAAATTCAAAGGATTCACAATTTTTTACTCCTCCGTCAAACATTACAGGAAGAATTGTATTGACCAATTTAATGTCAGTTATATTATGTCCGTTTGATTCAATCAAATCCAAATCAGCAATATACATTTCATCAGCCCCATTCAATTTTAATCCCTGTGCGATTTCAACAGGATTGGATGAAGGTGCAAAAACTGTTCTTAACGGCTGATAAGTATCCCTCATACCGGATTTTCCGCTAACTGCCAGGTGTTGTTTTAAGTCAATGACTGGAATTTTTTTAATCATGAATATAATTATCATGAAACAAGTATTAATATTTTAAAAAAAATTTAAGGAGGTGAGAAGAACTGAGGTGTTTTTCAGCCCTTCTCGAGTATACTAAAAATAATGATCAATTTTCGATTAATAACAAATATGTTATGAACCTCTATTTAATAAATTAAATAACATACTATATAAATGTTACTAAAGTTTAAAAAAATTAAAGTAAACTTGAATATATAAAAAATATAAAAATAATAATAAAAATAAAAAAAATTTAAAATAAAA
>NZ_CAMHFP010000065.1 GCF_946184425.1 uncultured Methanobrevibacter sp. | reverse complement strand
ATTTTACTTATGAATGTTGAACCTGGCTCTTTCGGTTCTTGGGTATATATACCATTTACATTTGTTACTATTAAAAGGTTTGCATTTAAGAGGTGTGAAATATATGCCGCTATTGAGTCTGAAGTAACATCCCAAGAACATTCAAATGGATCTTCATCCCTTAAAAATTTAGAAACAACAAATATTGGAGTGAATCCCTCTTGAGATATCCTGTTAACTTCTTCAATTGAATAGGCAAGCTTTGTTGAATCCACTTTATCATTGACAAGTTTTGCTATTATATCCATACAATCAATGGCCGTCCAGTGATTGGTCTTTTCGGAAAACCCGATTTCAGAATCATATTTTCGAATAAGATTGGCAAATTCCCCACCTCCAAGAACAATGACCGAGTGAGTGTTTTTCAACTGTTTTGCCAGTTCAATTGCATAATTTGGAAACAGACTTCCCCCAATTTTTACAACCTGTTTTATACTCATGATTTCTACCACATTTAATTAAAAATTGCTTCCATTAAAATGATGTTAGACTATAAAAGTTTCAAATCCCCAGTCACTTCATCAATTATTTCATCCTCATCAGGACCTAGCGCCAAAACTGTAACGCTGGATGTAGGTATCTGAGTACGTCCAGCATCAATTACCAAATAATTTGAAATTCCTTTCTGGTCAGCCAATTTTTTAAGCTCAAGCAATTCCTCTTTAGTTTTAACTTTTAAAACAACTTTAGCATAAGCTTCATTTTCCCATTTTCTAATCTTATCCTGAGGAGATTTTTTGTATGCACCAATAGCACCATGACAGCACTGAGCTGCAATTTTTCCTTTGCCCATTTTTAAATCTGTTCTAACAATCATCGCCTGTTTCATTTTATCACTGTATACCCTGACAATTTCAATATTTATCTGCTGTTTTAAAGCAGCATATCAACCATATCTATTTATAATTTCAGACAATTGAAATAATTTATTAAAAAACTATGAACACATAGAAAATATTTCTTAAATATACTATTTTGTAAAATAACCTTAAATATTTTATTGAAATGATTTTTTAAAATTAATTAAACATTGAAAAATAGATTTAAATAAAAAATAACCCTAATGAAAATAACAAAAAGTTGTTTATCAAAAAGACAACATTGCAATAATTTAATTAAATAGTATCTATAAAACTATTAATGATTATATTTTTTAAGGAGATTATAATGACTCGTATTTCAATTTTAGACAAAGACAGATGTCAACCTAAAAAATGTGATTATCTTTGTATTCATTACTGTCCTGGTGTTAGAATGGATGAAGACACCATAGTAATTGATGAAGATTCAAAAAAACCGTTGATATCTGAAGAATTATGTGAAGGGTGCGGAATCTGTACAAACCGTTGCCCTTTTGATGCTATTACAATCATTAATTTACCTGAAGCTGCAGACAATCCAATTCATAGATTCGGCCAAAACCAATTTGAATTGTTCGGCCTTCCATCATTGGAAGAAGGTACTGTTTTAGGACTTCTAGGACCTAACGGTATCGGTAAATCCACAATAATGAATATCTTATCAGGCAATTTAATACCTAACTTTGGAGACTTTGAAAATCCTAAAGACAATTGGGATGACGTGATCCAGTATTATAAAGGTTCATCACTTCAAAAATACTTCCAGGATTTGTCCGAAGGCAACATAAAAACCATTTTAAAACCTCAAATGGTTGATCAGCTTCCAAAGGTCGTTAAAGGTAAGGTTAGAGATCTGCTTGAAAACGTTAATGAAAGAAACAAATTAGATTACGTTACAAAAGAATTGCAACTTGAAAACGTGCTGGACAGAAAAATGCAGAACTTGAGTGGAGGGGAACTTCAAAGGGTCGCAATAGCTGCTACAGTTTTAAGAGAAGGAGACTTCTATTACTTTGACGAACCAACATCATGGCTGGATGTTTCACAAAGACTGAATGCAGTCAAAGTTATTCGCTCCCTTGCAGAAGAAGGAAAAAGCGTTCTCGTAATTGAACACGACCTTGCAACACTCGATGCATTATCAGACAACATCCATATTTTATACGGTTCACCCGGAGGATATGGTGTAGTATCCGGAAGAAAAGGTGTTCGTTTAGGTATTAATGCTTATATAAATGGATTTTTAACAGAAGAAAATGTAAGAATCAGAAGAAATCCAATTGAATTTACAATCAGACCGCCAACTCCAGAAGATGAAGGAGATGCACTTGCAAGTTATACCGATATAAGTAAAGATTACGACGGATTCAAATTAAGTGCAGATGCAGGCGAAATATTCTACGATGAAATCGTAACTGCATTCGGTTCAAACGGTATTGGTAAAACCACCTTTGCAAAAATGCTTGCAGGAGTTGAAGAACCTACAACCGGAGAAGTGGACGAGGAAGTAACAATAGCTTACAAACCACAATACATTGTTTCAGACTTTGAAGGTACCGTAAGCGATTATCTTTATATGCATGCTCCAAGTTTTGGAAGCAAAATCTTTGAAAGTGAAATCATGAATCCGCTGACCCTGAACGACATGCTTGACAAACCGGTCAAAGGATTAAGTGGAGGAGAACTTCAAAGACTGGCAATTGCTTCAACTTTATCACAGGATGCTGAAATATACCTTTTCGACGAACCTACAGCATTTTTGGATGTGGAACAAAGATTAATAGCTGCAAGAGTAATCCGTAAAATGGTTGAAAGCAGAAACGCCGCATCACTTATTGTAGACCATGATATTGTATTTATCGACTACATTTCCGATAGGGCAATGGTATTCAACGGAACTCCAGGTTTAAACGGACATGCTTCAAAACCAACTGACCTTAGAAATGCAATGAATGAATTTTTAGGAAATCTAAACATTACATTCAGAAGAGATAAGGAAACAAAAAGACCAAGAGTAAACAAGCTTGACAGTTATAAAGACCGTGAACAAAAAGAGAAAGGAGAATATTATTACCTATCAGATTAAATATCCCCTTTTTATTAATTTTTTTAAATATTTTCCAATTCTTTTAAAATATATTTTTTCAGGATTTCCACTGCTTTTTCTCCATCGCTATCCAAACGAACAGCATCCAGCGGATTTAAATCATAAGCTTTTACAACAGCATCTGCAGCAATATTTTTAACTGAATTTACATTTTTTTCATTCAATATTACTGATGCACAGTCATCTGAACATCCAGTTATTGTAACAATATCAGCATCATCCAAAATCTGTGAACAATTGTTTGGCTGGGCTGAATATTCTGTAATGCATGCCGCTACAATGTTTTCATTTTCCAAAGCTAACTCCACACTAGCAGCTCTTACCACCAAACCCAATGGGCTTAACCCACTGCATGAAACTAAAGCTATTTTATCACTCATTTTTTCATCCTCAAATATCTTTTTTTAACTTTATCATAACCTCGTTTATAAAAAGGGCATAAATCTATGCAACAGCTGCATCCTTCACGATGTGCTGTGCATTGTCTTCTTAAAAAATTACCATCTTCATCAAATGCATTTTCAGGACATCTATCAACGCAAACGCCACAGGTCGAGCAGTAGTCTTCAACCCATTTCAATTCATTTTCAGGATTGGACGGTAGGTTTTCAATAGATGTTTGAATCATGAAAAATCCCAAATTCAAACCTTCCTTAAACATGCACATGTTACTGCGTGTAATGATAGCGTCATTGGACTGCATTGCAATTGCTCTTAGACTAACCCTGTCATCCAATGGATTTATCAAATCTGCTTTAAATCCGTTTTCCCGTAAAATATCGGCAAGGGCAAAAGTTTTGGATCCAAATTCCTGAAATTCCTCATCCATCAATTTGCATTTTTCCTTTGAAGGTTCCATTTTCAGTATTTCATCTGACATGAAATATTTTAAAATAATAATGTTGTCCCAATCAATGTCCCATTCCTGCTTAAATTCATCACTTAATTTAGAATAACTTAATCCCGCAAAATTGGAGGCAATGGCTATGTCTCTAAATTCATTTAAAAAATCATCAGAAATAAATTTATTTGGATGGTGAGGGTTTTCTTGATTGTAAAAATTAGGAATAGGTTGATGATATCTCAATCTCATACCATTAACCTTATTTTTTTCTTAAAGCTTCAACGGCTTTAGGGAATTCTTCACAAAATACTTTAATTTCTTCTGTCGGAATAGAAAAACTTATACGTAAATATCTGTCACCGAAATCCTCAGAGGTATATTCCCCTTCTCTTGTGAATAATTTTTTGGAAATCAAATAATTTGACATTACTTTAGGATTAATTCCCGCACCGGACAAATCAATTACCATCATGTTTGCATCAGACGGATAAACAGGCAGGAACACACCTTCAATTGAATCAACCATTTCTTTAATTAATCTTTGGTTTTCAAAGCATGTTTCCCTCATCTCATCATACCAATTCTGTTTTGATTTAAGACCAGCAATTGCACCATATTGGGAAATGATATTTACACCCAAATCATTAACGACAGCATTTTTAATAGCATCAATTATTGGTTTTGAGGATACTACACCCCCAATTCTTAAACCAGCCATTCCAAATATTTTTGAAAAACTGTAAATTGTTAATGTCTGACCAGGAGCATAATTTTCTACAGAGTAATGTTCACGTGCGAAATCCTTGTATGTGACATCATGCAATAAGTATAAATCATTTTCTTTAGCTATTTGAGCAAATTCTTTAAGCTCATCTTCAGTATATGAGGAACCAAGCGGATTTAACGGATCAATTAAAATTACCATACGGGTATTATCATCCATATTTTCGCGTAAAAGTTGAGGAGTTAATTTATAGTCATTTTCTTCATAGTAGATAGGAACATAACGTACTTCATTTGCAAACCGGTTTGCAAAATCTCCTATGATAAAGTATCCAGGATCGGATAAAACAACATTATCCTCAGGTTCCAATAATGCTTGCATAACCAAATATAAAGATTCAGTTGCTCCGGAAGTTAATAAAACTTCCAAACCTTTTAAATCCAAATCCTCTAAAATTAACTGTTTAAGTTCGCTGAATCCTTCAGGGGCAGGATATTTGCAGTATGTCTTTTCACGAATGGCTTCAATCATTGCATCAGATATAGTATCATCGTGCAGATGGTTGGTATTTTGTCCCATCCAAATCATGTCTTCATCCATGTACATATCTTCAAAAAAGTCATTTGCATTGTCATAACCTTTTGGAGGCACCCTTTCAGTTTTTTGAAACTTCTTTTTAGGGTTTTTAATATCGAAATCCTTTTCCCTCATAATTATCACTCAAACAATTCCAAAATAAATATTTATTTTTAATTATTAATAAAAGTACCTAAATAATTCCTTGAGAAGTGATTGAAAAAGTAGCTGTTCTTCCTTCAGGAATGCTTCTATGGCGAACTAATGTGGCTATTCTCTGATCAATTTCACCACCACGTTCCAATTGGATAATAACCTTGCTCCAGTACTGCAAAATAGTTCCACCAACTGCCTTAACATCATTATTTCCTTCATCATCGAAGGAATTATAAATCTGATTTGTAATGATTACTGCAATATCATAGGTGCGTGCAATTTTAGACAGTATTCCCATTTGCTTTCCAAGCTCCTTATTTAATTTGGCAGATTTCATATCATCAACTCTATATAATGCAACTGCAGAATCCAATACGAGCAAATCAACATGTTCATGATTCTTTCTAATCCAAACATCTATGGATCTTAAAGTTTCATTCTGCTCAAGAAAACTGGTCGGTTCAAAAACAATTATATTATTAGCCACATCTGAAAAATTAGGTCCGGAAATTTGTTTTATCCTATCTATTGAAATTCCACCTTCAGTATCAATATAGATTACTTTGCGATTTCTTTTTGCAACATTAACTGCCAATGCCAATGCAATATTACTTTTACCAGAACTAGGCGGACCAAATATCTGAGTTATTGTGCCTTTTTCAAAACCTCCACCCAGCAAAGCATCCAAAGTGGAATTTGATGGAATTTTATGATTATCTTCAAAATTGGCTAAAACTTTCATAATAGACTATTAGTTTTTATGATATATTAATTGAATTGTAGAGGATTTGCAAAGATTTCAAAACAACTTCACTGTTTAAAATATGTCCTTCCTAAACAAACCTAATCCATCACAATTAACATATACCATATAAAAAAACCAAAGCAAAATCCAAAAAGCAATGTTAAAAAGTATATTGAATTTGACCACACAAGAGTTATCCTATTATCACAGATATAAAAAAAAGAATTAAAACAATAAAAAAGATGGGAATTTGAAACTCCCGCATTCCAGTTAAAATCAGAATGATATTGGGGAAACTTTATTGTTTTTATTGAAATCACTTAATAATGAAGTCAATTTAGCATTGTCCATACTGCTTGAATCTTTTGCCCAAGCAACGACTATGAATTGTTGGTCACCTTGTTTTACAACTTCAGAGATGCCGTGGGTTGCATGGTCGTAATCAGTGAAGTTTGCAGTTTTGTCAGAGTTTTTGGAGATTGCCATGTCATCATCACCGTATGTGTATTCACTACCATCATGATGAATTACATGATCAAGAACATCATCGTTTTCCATATCATCATAAACGTCATCATTTACATTTTTGTAGATGCAGATTCCGGCATCCTGATTTCCATTCGCATGTACTGAATAATATTCGCCACTATAAATGCTTTTTTATGTGCTGTCTACTTTGAAGTCATTGACGCTTGCAGCACAAACGCTTCCTATTAAAAGGGAAGACACCAAAATTAAAAATAATACTCCTTTAAAGTTCATTTTAATCACCTTGTTGTTTCTAATATCTGAAAATAATATCATATGCATGTTTTCGAATGCAAGTACTTACCAACATGACATAAAATGAAAAAAAAAGAAATAATATGGAGTATACCTCTAATCAAACCTCAAAGACGCAAAATTCTTTTAAATTAAAAGTTATCAATAGCCCAACAATTTCACAAATCAGAGGTATTGAAAAAATTGCAGTCATTTAAAAATCCACTAATCAAATTGCCAACCCGAATAAACAACATTGGCAAAATAATATTCTGCATAAAACGAGCAGTTAAAAATATTAGAAAACTTAAAATTATTCTAATTGAAATCAAATGAATTATTTTTAATAAAATATACATATACAGTGTTTATTTAATTTATTAAAATCATAGTGAACGTTTGGTTACTTTAAGTTTATATATAACATCTTACAACGCAATTAATACAAGAAAAAAGAGGTGAAAAATTTGAAAAAACATTTAATCACAATATTTACAATCTTTTTAATAATCACATCCGGCGTAAATTTTGTCTCAGCACAAAACATCACCGAAGAAACAATTACAAATACTATATTGCCCCAAGAGAACGAAGCAAATACTGAAAGCAATATTGAAGAAAGTGAAAGTGAAAACAAGCGAAGAATTGGAGAAACCGTAAAATCTCAAGAAAATGGACACTTCAATATTACATTTGATGACGGTTACAATGGATATTGCATTAATTATGGCGAACATGAAGCCAGCTATGATGACAAATTTGTCGTACAGAACACTGAAAGTGCAATTAACAACAAAAATGGAGAATCAGTAGGCCATTACCTTAAAACCTTCTTTGTTGAATTTCATGATATAGCTGTGAAAAACAAAATCGATACCCAAAAAATCATCTGGTCATTCACTGATGACTTCAAGTTCAATGACACATTAAAGCAGATTATCAAAGATACTTCGATTGGTCTAATAATCCCTGATCACGGAGCAGTTAAAAAAATCAATAATACCACAGAAGCTGTTTTTGATTTCGAAGTGCTAGGCTCAACAAAATTCAATCATCAAAATTTCTTTGGTTACAAAATTATTTATAGAAACATAACAAATGAAATTATAAACAATAGTACTGAAAAAGAAGAAAATTATCCGAATTTAGACATCCCTAGCTTTGATGCAATTCCTGAAAATAAAACAGAACAAAACCAAACAACAAACCCAACACAAAACAAAACCGAACAAAACCAAACAA
>NZ_CAMHFP010000064.1 GCF_946184425.1 uncultured Methanobrevibacter sp. | reverse complement strand
TTTTTATTTGCGCACTTTTAGTCGTAATGATGCTATTTTGTGTCAGTGCGGTTAGTGCGGAAGATACAGCACTTGATAAATTAGCTAGTGATGATTCTAGTGATGTTATCAGTGCGGAAGGAGATACTATCTATGTAGATAGTTCTTCGACAAGTGATGATGAACAAGGAACGGAGAGTAATCCTTATAAAACCATTTCCTCTGCTGTTAACTCAAATAAGGTTACTGGTGGGGAAACTATTTTTATAAAAAACGGAAACTACTCTGTAGATAATACAATTACTTTTACTAAGAATTTAAATTTGGTTGGTGAAAGTAAAGAAGGTGTATCAATCAAGTCAACCATGACTTCCAATGAATTATTTGTTGGAACAAATGATGGTTTAACTCTTTCTTTTACTAATTTAAAAATTGTTGATTCTTCAAAAACTGGTGGAACTGGAATTTTAAGATTCACTGGTGGAAAAGTAATGAATATTGATTTTAAAGACTGTACTTTTGATAATATTACCAACAAATATGGTGTAATGCAACTTGCATCAACAGGTACTGTAAATATTGAAGGGTGTACTTTTACCAATATCATATCTTCAATGTCTAATGGTGCTGGTGCGATATCTGTAAGTGATGGTGGAACTTATAATATTAAAGACACAGTTTTTGATAACATCTCTTATTCTCCTGATGCAGGGCAAGTTGGTGGTGTAATTTATATATCAAAAGCAGCTGTAAAATTAAATATGGAAAATGTGGTCATTCAAAACTGTATTTATCCTGGAAATAGTATTGTACGTTCAACTGGTACTGTAGATATTAAAAAATCTAAATTTATAAACAACACTGTTTCACTTTCTTCTTCAGGTTTTGTTGGAGATAGTTTATTCTATATAGGCGGTAGTGGAAAAATGACCATGGAACAGTCTATTATTGCAGACAATAGTGTTGCTAAAAATGTATTTTATTTAGGTTCATCTGCTGAAGTGACCATGAATTATAATAATATCCATGCCAACACATTTAATGCTAGTTATGAATCTGGTTTTAAAACTAACAATGGTGTTGTAAATGCAGAAAACAACTATTGGGGTTCAAATACATTGCCTGCTGGCGTAACTGCTAATGTTTGGGTAGTTGAAGAAGATGGCGCTTATAAATTAAGCAATGGAAGTGATTTAGAAAAAGAAATTCCAGAACTTGAATCAGGTGAAGAACCTGTTGTTTCAAATGAAATTTTTGTCTCACCTGAAGGAAATGACGTTAATGACGGTAGTGAAGGCTCACCTGTTAAAACAATTGCTCATGCTATTGAAATAGCTGACGGAAAAATTGTTCTTTTAGAAGGTACTCACAAAACTGCCGATTTAGGAATTATTTCTAAAAACTTAACCATTACTTCAAAAGGCAATGCAATAATTGATGCTGATAATAATAACAGAATATTATATGTCGGCAGCGATGCAACCATTGTTATTGAAAATATTAAAATGACCAACGGATATATCAACTCTGAAGAAAGCGGTGCATTAATTGGAAACTCAGGAAACTTGACAATTAAAAATTGTACTTTAGCTAATTCCACTTCTAGCAAAAATGGTGGTGCTATATATAATGCTGCTTACTTGACCATTATTGACTCAATCTTTGAAAACAATAAAGCTAGCCAAAATGGTGGTGCAATATTCACACAAAAAAGCGGAACCGGTAAAATCCCAACTTTAACCATTGTTGGAACCACATTCACTGATAATAATGCTAACGGTTACTCCAACTTTGGTGGAGGTGCTATATTTGCTCAACAAGCTGCTGACGGATTAAGTATTTCAAACTCTAACTTCACTTCAAACTATGTTGAAGCATATGGTGGAGGTGCTATTGAAATTGTTAACACTAATGTTGCTATAATTACCGGATGTAACTTTGTTTCAAACTTTGCTCATGGTGAAGATTCACAAAGTAACTATGGTGGAGGTGCTGTAAGCTTTATTGGAGCATATTCCGATAAAAAAGAAACATTAACTGTTAGTGATTCTTTATTTGAAGACAATTCTGTTAGTGGTGTTGGTGGTGGAGCTATTTATGTAAGAACTTCTACTGTGAACGTTGCTAACTCTATTTTAGTAAATAACTATGATGATGAAAGTTATGCGATTTATTCAAGAATTACCAGTATGATTACTCCATCTGTAACAGTAAATGATAACTGGTGGGGATCCAACGATTCACCTAAAAGCTATGTTTCTGAAAAAGTAACATTGAACAGATGGGCTATTTTAACTGTTGAAAACGCTTCTGAAATTAAAGAAGGTGAAGATGTAACTATTTCAGCTAACATTAACACATACACAACCGGATCCACCAGCGGTGAATTAGCAAAACCTATTGGTGTTCCTCGTGACATAACCATTGAAACCTCTGCTGGCGAAATTGAAGGTGTATTGGAAAACGGTGAATTCAATACTGTTTACAATGTTCCTGCTGGATTAAAATATATTAAGGCTACTGTTGACTCTCAAACTGAAACTTTATTCATGACTACCACTGCAACTATTGTTGAATCTGAAGGTTTCACAGCTAAAAAAGGTGAAAGATATGACATTGTCATAAATGTTACCTCTGCTGACGGAACTGTCATTAATCAGGGATATGTTGATTTATTCATTGGGGAAGAATCTATTGGTACAATATATGTTGATGAGGGTGTAGCTAGCGATAAAATATTAATTTCTATGGATGAAGGAAAATACAATGTTACTATTAAATACACTGATGAAGAAGGATTATTTGAAGAAAACTTCACTGTTATCCCAGTTACTGTCAGTGGTTTGAACAATGTTGTAACTCAAGAAAACTTCTTTGACTTCTTTGATATAAATGGAGCTATGTATGGCGACATTCCATTTGATGAATTGACATTCAAAGGCGAATTTAAAGATTTAGGCATTGGTAATATAGAAATTTCCTCACCTATTGCAATCAAAGGTAATAATGCTAAATTAATCAACATGACTGTTTCTATATTGTCTCCCGATGTTTCAATTGACAACTTGGCAATTGATATAGATTCTCCAGAAGATTTAGGCACTGCTTTATATGTATATTATGATAATGTATCATTAAATAAAGTAGATATTTCATATAAGACTAATGCTAACACAACTGCATTTGGAGTATTTATTGAAGATTCCAATAATGTAAACTTAACAAATTCAAAAATTACATTTGAAAGTAATGCTGATGGAACTAAAGACTATTATCAATATGCTGTAAAAGTTCTCAACTCTAATAATATAGTTATGAGCGGAAATACTATTACATCAAGTTTACCTGCTTGTGATGTAAATTATGACAGTGAAATTACAGGTATTGACCATGATTTAGTTTTAGCAATCGGTATTCAAACATCTAATGATGTATTGATTGATAACAATAAAATATACACTGATGTAATTGCTGTTAATGGTGATTATCCAACTGTAGATTCAATCATGGTTGATGATGTAAATAATTTGGTAATAAATAAGAATACTATAGTTCAAACTGATAAGTCAAATACCGGAAACCCTGGTTTCTCTAATGCTGTAGATTTGTATAACTTTAAAAATGTGAATGTAACTGCAAACAATATTAAAGTAGAATCAACTGCAGGTACTGATGGTCTTGGAAGTGCTTATCCTATTCAAGCTAATGGTCCATATTCCGGTCTATTGATTGATGGTAATACATTAACTGCAATTAGTAATGGTCCTACATTAGGTATATACTCACAATGTTTCACTGGTGAAACTGATAACACTATTACAAACAATGTTATTAATGTGACAGGTTGTGCAACTGATGATAAGTATTCATTAGTTTCCGGTATGGAACTTCAAGATACTCATGCTAACATATATAATAATACAATATATTCACAAAGTATCAATCCATATAATGAAACTAACCGTGTATATGGTATAAGTTTTGCTCAATGGTACAATGGTGACCATACCTTTGACATAAGAGATAACCAAGTATTTACTCAAGGTAAGTATGCAGTATTCTTTGAACATGCAGTTGACACAAATGTGGTCGGCAATGATTTACATGCTCAAGAATTGTTCGGTAATGATGCAGTAATTATAAAAGACGGTCAAGGTAATTTAATTGAATTGAACACTCCACCATACGGTGCTGAAGTAATTATTGATGCTCCTGATGTTTGGGTTGGTGAAAATTCCACAATTACTGTAACAGTTACTAATGCAACTACTGGTAAAGTAACAATTAAAGTTAACGATAAAGAATTTAAAGATTTAGAATTAATCAACGGTTCCGTATCTCAAGTTATTGATGTAGCTGACATCATACAGGATGCTGTTAATAATGTATCTGTAATCTATGGCGGATCTCCTGAAGTAGATCCGGGTAATAATGCAACAACTTTCGATGTTTTATATGGAGTAATAACCAATGAAACATTCTCCAAATACTTCGATGAAAAAGGTTATTTAAGGGCATTTGTTCCTGAAGGAGTTACATTAAACTTCCAAGGTCCATTTGTTGGTGCAAGATACAGTTTATTCATTAACAAACCTGTGAATGTAATTACAACCAAAGCAACTAAAAACAATTCCGGTTTATTAGGTGCAAATTATGAAAACTATGACGGATATGCTATATTCGATAGTGGTGAAAATCCTAATTATAACTGGTTGAAATTCAATGTTGTTGAAGGTGCTGATCATACCAATATTACAGGCCTTAAGTTCTTGAATTCTGACTTGTTTATTCAGGGTGCTTCTTATGTGACTGTTGATAATGTGAATATGGTTGCTAATATGAGGGGTGTTGGTTCTGGTACTGGTTTTGTTTCTATTCATTCTAATGCGTATTATACTACTGTTAAAAATTCATTCTTTGAGAATGGTGGTACTGGTTCTAGTGTTTTAGTTCTTGGTAAAGGTGGTAAATATGCTTCATTTGATAATAATGTATTTAACATAACCGGTTCTTCTGGTAATGTTTTATCTTCCAATATATTTGTTGGTAAAGGTGATAACCCTGAATTTGTTAATTATACTAATAATGTGATTAACAGTAATGTTGCTGGTTCTTCCTTCATGTATGGTATTACTGTATGTGGTCAAGGTAACATCATTGAAAACAATACTTTAAATAACTTTAAAGGTAATGCTATTGTTAATCAGTTTGGTGCTACTTCAACTAAAAACGTTTACAGAAACAATACTATTACTGGTGGCGGTTCTATGGCTATTGGTACTTACAGTTTAGTTGAAAAAAACAATGTTGCTGAAGGTTCCTTAACTGTTACTGAAGGTTGTACTTTCATTAATAACACTGCTAAAGCTTTAACTATCAGTGGTAAAAACGTTGTAGCATCTGATAATGATGTTTTAACTACTGTAACTATTCAGGCTGCAGCAACAAACACAACATTCACCAATAACAATGTTGGTGGACTCGTAACAGTAAACTCAAACAATAACACTATTGAGTACAATAAGGTTACTACATCCACTCCTTATGCAATTGATCTTAAATCCACTAAATTTAATACTGTAAGGTATAATGTTTTATCCAGTGAGGATAAATTAGGTGATGAAGCTGTTAAATATGCTGAAGGTAATAATAATACCGTTGTAGCAAATGGCGGTAATCCAATTATGACAATTGATGTCAACAATACTTGGGTTAACAGTAATAACACTATTACAATAACTATTGTAAATGCTACAGGTAATGTAACAGTCAAAGTAAATAAAAAAGAATTTGTTGAAGTGCCATTGGTAAACGGTACTGTAACTATTGAAGTAAACGCATCTGATATTGTATCAGGTGAAAACAATGTTACCGTTACTTATAATGGTGATGATTTCATCAATGTAGATACAGATTCAACCACTTTCTTCGGTTTATATGATGTTGTAACTAAAGAGGTATTCTTTGAATACTTTGACGAGAATGGAATATTAAAAGATGAAGTTCCATATGACGAATTAATCTTCAAAGGTGACTTTAAAGGATTAACCGATTATGTGATAATCCCTAGACCTTTAATCATTACTGGTGAAGATGCTGTTTTAAACAACATAGGAATTGTCATTGACTCCCAAAATGTAACTTTAGATAATCTTAACCTCATCGCTACTACATCATTAGGTGATTTAATCTATATTGGTGGAGACAATGCTGTAGTTAAAAACATGAACATTTCATACAGCGTTGGTGATGAAGAAGCAATAGCAATCAATGCTAAAAATGTTGAAAATGTTGAAATTTATAAGAATGTGATCTTCTTTGAAAGTAAAATTACTTCAGATGATAAAGAAACTTATGTAATAAATGTTGAAGGTTCAACAGATGTTTATGTAGATAATAATGAAATCACTGCAAAACTTCCAGGTTTATCACTTAATGAATTTGATTGGGATTACTTCGGAATGGGATTAGCTTATGTAAACCCTGTAAGAATATATGAAAGTGATTCTATAGAATTCACAAATAACAAAGTTGATGTATCTTACAATGAATTGAAAACCAAAAACTATCCTGATATACAAGCAATGATTGTTGCAGGTTCAGAAAATGTTTTAATCAATAGTAATGAGTTTAACATTGTTGATACTCTTAATGATGAAGGTATTACTGTTGGAATTGTAGGTATTCAGTTCATTAGTAATGAGGACATTGATTTTTCAGATAACCGTGTTTTCATATCCTCTAAAGGTGGTCAATCCGCTGGAGGTACTGCATATCCTATATCTCTTGTCTCAACTTCAATCAATATTGATAACAACAATCTCACAACAGTTTTCAATGGTCCTAACTTAGGTATCTACATGCCATTTGGTATGGGACCTGGTAAAGTAATGAATATTACTGGAAACTACATTAATGTAACCGGTAATGTTAGTGGAAATAATAACTGGGGATTAATTTCAGGTATTGAAGTACAAGCTGGAACTGCAAATATCTACGAAAATTACATCAATGTACGCAATGTTGGTGAATTCAAAGACACCCATTTCGTTTCTGGTGTAAGTATGCTCCAAAACGGTAATGCAAATTCATACTTTGATGTCCAAAACAACACAATTATCACAACTGGTAATTATTCAGTTTGGATTGTAAGAGCTGGCGGTGCTAATGTAACAGGCAACACATTATATGCTCATGAATTATTCGGTGATGACTCAGTTTATTTAGGTATTGAAGGTATTGTTAAAAATAACACTCCTCCATTTGATGTAAACATAATTATCGAAGGTCAAGCTGTTTGGATTGGATCCAATTCTACAATTACAGTAACTGTACCTCAAGGTACTGGTAATGTAACTATCAAAATTGGAAACAGAACATTTAAAGAATTGCAATTAGTCAATGGAAGTGTAACTCAAGAAGTCAATGCATCTGATTTAGCAGTAGGTTCCAATAATATTACTGTAGAATATAATGGTGATTTATACATTTCAGCAGGTAGTTCTACTGGTAATTTAGAAGTTTTAAATGGTGTAATCACTAATGAAACATTTAAATACTACTTCGATGAAGATAATAAAAACTACTTGTTTGATTACATACCTGAAAATGTAACTTTAGACTTCCAAGGTTCATTCATAGGTGCTGAATACAGTTTATTCATCAACAAACCTGAAAATATTGTTTCAACTACAGGTGATGCATTCTTTGATAGTGGTGAAAATCCTAATTATAACTGGTTGAAATTCAATGTTGTTGAAGGTGCTGATCATACCAATATTACAGGCCTTAAGTTCTTGAATTCTGACTTGTTTATTCAGGGTGCTTCTTATGTGACTGTTGATAATGTGAATATGGTTGCTAATATGAGGGGTGTTGGTTCTGGTACTGGTTTTGTTTCTATTCATTCTAATGCGTATTATACTACTGTTAAAAATTCATTCTTTGAGAATGGTGGTACTGGTTCTAGTGTTTTAGTTCTTGGTAAAGGTGGTAAATATGCTTCATTTGATAATAATGTATTTAACATAACCGGTTCTTCTGGTAATGTTTTATCTTCCAATATATTTGTTGGTAAAGGTGATAACCCTGAATTTGTTAATTATACTAATAATGTGATTAACAGTAATGTTGCTGGTTCTTCCTTCATGTATGGTATTACTGTATGTGGTCAAGGTAACATCATTGAAAACAATACTTTAAATAACTTTAAAGGTAATGCTATTGTTAATCAGTTTGGTGCTACTTCAACTAAAAACGTTTACAGAAACAATACTATTACTGGTGGCGGTTCTATGGCTATTGGTACTTACAGTTTAGTTGAAAAAAACAATGTTGCTGAAGGTTCCTTAACTGTTACTGAAGGTTGTACTTTCATTAATAACACTGCTAAAGCTTTAACTATCAGTGGTAAAAACGTTGTAGCATCTGATAATGATGTTTTAACTACTGTAACTATTCAGGCTGCAGCAACAAACACAACATTCACCAATAACAATGTTGGCGGACTCGTAACAGTAAACTCAAACAATAACGTCCTTGTTGAAAACTTAATTGAGTCTAATGCAAATTATGCAATTGACCTTAAATCAACTTCAAACAACACTGTAACAGATAACATCTTATATGCTAATGAATTAGTGGGTGATGACGCTGTTAACTTTGCTGAAGATAAGGATAATATTGTTAAAGATAACATGCCAGTGGACCCTGTTTTAACTGTTGAAGTTAAAGATATTACTGTTGGTGATAATGCTACAATCGACATTAAATTCAATGCAAGCATTGATGCTCTTGTTGAAGTAATTGTCAATGGTAAAAAATACGTTGTTGATGTTGTTGAAGGTGAAGGTCAACTTAATGTATCTGATTTAGCTGCTAACAAATACACTGTTGGTGTTATTTATTATGGTGATTTATTATACACTGAAACTGAAAAATCAGCTGAATTCACTGTAAGCAAATTAGAAACTGATGTTAATATTACTGTTCCTGGTGATGTTAAAGCTGGTGATAATGCTACTGTGGATGTAAGTATTCCTAATGCTACTGGTAATGTTACTGTTATTGTTGATGGTGTTGAACATGTTGTTCCTCTCGTGAATGGATCTGCAAGTTATGATATTGAAAATGTGACTGCTGGTGATCACAGTGTTGTTGTGATTTATTCCGGTGATGACACATTCGATTCTGCATTTGCATCAAAAGCATTTTCTGCAGAGGCTGAACCTGTTCCTGAGCCTGTAAAACCTGATGTTAATATTACTGTTCCTGGTGATGTTAAAGCTGGTGATAATGCTACTGT
>NZ_CAMHFP010000063.1 GCF_946184425.1 uncultured Methanobrevibacter sp. | reverse complement strand
TGAGTTCTCCGTTTTCATCCCTAATCATTGGAACAAGTAATCTTTGATCCATATCTTCCATAATTTTACTTGCTCCTAATCTGCATGCGTGTCTAACAGCAACTACATGATTATCTTTTACTAAGTAATCTAAATCGTCACAGTTACAACCACAGAATGCACAGGTACAATTTTCAACAATGTAATCATAATCAGTTACAGGTGGTTCATAAGTCATGGTCAATCAACTCCTCCCATTTACGTCCGTGATAAACAGGTAATTCACCTAAAGATTCCATGTTTTCAACAACATCATCATCTTCTTCATCAACATATTTTTTGTATACCCATCTCATTAAATCAGCCATGAGTAATACTTTTCTGTCGGTTTTTTCGACAGTGCATCTGATTCCTTTGTAGGTTGGGTCAGAACAGCAGTAAGTGTCGTGACTTACAATGGTGTTAGCCCATGGTCCTTTACAAATGAATACAGTTCCTTCGTGAGGTGCATCTCTTGATACTGCACAGTTTACTACTACTTCACCGAAATCGGTTTTTACAAGTACAGTATCCCAGTTGTTTACACCTAATTTTGCCATATCTCTAGGATCCATGTAACAAGTACCTGAAGCGTTTTTGTATTCTTCTTTTAAAGTGGATCCTCTTTTTTTACAAGCACCTTGATAGATGTCAGATCCGGTGTTTAACATGCATTTTAAAACATCGGTTGTTCCTTCACCAGTAATTTTTACATCAGGCACTACAGGTCTTTCTAAATAAGTATTAGCATAATGCATAAATTAATCCCCCTATTCTAACCATATAGCATTTACTGGGCAAAACATTTGACATGTTCCACATTCTTCACATTTTTCAGGACTGAAAAGTTTGATAAAACCGTTTTCTACCATCATAATAACTTCTTCAGTCTTAGCACCATTACCACCAGCATTTTCTGGACTGATAGCAGCATTTACAGGACAAGCGATTACACAAATCCCGCATCCTAAACAATTATCTTGATTAACTTTAAGTTCCATCTAATCACCTAATCTTTAATTGCATCTAAAGCTTCTTTCCAAGTAGTTGAGCTAATAGGTGTGTGGTCGATTTCAGTTCTTGTTACAGTAATTGCACCGTTAGGACATGCTTTAGCACAAGCTTTACATTTTACACAGTAATCATTGTTAGCAATTACGTGTTCCATTCTAGAACCAGGACCTGAGGATACAGGGAATGCTAATGCATTACATCCACAAATATCTACACAAGCTCCACAAGCTTGACATTTATCATCATCGATTTCAATAGAACCTTGGAATGGTTTTTTATGTTTAGCAGCATCAGTTGGACATACTCCTTCACACCATCCACAGAATACACAGAGTTCTGAGTCAATGACAGAGTTTCCTTTAACTGCAGCTTTTGCAGGATCTAAGTCGTATTCTCCATAGTTACATGCTCTACAGATTGCTTTAATAGCGTTAGTAGGACAAGATTTTTTACATACTAAACAGTATACACATGCATCTTTGTCGATGACAATAGATTCTTTTCCAGTTTCTTTATCAACAACGATTGCTTCTGCAGGACATAATTCTTCACATACACCACAGTAAATACATTCGTCTTCGTCTACATCGATTTCACCAGTTACTAAATCAGCACGGTTTGGTAAAATTCTTTCAATGACAATTGCATCACGAGGACATGCGATTTCACATCTTTTACAGTAAATACATTCATCATCATCAATTTCTGAGAAAGCGTTGTAATGAGGATATGCGTCGATTTCTTTGATTGGTGTTCCGTCAATAGTTAATACTAATGCATCAACAGGACATAATCCGGAGCACATACCACATAATACACATTTACTTTCGTCAATGCTTATTCTTTGAACATCAAAGTCGTCTTTGAAGTTTTGAGCAATCTTTTCGTGACCACTGAAGTATACGTCGTTTGAGATTCTGTGACGTGCGTCTACAGCAATTGCATTTAAGGTAATTGCTTCAACAGGACAAGTTGATTCACAAATCCCACAACCTAAACATACGTGGTCGTTGAAAGACAAGTTTCTGACTTCTTCAGCAGCTCTTGTGATGTCAAAGTTGTTGTCTTTAACCTCTTTTAAATTTCTAATCATATTCAATCTCCAAAATTTTTATAGAATTAGTTGGGCAATCCTCGCTACATAGCTGACAACCGCAACATTGTATGGAGTTTGCATGTGCTTGTAATGACTCTAATTTAATAGCTCTCATCGTACATGCATTTACACATAAGCCGCAACCAATACAGGAATCTTCTATAATTACTTCGAAATTTCTTTCTCTGCAAATATTCACAATTTTTCGACTCTGTTCTGGTTCGTCAAATATTGCCTCGGCCATTTTCAAGAAATCTCTGGGAGATAAGTCAATGATAGTCCTTGCAACATCAATTGAGTTCCAAGATAAATTTCTACCATTCAGGTAATGAGATATGGTAGACCTGTCAACACCTAACTCGTCAGCAATTGCTTGATGACTTTTACCAGCATCCTTCAACTTGACCGCAGCCAAATACTTTAGACCAGATGCAATATGTTTTGGCATTTGAACCACCATGTGTAATGATATAAAATATATTTACTTATATAAATATAGTTACCTACTAGAATTAAATAGAAACTATTATATATTACTGTGGTAAAACTACACATATTAAGTTTAAAATAAAGGAAAATATAAGTCAATAGCAGTTATAAAATAATTAAAAAATTTTATAATTATAACAAAAGAATATAAATAAATTTAATAAAAAAATAAAGCATTATAGGTCCAATTATATTGAATAAATAATAAATTTTATAAAAATTTGTAATAAAAATCTATCAAAAAAGTATTACAAATTCATGAAAAATTGTAAAAAATTTTTAGGTTTGCCTAAATTGTGTAGTAACTACACATAAAATTTTGAAAAACTATTGAAAATTGAGAAAAACCTAAAAAACAGAATTATCCTCAATTTTTTCAGCATTATTGAGATTGTTGAAATTCTCGAAAATTCAGAAAAAATATTCTATTTCGAAATTTTACAATCCGAAAATTATGTAATAAAAACACTCCATTTTATAAAAATGTGTAGTAACTACACATGCCTATCAAAAAGATATAATTAATACAAAAACATATATTATATTATTATAGGGGATTATAAAATGAAAATTGTATCTATCGTGGGTAAGAAAAATACTGGAAAAACCTCGCTGACAGTCAAAGTTATTGAAGAGTTAACAAAAAGAGGCTACAACGTTGCTTCAATAAAGCATTCTCACCACTCCATAGAAATGGATAAGGAAAACACCGACACCTGGAAACACAAGCAGGCAGGTTCAAATCTAGTGGTTGGTGTTGGATCCACTACATTTTTTAATGCACGAAAGGAACATGACCTCAATAGGATACTATTCCTGCTCAAACACTTTGACGACTTTGATTTTGTAATAATTGAAGGATACAAAAGATACAATTACCCAAAAATTATAACATCACCAAACGTTAAAGACGAATACACCATAAAAGAAGTGGATTCCTTTAGAATAACAGATGAAGAAATAAGTGAACTTGCTGACCTGATAGAAGAGAAAGGTCATGATATAGTAGACACGTTATTTGCAAACAACTGTGGATACAATGACGGCGAGGCCATTGCAAGTGAAATAAGAAAAGGCAATCTGACAGTCGATGACTTGGACAGCGTTCAAAGCTATATGTCAATAGATGGCAAGGTTGTTGGACTCAATAGGTTCGTAAGCGATTACTTAAAGCAAAGTGTTATCGGCGTGATAAATACATTGAACATCAAGGACTACGGCGTTGAAAAAATTGGAAATGTGGAATTGATAATACCTAATGAAAATGACAGTCATGCAATCGAAGCTGACTGCAAGATTTTAATCAATGATAAAATCCTTGAGATAAACAGTTTCACAAAAAACATCGTTTCAAATTCAATTAAGGGAATGATTAATGCAATCAAAACAGAACCTAACGTCAGGACTATTGATATTGAAATAAGTAATATTAAAAATGAATTGACCAATGCTGAAATAACACTTAAAACAAACGGTCATGATGTTCAAATTAATGATTTTACCCAAGGAATTCTCAAAGAGACAATATTTGCAATCGTTAATTCCTTAAAAATTGATGATGAAATTAGAGAGATAAAAATTAAAGTGGAAGAATGATAATATGTTAGAAGACGTTGTTAAGGATAAATATGAAAGACCGATTCTTTCACTAAGAATCACACTGACAAACAGATGTAACGTAAACTGCCTGTATTGCCACCATGATGGAATGGTCAAATCAAAGGATGAAATGACTGCTGATGAACTTTACACCATCTGCAAAATCGCCAAAAAGATTGGAGTTAGAAAAATAAGGTTGTCAGGCGGAGAGCCATTGCTTAAAAAGGACATCGTTGAAATAGTTGCAAAAATAGCAAGTCTCGACTTTAAGGACATTTCAATGACAACCAACGGAACACTACTGGAAAAATACGCTCAGGATTTAAAGAATGCAGGGCTTCACAGAGTTAACGTGAGCTTAGACACCCTTAACCGTGAAACATTCGAATTTATCACAAAAAAGGATTATCTTGAAGATGCCAAAAAAGGAATACTTAAAGCTGTTGAAGTGGGATTGTATCCAGTCAAGATTAATATGGTTATAATGAAGGACATAAACCAGAACGAGATTGACGACATGTTCAAATTCTGTAAGGAGAATGACATTGTCCTTCAGCTGATTGAATTAATTGAAAGTGAAAACTGTGAGGACGACAAGTTCAGTGCGGACTATCACTATAATCTCGATGACATCGAAAAAGAGTTAGCTGATATAGCTGATGATGTGCGAGAACGTGAATTTATGCAAGGGCGTAAAAAATATTACATAGACGGTGGAGAAATTGAGGTAGTCAAGCCAGTTGACAATGCTAAATTCTGCGCAAAATGCTCCAGATTGAGGATAACACCCGACGGTAAAATAAAGCCATGCCTTTTAAGAAATGATAATCTTGTCGAATTAATTTCTCATGTCAGAAATGGTGCAAATGAGGAAGAACTGGAAGAAATTTTCATGAATGGAATTAATAAGCGTGAACCGTTTAATTCCTAAATTTTTTATCATTTAAAACATGAAAATTAAATATTGTTTCATGAAAATATAACATTGTTAAGTCAATATTTATAAAAAAAAGAAAATTGGAAATAAGGAAAGAATCCTTATAACCATTTAGCTTTGGATACGTGATCAGTGAATGGAAGTGGTTCGTCACTACCCATACCTGGGATGTATCCGTAGATTTCTCTTACTTTGTTGTTTACAGTACTCCATACTTTAGCAACAGGGATTTCACATGGACATACTTCGGAACATTGACCACAGTTGGTACATGCGTCAACCATGTGTACTAAACGTGTTAAGTGGAAGAATGGAGCAGCAGGAGTGTATCCACCAGGTACCCATTCAGGACCTTCAGCTTCGAGACAGCAGTCTTCACAGAAACATAATGGACATGCTTCACGACAACCGTAACATTTCATACATTTAGAGAATTCATCTTCGTATTGATAGAATACGTCAATAATGTCTCCAGTAGTACCTGCGTAATCAACATCTTTTTTAGCTTGAGATTCTTTAAGCATAAAGTTGTTAATGTTTTCTCTGATTTTGATACCTTTTTCAATAGGTTCAGCAGTTTCAATTAAACCAGCTTCAATAACTTTGTCTAATACTTCTGCACCTTTATCTGAGAATACTTCAACAAAAGTAGCTTTACCTGCTAATTCACCGATAACTCCCCAGTTACCTAAAGCTAAGTCTGCGTTGGAAGGGATTTTGAGATTACATCTTTGACAGTTTTCTCTTCTACCCATACCTTGTTCTTCTAATTCATCAATTTTGAAACCTTTTTCACCGTCAGCAGTTTCCATGATGAGTTTTCCTTTAGCAATTTCTTCTTTGATAACATCTTTAGGATCTAATTCGTATACATCTCTAATCATGTTCATGGTTGGAACAGGTGACATTGTTCCGCCACAGTTAACACCGATCATAATTACGTTATCTTCGATGATTTTGCCTTTTTTCATTAATTCACGGATGGTCATTGCATCACATGGTTTACATGCTACAGCAAGTTTCATGTCTCTTGCACCATCTAAGTATTTGGATACAAATTTAGCAATGTTTAAAGTACCACAGTGAATGGAACCTGCAGTTTTAATAACTTCAGCAGGGTCAGTTACGAGGGTTGGTACACCGTCGTAAATATCGTGACCTTCGGTTACACCAACAACACCATCTACAATACCTTCTTCTAATAAGTATTTCATGATGGTAGTTACTACTCCACCGTACTCTCCTTTTTGTTTGATATCGTCAATAGCAGAGTATGCGTAGTACATATCGTTAATTTTTGCGCTCATTTAAATCTACTCCCCATTTATTTACCTACTTGTACAGTGGTAGTTGAAATATCTTCAGCTTTAACTTCGGTGTCAGTACCTTCTTTGTAAAGCTCGTTTTTGATTTCTACTTTTTCATCGAATTTTTCTACTTGGATAGCACAAGCTTTTAATTCAACCATTTTAGATTTAGGGTCGAAAGAGTCGGAATTGGTTAATACGTTAGCAGCACATTCTGCAAAGTGCATTGGAATGTTTACGATACCTTCTCTGATATCATCAGTTACACGTGCAGGAATTGCGATTTCTCCTCTTCTGGAGAATGCTCTTACTACTTCGTTGTTTAAAATTCCTCTTGCTTCAGCATCTTTAGTGTTGATTTCGATGAATCCTGTTTTTACCTCATTGGATAAGGTTTCACATCTTCTGGTCATTGCTGCGTGGTAGTGGAACAATACTCTAGTAGTGGTTAATAATAATGGGTATTCTTCATCTACAGTTTCAACAGGTCCTTTGTGTTCTAATGCTTGGAAGACACCTAAACCATCAGGGTGTGCGAATTTTTCTTTGTGCATTAATGGTTGACATGGGTCGTCTTCGGAAGGACAAGGCCAGTGAAGTGCTTCAGGAGTGTCTAATCTTTCACGGTTCATACCAGCCATGATAGGAGCACATTCTCTGATTTCGTCGAAGATTTCTTCAGCGGATTCATAGTGGAATAATGGTCTTGGTACGCCCATTCTGACAGCGATTTCTTCCATGATTTTCCAATCTAACCATGCACCTTCAGGTGGTTCTTGTGCTTTGTGTAAGCATTGTACTCTTCTTTCACCACTGGTGAAGGTACCTTCTTGTTCACCCCAACCTGCTGCAGGTAATACAACATCAGCACATTGTGCGGTATCGGTTAAGAAACATTCTTGTACAACTAACATTTCTAAGTTTGCAAGTGCTTCTTTGGTGTGAGCTACGTCAGCATCAGAAAGAACTGGGTCTTCCCCGTGGATGTATAATACTTTTAAGTCACCAGCGTGAGCAGCGTTCATCATTTCTACTAAAGTTAAACCAGGTTTGGTTGGTAAGTTAACTTCGTAACCTTCTCCACTGTAGTAGTCATTGAACCATGCAGTAGTTTCTGGGTCTTTAACTTTTCTGTATCCTACGTAATCGGAAGGTAATGCACCCATATCACAAGCACCTTGTACGTTGTTTTGTCCTCTTAATGGGTTTACACCAGTACCTTCTCTACCAATGTTACCAGTTAACATTGCAAGGTTTGCAGTGGACATTACATTGTCAGCACCGTGAGAGTGTTCGGTAATACCTAAGGAGTATACGATAGCTGCTTTGTCAGCAGATGCGTATTCTACAGCTAAATGTTCAATTACTTCAGGTTTAATACCAGTAATTTCAGAAGCCATATCTAAAGTGTATTTTTGTACGGTTTCTTTCATTTCTTCGAAACCTTTGGTTCTGTTTGCGATAAATTCATCATCTTGTAAGTCTTTGTCGATGATGACTTTAATCATAGCGTTCATTAAAGCTACGTCAGTACCAGTTTCAAATTGAACATATTCATCTGCGATTTTAGCAGTAGGAGTGAATCTTGGGTCTAATACAACTAATTTAGCACCATTTTGCTTAGCTTGGATTAATTTACGTCCAAATAATGGGTGTGCTTCCATGTTGTTTGATCCAATACAGAAGATGTAGTCAGCTTCTTTAACACTGTCGAATCCGTTGGTCATAGCACCTGATCCGAAAGTGGTAGCTAAACCTGCTACAGTAGGACCGTGACAAATACGTGCACAGTGGTCTACGTTTTGAGTACCACAAGCTACTCTTGCTAATTTTTGAGTAATATAGATATTTTCGTTTGGTGAACGAGCACATGCGTAGAATCCAACTTTGTTTGGATCTTCATCAGATACTTCTTTGAGTTTGTTAGCAACAAGGTCTAAAGCTTCATCCCAAGATGCTTCTCTAAATTCACCGTTTTCTTTTATTAAAGGAGTAGTTAATCTGTCTTCCCTATTAATAAATTGGTATCCAAAGTTTCCTTTTGGACATACTTTACCCTCGTTTACAGGGTGTCTTTTTAAAGGTTCTACACCAACAATTTTTTCGTCTTTTACAACGAAGTTGAGTCCACAACCAGTACCACAGTAAGGACAGATTGTTGGAACATATTTTATTTCAACCATTTTATAATCTCCAAATAATATATTATTTATGTTAATTAAAAAAAAAAGAAGCTTTAAAAAGCTTCTTTAATAGTATTTACTAGCTTATTCTTTTAGGTATGTGAACCAATAGATACAAGCAACGAATATAGCACCACCAATGATGTTACCAATGGTTACTGGAATTAAGTTATTAACAATAATAGTTGTCCAGTTTACACCTTCAGCACCTAAGAACATACCTAATGGTATGAAGAACATGTTTGCTACACTGTGCTCAAATCCGATAGTTACGAAAGCCATAATTGGGAACCAAATACCAAAGATTTTACCAATGATATCGTCGGATGCGTTAGCTAACCATACAGCTAAACATACTAACCAGTTACAACCAATAGCTTTAATTAAAGCTACATCAAAGCTCATACCAACTTTACCAGTTGCTACTTTAATAGCACCTGCTTGAATAGCTGGATCGGATGTAATGATTCCACCCATAAATGCAAGAACGTATGCAACGAATAATGCACCTACGAAGTTGAATAACCAACTTAATACCCAATTTTTAGCGAGACCGCCGATAGAAGCGGTACCATCTAATACACCGATGGTCATGAACATTACGTTACCAGTAAATAATTCAGAACCAGCGAGTACAACAATTATCAAACCTACAGGGAACACTGCACCGAATACAAATTTGGATAATCCAATTGGTAAACCTGCAGCTACCATACCTGCATTAGCGACTTCAGCTAATAAACCTCCAAATGCGATATATGCTCCTGCTAAAAAGGAGAGTAAAATCACATTAACAATATTTGCAGAGTTTTTTGCGCCAGCAGTTGCAGAAATTGCTTTTGCAGTATCTACTGGGCTTTTAAAAGATGAACTCATATTATCAACCTCTTTATCCCTTTTTTTATTAAATTTTTATAATACTAATGAATCCCACCATAAGAATAGTTCAAAGTATTATGAATTATAATATGTACTTTAATATATAAAAAGGGTTTGTTATCAGTCGCTAAAAGAAATATTTAAATAGGAGAATAAAGTTATATACAATTGTAATGATTAATCATTATAAAAATATAATCACATCGAAAATTAATACTTTTTTTATAAATAAATTAATTAAATCATATTTTAAAGTTAAAAACTAAATATAAATAACTATTTTTAAGTAAATTATAATATAATAAAAAGATATTTAT
>NZ_CAMHFP010000062.1 GCF_946184425.1 uncultured Methanobrevibacter sp. | reverse complement strand
AATTCGAGTGTAAAATAAAAAGAACAATAACATGTCAAAATCAAAAACAAAGAGAAAATATCACTTTTTTAACAAAAAAAAGCAAAAAACATCGATATTCACTTAAATTTTGACATGGTTTCTACAAGGTTATTTTTTTTAAATATTTATTAATTCTCATTATTCTTCAAATATTTTTTGGCGATTAATGGGATAATAATATATATTATCAAAATTATATTATATATCATATTAATTAATAATTAATGAGGTTGAAGGAGAATGTTTAATAAAAAAATTGTTTGTATTTTAATTTTTCTTACATATATATTTGCTCTTTCAACTGTTAGTGCTGCAGACAATTCAACTGAAACCATGTCCATTGGTGAAATTGAGGATTTATCAGTTGTTGAAGATGACGTTAATGAAAGTTTAACTGTTTCAAATAATGCTGTGGCAACTTCAAAATCGTTTTTAGATTTAAATAATCTCATAAACAGTAATAATGACTTTTATGTTGATTTGGATTCAGATTATAAATTTTCTCAAGAATCTGATTCTGAATTTATCAATGGTATTACAATATCTCGCTCCCTTAATCTTAGGGGCAATGGTTTTACTATTGATGGTGGGAATCAGGCAAGAATTTTCCAGGCTAATGCTTATGTGAATTTTTATGACATTAATTTCATTAATGCTAATTCTGATTATGGTTCTGCTATTTATGGTTCAAATTATGCTGCTAAAAATTGTAATTTCACAAAAAATTATGCTGCTAAAAATGGCGGAGCAATGTATAAGGGATATGCTGAAAATTGTATTTTCAAAAATAATAAAGCAAGTAGTTCCGGTGGGGCGATGTATGAAGGAAGTCTCACTAATTGTACTCTGATTAGTAACTCTGCTGGAGATGGTGGTGCTATTTATAATGTTTATGCCACTTATTCAACTTTCATATCCAATCAGGCTTCTAGATCTTGCGGTGCTATGTATGGTAGTTCAGCATCATATTGTACTTTTATAGATAATTATGCATATGACCATTCTGGTGCTTTTGGTTTTGGTTATGCTGTGAATTGTATTTTTATTAATAATACAGCTTATCAATCAGGAGCTTTGGGTGGTGCCGGTTCTGCAGAAAAGTGTACTTTCAAATATAATTATGCTGAAGAAGGTGGAGCAATCTTTGGTTGTCTTGCGACACAATGTACTTTCATTGGTAATCATGCACAGCAAGGAGGTGCTATGGCTGGAGGAAATTCTGCAGTGGACTGTGTTTTCATAGATAATTATGCCGTTGGTAAAGGTGGAGCACTACTCGAAGTTTATGCATTGCGATGTAATTTTACAAACAATCATGCTGACAGTGGTGGTGCTATGTATTTAAATTCCGCAAAAGATAGTGATTTCACTGACAATTATGCGGTTAGAGGTGGGGCCATGTATAATTCACATGGGTTATCTTGTACTTTCACAAATAATAAAGCTCAATTAGGAGGGGCTATTTGTGACGGTTCTGCTACTTCTTCCACTTTTAAAAACAATCATGCTATTAATGGTGGGGCAGTATCTGGTGGTTCTGCTGAAGGTTCAGTTTTAGCTTGTACTTTTTTCAATAATGATGCTGAAGAGTATGGTGGGGCTATTTATGCAACTTCTGCTGTAAGATGTTATTTCAAATCTAATACTGCAAAATATGGTGGAGCTATATCTTCGGGAAGTTCTGCTTCAGAATCTGTATTTATAGATAACGTTGCTAAAATTTCTGGTGGAGCTAAATATCAATCTTATGCAGGTAAATCTAATTTCTCAGGTAATCTTCCAACATATGTTTTATATGTTTCTGATTTTAATGCTATGGAAGGATTTGGTGGGGATATAAAAATTAGGCTTTCAGATTCTCCTTCTGGGGATGTTCTAGGTGAAAATGTAACAATTAAAATTTATAATAATTTAAATCGAGTTATTGGAACTTATATTTCTCAAACAGGATATAATTGGTTTGTTGATTTTCCTGCGGGCAAATATAGAGCTGTTTTCACTGTTGAAGATGTTTCATATGAATTAGATCCAGTTAGAATAACAATTAACATTCAAAAATCTTCATTTATTTATGTAGTTAAAGTGGTTGCTAATTATAATGATGGTAAATCCTTGTTGGTTAATTTACATGATTCAAAAGGAAATGTAATTAAATATGCTAAGGTTTCTATTACTCTTAATGGTGTAACAAAAACTTACACTACAGATGAAAACGGTCAGGTAATTCTATCTACAAAGGGTTTAGCTCCAAAAACTTATGTTGCAACTATTCATTTTGATGGGGATAATACTTATGTCAAATCTTCTGCAAGTACAACAATCACTATTAAAAAAATCACACCTAAACTTTATGCTGCTGCTAAAAGATTCAAACTGGCTGATAGATACAAAAAATATACAGTTACCTTGAAGACTAATAAGAATGTTGTAATAAGATATGCTCTAATCAAAGTAAATGTTAAAGGTAAAATTTACTCTGCAAAAACTAATGCTAAGGGAATTGCCACATTCCAATTTAAATACCTTAAAGTTAAAGGTATTTTTAATGCTGTTGTAATGTTTTCTGGAAATGCATATTATAATGCCGTTAAAAAAACAGTAAAAATAACTGTTATTAGGTAATTTTTTTATATTTTACACTTTTTTTTACATTTAATTATAATCATTTCTATTTATTTATATAAAAAGTATTTTTTTTAAAATACATAAAATATTTTAAGATATTATTAAATATTATTATGTAAAGGTGATAAAAAATGAGTATAATTTTAACTATTGTGCTTGTTGTTGTAGTTTTATTTATTATTATTACAGCAGTACATATGTATAATAATCTTGTAAGTTTAAGAAATCGCGTAAAAAACAGTTACTCACAAATTGATGTTCAACTTAAAAGAAGAAATGACTTAATACCTAATCTTGTGGAGACTGTGAAAGGTTACGCTGCTCATGAGAAAGGTGTGCTTGAAGAAGTTACTAAAGCTAGAGCTGGATTAATGAATGCAAATGGTATTGAAGAAACAAGTGCTGCAGATAATCAATTAACTGGTGCATTAAAATCTTTATTTGCTGTTGCTGAGAATTATCCTGATTTAAAAGCAAATTCTAATTTCCAACAATTACAATCAGAATTGTCTGAAACTGAAGATAAAATTTCTTATGCAAGACAATTCTATAATGATGTTGTTTTAAAATATAATAATGCTTGTGAAAAGTTCCCAAGCAATATTTTTGCTAAAATTTTCAACTTTGAAGAAGCGGAATTCTTTGAAGCACCTGCTGGTGATCGTGAAGTGCCTGAAGTTAAATTTTAATTAAGAGGTTTTTATGAACAATAAAAGAATATTGGGAATAATCTTTTTAGTCTTGATATTAGTTTCAGCACTGTCTTTTGTTTCAGCGGAAGATAATAGTTATACTATTGACCATTCCTTTGTCGATTTGACTATAGGTAGTAATGGTCTATTGCATGTTAAAGAAACATTGCAATATTCGTTTGAAGGAGAATTCTCCGGAGTATACAGAGATATAACCATTAGGGAAGGTCAAAATATATCTAATATTCAGGTTAGTGCAAATGGGGCTTTTCCTGTTTTAAAACAGGAGCATCAGGATGGAAATGAACATTTAGTGATATATTTGTACTCTGATTCCGCACATACCAAAAAAATCAAGGATTGTGATGTGGATATTACATTGACATATGATTTTTCAAATACAGTAACATTGTATAATGACATAGGTTTGCTTCAATATAATCTTTGGGGTAAAAAATGGAATGATGATGTCGGCGGAGTCGATTTGAAAATCCATGCTCCTGGGGATAAAAATAACTCAATTTATTTTACTCCGGACAGATTAATCAAATCAGATAATGTGGATGGTAATTTAATAACTGCTACTACTGATAGTATTTCTAAAGATCAAGTATGTGGATTTGTTCTTTTAATGCCATTAGATGACTTTAATAACTCTATTTATGCAAAGCATATTAATGAAAGTGGTAAGGATAAAGTCCTCCAAAGCATTAATGACAGTCAGGGTAAAGATAACTTTTGGAGTAATATTTTATTAATTTTGGGAGTAATTCCTTTTTTAAGTCCTATTGCAGCAATATTTGTTTATTTAAGACATGGAAGAGAACCTAAAGTTGATTATGATGGTATTTATGAAAGAGAATTACCCACTGATGATTCTCCTGCTGTTGTAAATGCAATTGTTGATAATAAAAGTGATATCGGTACTCCAAATATGAAAGGATTTGAAGCTACAATTCTAAGTCTCATAGATAGAAAAGTATTTAATCTTTACTCAAGAGAAAATGCTGAAACAGAGACTCATGATTTGTTCATAAAATTCAATGTTGACTTAAAAGAACAATTGAGTGATAGTGAAGAAATTGTATTTGATATTTTGCATAACTTCGCTGATGATGAAAATGTCCTAAACTTATCGACTTTAAATGATCAGTTATCCAATGAGTTCAATGCAAGTTGGTTTACTCAACAAGTTGAAACTTGGCAAAGCTATGTGCTATTTGAAATTGATGAAAAAGGTGTAGAACCATATTTCAATAATGCTGGTTCTTCATTAATGCAGGGAATAGGTGGCATTGGTTTTATTATAGGTATTATCATTGCGGGAATCGGATTCTTCTTTGGTTTGGATTATGGAATTTTCACACTTGCTGCGGGAATATTTTTAATAATTTTTTCAGCAATTCTTTTTGCCATTCCTCAAGATGTATTTGGACATTGGACTGAAAAGGGTAGAGTATTCTATCTTAAATGGTTGAATTTTAAGAAGTTCTTGGAAGATAACAGTTTAATTAAGGAACATCCTCCGGAATCAATTGTCATTTGGAAAAAGTATTTGATTTATGGTGCTGCTCTTGGGGTGGCTGAAAATGTTTATGAAGCTATGAAACTGCAGATGCCATATGATTATGATTATGACGATGGTCTTTTCCTATATCATAGTTATGGTGGATATTATATGATGAGTGGTATGTATAATATTGGTGACAATATGGGAAATTCATCCTCTTCTGATGATTCATTTGATTTTGGTGGTTTTGATGACTTCGGTGGAGGAGGATTCGATGGTGGAGGTGGAGGAGCGTTTTAGCTATCCACTTCCCTTTTTTATTTTTTTCTTTAGGGTGATATGATGAATACGAAAAAAATCGCCATACTGTTTTTACTTATTTTTATTTTATTTTCCGCAATATCTGTGATTTCTGCGGATGATGACAAAAGTTACACTATTGATCAGGCATTTATTAATTTAACTGTCATGGATAATGGATTATTGTCTGTAGATGAAATATATCAATTTTCTTTCGATGGTCAGTTTAATGGTGTATACAGAGATATACCTCTGAAATCCGGTGAGAGTATAGATAATATTGAAGTATCTGCCGTTGGAGCTTATCCAGTTATGGTGGTAAGTAATAATGAGGGGATGAAACATCTTAAAATTTATTTATATGCTGATGAGGCCCATACTAAAAAAATTAGAGATTGTGAGGTAACTATTTTTATCAGTTATGACATGAAAAATGTTGTTACTCTTTTTAATGATGTTGGAGGACTTCAATTTAAACTTTGGGGTGATGAATGGGATGTTGGTGTTGGTTCATTATCTGCCCAGATAAATCTTCCTGGTAAAAAGAATAATACGTACTTTTTAAACCCAAAGGAGTATACAACAGATAGCCATATAAACGGAAACACAATCACTGCTCAATCTACTTCTATTCCAAAGGGAGAAATTTATGAATTGCTCGTTTTAATGCCATTAAATGATTTTAATGATGCAAATTATGCTAAACATGTGAATGAGAATGGTAAAGACAAAATAATGAAAAACTTAAATGATAGTATCGCCAATCGTAACTTTTGGAATGCTGCTTATTTGATTTTAGGTTTATTGTCAATTTTAAGTCCAATAGGTGCTATATTTACATATTTTAAATATGGTAGAGAGCCTAAAGTTGATTATGATGCATTATATGAGAGAGAACTTCCCTCAAATGACTCTCCTGAAATGATTAATGCACTTATAGATAATAAGGACGATATTGGTACGCCAAATATGAAAGGTTTTCAGTCTTCTATTTTAAATCTCATTGATAAAAATATCCTGGGGTTAGAAACAAGGGAAAGTAATAAATCTGATTCAAAGGATTTGCTTTTGGATTTTAGAAATGTTGATACGGCAGATTTGACTTTAAGTGAAAAGTCTCTTATAAATACATTATATCCGTTTGCTGAAAATGAAATATTAAATTTATCTTCTTTGGAGGGCAAATTATCTTCTGAAGATAATGCAAAGAGCTTCTTGGAAGACTTTAATGATTGGAAAGAACATGTGAAAGATGAAACATCTGATTTAACAAATCAATATTTTGATGGCAGGGGTTCTGATTTAATCATTGCAATTGCATTGGGTGGCCTTGTTTTTGGAATTATCATAGGTATTTTGGGTTTCACATCTCAACTTGGAAATGGAATTTACTGTATTGTTGGGGGAATATTTTTAATCATGTTCTCTTTGTTGTTATTCAATATTCCAAAAGATATTTTTGGAAGATGGTCAAAAAGTGGCCGAGTCTTCTATCTTAAGTGGTCAAATTTCAAGAAATTTTTGAAAGATAATAGTTTAATTAATGAACACCCTCCGGAATCAATAGTTGTTTGGAAAAAGTATCTTATTTATGGTACTTCTCTTGGAGTATCTGATAATGTTTTGAGGTCCATGAAAATTCATGTGTCAAACATTTCAGATTATGATGATGGCATATTCATGTATCATTATTATGGTGGATACATGATTTTTAATCATGCATTTCAAACAGGTGAATCTGCAGCAAATCCTTCCTCATCAGATTCTGGTGGATTTGGTGGATTTGGCGGAGGATCTGGTGGAGGTGGAGGTGGAGCTTTTTAGTTCCACTGTTTCATCTCTTAAATTAGTTACATTTATAAATAATTGGCAAATAATATTTTTATAGATTTGAATTATTTTTAAAAAAGGTCTTTTAATCAATACCTTTATATATGTGAAAGTAAATATATTATTTTATCATGTTATTCTAGATAATATGATGTGCAAGTATTTGCTAACTATTTTATGCCGAGATAGTCTAGCCTGGTAAGGCGCGAGACTGGAAATCTCGTGGGCATTCCGCCCTCCTGGGTTCAAATCCCAGTCTCGGCGTTTATTAGTTTTTAACTTAGTTTTTTTGTTTTATTAAAAATACTTGTTAAACTGATATTTTTGCACTCTTAGTTTATTTAAGCTAAGTTTTATATTGTTGAAAGAACTGTGTTTTGAGAAATTCAAAGCATTCGAATCTATATTTTACGTCTCGTAGGTTCGCTCTATAAATGGAGGTTATTTAATGGAAGACGAATTCAAGCACTTAGTGCGTATTTCAAGAAAGGATGTAAATGGTAATAAAACCATTGAACAAGCTTTAACCGAAATTAAAGGTGTTGGAATATCTTTATCTAAATCTATGTGTCGTACTTTAGACTTAGATTTAGACGCTAAAATTGGATACATTGCTGACGAAGATGTTTTAAGAATTGAAGAAATTTTAGAAAATCCTCAAAAATTTGACATTCCATCTTGGATGTTAAACAGAAGAGAAGATTATGAAACTGGTGATGATATTCATTTAATTGAATCTGATCTTGATATGACTTTAAGAGATGATTTAAACAGAATGAAAAAGACCAGAAGTTACAAAGGTAGAAGGCATGAAGTTGGTTTACCTGTTAGAGGTCAAAGAACCAAATCTACTTTCAGAAAAAGTTCTTCAGTTGGTGTAAAACGTTCAAGAGGATAGGCAAGAACTTTTTTTTATAAATTAAATTATTTAAATTCAATTTTATTAAGGAGATGTTTTAATGGGACAACCTAGAAAATCAAGGAAAAAGTATAATACACCACCACATCCTTGGAATGCGGAAAGAATTAAAAATGAAAACAAATTAATGACTAAATACGGTCTTAAAAACAAAAAAGAAATTTGGAAAGCTGATACTTTAGTCAGAAGATACAGTAGGGAAGCAAGGTATTTACTTGGTTTCGGTGCTGATCAAATGGTTAAAGAAAAATTAGAATTATTAGGACACTTAGCTAGAACCGGTGTTTTGCCAGAAGGTGCTGCTCTTGAAGATATTTTAGATTTAAATGTAGAAGATATCTTAAGAAGAAGATTACAAACTATTGTATATAAAAAAGGTTTAGCTCGTACTCCTAAAGAAGCTAGAATGTTTGTTGTACATGGTCACATAACTTTAAATGGTAAAAAAATCAATTCACCAAGTTATGTAGTATTAAAAGGTCAGGAAGATGAAATAGGTTTCTATCGTTCTTCACCTGTAGCAAAACAAATTGAAGAGTACAACAAAAATAAGGATGAAAAAGCTAATACAGAAGAATAAAGGGTGTAATTATGGCAAAAGATGAAAAATGGGGTATAGCTAATATTTACTCATCATTCAATAACACTATTATTACTGTAACAGATATTACTGGTGCTGAAACTATTTCTCAATGGTCTGGTGGAAAAGTTGTTCGTGCAGACAGACAACAAGCTTCACCTTTCGCAGCAATGGCTGCAGCAACTAGAATAGCTGATGATGCTAAAGAAAAAGGATTTGTTGGATTACATATTAAAGTAAGAGCTCCTGGTGGAAATGGACCAAGAAGTCCAGGACCTGGTGCACAAGCTACTATTCGTGCTTTAGCAAGAGCTGGAATTAAAATAGGTAAGATAGAAGATATCACTCCTATTCCTCACGATGGTACTGGAAGACCTGGTGGTAAAAGAGGAAGAAGAGTCTAAGTGGAAGGGTTTAATATGGAGATACAAATTAAAAGTCAAAGCGATGATGAAATTGTATTCATTGTTCGTGATGCAGAAGTACCATTTATTAATGCTATTAGGAGATGCGCTATGGTTAATGTGCCTAAAATAGCTATTGAGGATGTTAACATTGTAAGAAATGATTCTGCTATGTTTAATGAGGTACTTGCTCATAGACTTGGTTTAACTCCTTTAGTTTCTAATCTTGAAGCAATTGAAGGTTTACCTTTACCGGAAGATGATGGTTGGGAATATGATGAAGAAAATGATTCCTGGGCAGATAATCTTAAAAAAGGTGTTATTTTCAAATTACATGAAGTTGGACCTAAAGTAGTTTATTCTAAGGATTTAATATCTTCAGACGAAACAATTAAACCAGTATACGATACTATTCCTTTAGTAAAACTTAAAGAAGATGAAGTTATTGATATTGAAGCTGTTGCAAAAGTAGGTTACGGAAAAGAACATGCTAAGTGGATGCCTACTACTGTATGCGCATACAAACAATATCCTGAAATTACTTTTAATGAAGACATAGAAGTTGATTATGACTGTGCATTAGCATGTCCAAGAGGTGTTTTAAAATCTGATAGGAGATCAAAACATATTAAGATTTTAGACATTGAAAATTGTACTATGTGTAAAAGTTGCGTAAGAGCCTCTTCTAATGGTTATATTAATGTAGGGTATCGTGAAAATGATTTCATATTTAGAATCGAAACTGATGGATCAATGCCTCCTAAAGAAGTTTTATTAAAAGCTTGTGACAAATTAGGTGAAAAAGCAGAAAAATTTATCAGATTTAGTGAAGAAGGAGGAAGTAAATAATGGTTAAGAAAATTATAAAAACTAATCCTAACCTTATTGAACTTATTAATAAACTTAATAAAAAATCAAAAAGCGAAGATGCAGCTATTTGGAAAGATGTTGCAGATAAACTTTCTAGGTCTAACAGAAGAACCGCTGAAGTTAATTTGTCTGATATTGCAAGACATGCTGAAGCAGGTGAAACAGTTTTAGTGCCTGGTAAAGTATTATCAAATGGTGATTTAACAGAAAAAGTAGATGTAGTAGCATTAAAATTCTCAGCTAAAGCACAGGAAAAAATTGAAAGTGCTGGTGGAGAATGCATCTCAATTGATGAGATAATCGAATCAAATCCTAAAGGATCAAACATTAGGATCATGGAATAAATAGGGTGTTATTATGATTATTGATGGAGAAAGATGCGTTTTAGGAAGATTAGCTAGTATTACTAGTAAAAATCTTTTAGAAGGCGAAGAAGTAGTAATTCTTAATGCTGAAAAAATTATGTTAACTGGTAACAAGGATTGGGCTTATGCTAAATACAAACAAAGAGTTGACAGGGCAAGTATCTCTAACCCTCGTGACTTAGGTCCTAAATATCCTAGAAGACCAGATGATATATTTAGAAGAACTGTAAGAGGAATGTTGCCTTTCAAAAAAGCTAAAGGTAAAACCGCATACAAAGGATTAAAAGCTTTTGTTGGTGTGCCTGCTGAATATGCAGATGCTGAACTCACTGCAGTTCCTGAAGCAGAATACAAAAACATTAAAAAAGGTATCGAATTAGGAGAAATCTCCAAACTTTTAGGAGCTACCTTTTAGATAAATGGATGTGTGATTATGGTTAAAGTTATTCATACAAGTGGAAAACGTAAAACAGCTATCGCAAGAGGTACTGTTCAAGAAGGAACCGGTAAAGTAAGAATTAACAGAGTTCCTTTAGAACTTTATTCTCCAGAGCTTGCTAACTTAAAATTACAGGAACCATTAACCTTAGCTGGTGACTTAGCTAATGAAGTGGATATTAATATTCGTGTCATTGGTGGAGGAGTAATGGGTCAAGCTGAAGCTGCACGTATGGTTATTGCTAAAGGACTTGTACAATGGTCTCAAGACATGGATTTAAAAGAAAAATTCATTCAATATGACAGAACCATGTTAGTAGGTGACCCTAGACGTTCTGAACCTAAAAAATATGGTGGTCCTGGTGCAAGAGCTCGTAAACAAAAAAGTTACAGATAAATTATTTTTCTGTAATTTTATATTTTATTTAAATTAAAAAAGATGATATAAATGATTCCTATAAGATGTTTAAGTTGTGGAAAACCTGTATCAGCTTACTTTGATGAATATAACAAAAGAATAGCTGCAGGTGAAAAGTCTAAAGATGTTTTAGATGATTTAGGTTTAAACAGATACTGTTGTAGAAGAATGTTAATTTCTCATGTTGAAACTTGGGAATAAATTTTACAATTTGTAAGGGATATTTTTTAAAATATATCTTGGTAAAATAATGCCTAAAATGGAGTAATATTCATGGATGTTGAAAAAAAATTAA
>NZ_CAMHFP010000061.1 GCF_946184425.1 uncultured Methanobrevibacter sp. | reverse complement strand
TCATGGTATCCTAGCTACGGACCGGAACAGAGAGGCGGAAAATCAAATTGTTCTGTTGTAATTTCCAATGAAACCATAGGCACACCTGTTGTTGATGATATTGATATTCTCATTGCTTTAAACAAACCTTCCCTTGAACAGTTCTCACAGGACGTTAAAGAAGGCGGAACAATACTTTATGATGCTCATATCGGTGAATTTGAAACCGACAGAAATGTTAAAGTTATTGCAATGCCTTGTGTTGATATTGCAGAAGAGCATGGAAACGCAAGAACCGCAAACACTGCGCTTTTAGGTGCATTAACTGAATTAGGCAGTGTTTTAAAACGTGAATCTTATGAAAATGCTATTCGTGAAATGTTTGCATCAAAACCTAAAGTTATTGATGTCAACATAGATGTTTTAAAAGCAGGAGCGGAATGGATTAAAAATAATTCTTAAGTGTGGTTTAATGACATATAAAGAAAATGCTAGAAAATATATAGAAAATTACGATTTAAGTATAGGAGATACTGTCAAAATCAACAAAGAGGACATCTCCTATACAGGTATCCTACTTGACAGGCCTGAAGATGCAGATGACGGATATTTGGTCATCAAATTATCCAGCGGATATAATATTGGTGTGGCTATTGAAAATACTACTGCAGAGCTCATTGAAAAAGGAGATAAACCTAAAATTGGTTATGATGAAGAAGAAATTCCTCACGATCCGTCCAAACAGGACATCTCCATCGTATCTACTGGAGGAACTGTATCTTCCGTTATTGATTACAGAACAGGGGCTGTGCATCCTAAATTTACCGCATCAGACCTTGTTAAAGCAAACCCCGAATTATTGGATTATGCCAACTATAACGTAAAGGCATTATATAATATTTTAAGCGAAAACATGAAACCCGAATACTGGGTTAAAGCAGCTGAAGAAATAGCCAATGACATTAATGACAGTGCAGACGGTGTTGTAATAGCTCACGGTACCGATACAATGCATTATACCTCAGCAGCATTAAGTTTCATGTTAAAAACACCTGTTCCAATTATCATTACTGGTGCTCAGAGAAGTTCAGACAGACCTTCAAGCGATGCAAACATCAACTTGATTGATTCAGTTATTGCTGCAAAATCCGACATTGCGGAAGTGTGCGTCTGTATGCATGGAAGTTTAAATGACAGATTCACTTACCTTCACAAAGGAACCAAGGTCAGGAAAATGCATACTTCAAGAAGAGATACATTCAGAAGCATCAACGCTCAGCCAATAGCTAAAATCGAAAATAAAAAAGTAAACATCAATCCGGATTATTCCTACACAAAACGTGGTGCAAACAAACTTGCATTAAATACCGACATAGAAGAAAAGGTAGGTTTCATCAAAAGTTTCCCAGGTATTTCTGAGGAATATATCGAATATCATATTGACAAAGGATATAAAGGACTTGTTATTGAAGGAACTGGACTTGGACATGTTCCCGATAACCTAATAGGATCATTTAAGAGAGCTCAAGATGAAAATATTCCTGTAATCATGACTTCACAATGTCTTTACGGAAGAGTGAATATGAATGTTTACTCTACAGGACGTGAAATTCTTGATGCCGGAGTAATTTCCGGTCTTGACATGACCCCTGAAACCACATATGTTAAATTATGCTGGGCATTAGGTCAAAGCGACGAATACAGTGAAGTTAAAGAAATTATGCAAAGAAATATAGCAGGTGAATTTTCTGAAAAATCCTCAATCAGGGATTTCTTAAACTAGGTGGTTAGAATGGATTATGAAAAATTAGGATTAAAAATGGGACTTGAAATTCACCAACAGTTAAACAGTGAGCACAAATTATTCTGTCCATGTAAAACAGAGCTTGTTGATGATAATTTTGATGAACTGGTTCAAAGAAAACTAAGACCAACACAGTCCGAACTTGGTGAAATTGACAGGGCCGCACTTCAGGAATCATTGAGAGGATTGAATTTCAAATATGAAAACTTTGAAAAACATACATGCCTTGTTGAAAACGATGATGAACCACCTCACAGCTTAAATGAAGAGGCACTTGATATCTGTATTACCATTGCATGTTTAATGAATATGCACATTGTTGATGAATTCCATACAATGCGTAAACAGGTTATTGACGGAAGTAACACTGGAGGGTTTCAAAGAACCGGCATGGTTGCAACTGATGGTTACCTAGATACACCTTACGGTAAAGTGATTATTGAAAGTCTTGGTCTTGAAGAGGATGCTGCAAGAAGAGTTGAAACCAAAGACGGATTTACTGAATTCAGACTGGACCGTTTGGGAATTCCACTTGCAGAAATTACAACCGACCCTTCAATGCATCATCCAGATCAGGTAAGGGAAGTAGCATATATGCTTGGTCAAATTTTGAGAAGTACCAATGTAAAAAGAGGTCTTGGAACAATCAGACAGGATTTGAACATTTCCATTGCTGAAGGTGCCCGTGTTGAAATCAAAGGTGTGCAGGACTTGGATTTGATGGCTGAAATCGTTAACCGTGAAGTTCAAAGACAACTGGAATTGATTGATATCAAAAACAAACTTCAAGACAGAAATGCTGAAGTTTTAGATGAAATTCATACTTTGGATGAACTGTTCGAAGACACAGAATCCAAAATTTTAAAATCTGCTGAAACAATTAAGGCTGTTGTTTTAAAAGGTTTCGATGGTTTGATTGGTCGTGAAGTACAACCTGGAAGAAGATTCGGTACTGAAATTGCAAGTTACGCTAAAAAACGTGGTGTTTCAGGTATTTTCCATTCTGATGAACTTCCTGCTTATGGAATAACTCAGGAAGAAGTTGACAAAGTAACTGAATTTCTGAACATTGGCGAAGAGGATGCATTCATAATTGTAGCTCACGATGAGGACATTGCAGTATCCGCTCTAGAAGAGGTTAAAAGAAGAGCTGCATTAGGTTTGGAAGGGGTTGTAGAAGAAACCCGTAAAGCATTGGATGACGGTAACACAGAATACATGAGACCGCTGCCAACCGCAAACAGGATGTATCTTGAAACTGACATCCCGTTATTTAAAATTACCTCTGAAAGAATCCGACCGATAGCCAGTAACTTACCGGAATTGCCCGATGTCAAACAGGCGAGAATCATTGAGCAATACTCATTAAGTGAAGATTTGGCGACACAGCTTGTAAAAAGACAAGAAGCTGACATGTTTGAAGCTATTCTAGCAGACGTTGATGTGGATGCAACACCTGTAGCTTCACTTTTAGCATACGATTTACGTGAAATCAAAAGGGAAGGTCATGACATTAATATATTGACATTAGACCACTTCAAAGGTATCTTCACTTTATTGGCTGACGGCAAAATTGCAAAGGACAGTGTGCGCAAACTAGCTATCGAAACAATCAAAACACCTGACGAAGACATTGCAGATATAGCTGAGAAAAGTAATTTAACCATGATGAGCGAAGATGATGTTGCCAAAATCATTGCAGATATTGTAGCAAACAATGAAGGAATGGTTAAGGAACGTCAGATGGGTGCTATGGGTCCTTTAATGGGAATGTGTATGAAACAGCTTAAAGGAAAAGCAGACGGCGGTATGGTTAACAAAATCGTACGTGAAGAAATTCAAAAATTAATATAGGGAAACTCAAATGAGTTTCCATTTAAACTCTTTTTTAACTAAACGGTAACCAGTTCCAAATGAGGAACATTAAAACTATTAACCAATTTCGAATCAATTGTTTTTTCAAATTCCTCATCCCGAATTTTATATAAAAACACTACAGAAATTTCCAATAATTCTCAGGTACAAACAATTTTCATTGTGACATTAGATGAAGCTACTTTCTGTTTTTCAATAGCCAACCGTTTAGATATATTGCAAAAAGCAAAAAAATAACACATCCAATATTATACTAAAATGAAACTTTAACGAACATCATTGAGAATGTTGGATCTTAAAAAATTATTACCAAATAATGATTTTAAAAGTTAATTTAACGTATAAAATATTTTGAACTTATGAAATTCGATAAATCTAGTTAAATAATTATTATTTTTTAATAAAATAAATTATATACATTTGATTTTAATTAAAATAATGAAAAAACAATTAGAATCAAATTGTTTGAAATAGATGAAACAAGTTTTGATTTTATGGAAATATTTCTTTTTGATTCAAAACTTTTACGATTTTATCTTTTATTCAGCATTTTAAGAGATTATACACATAAATATCAATAATTCCAAATATTAACACAATTATTTCGGCATTTTTGACTTAAAAATTTAAATTCGAATTTAAGCTTTATTTTTAATGAAAAAAGTTTTATATACTTATTTTTTGATTAAATAAGTTTAAACCATCCTTATTTCATCAACCATATTTGAATTGTTATGAATTGTTTTTTAAATAACTGATTTTAAATCATACATTTATTGATTTATTTTAACAAATACTTTTTAAAAATCGTTTATTTAGAGTTTAGCAATTTTTAAAAGAATTTCTATTTTCCACTGTTTAAACCTCAATATAGCTCAAAAATTATAATATTTTCAATAACAAAGCCCTTATTTAATACATTAATTTTAAAATAAAATCAAATTAATAGAATTAATCTAATTAAGGATTAATAAAGCAGATTAAATATTATAAACTTTGATGTTGATGTAACCTAATTCATATCATATGAACTTTTTAAAAGGAAATTAAGGCAGTTTTAGCCATTTAATTTTTCGCATAAAAATGCTTATTTTTTAATATTAATGATTAAATATAACCAAAATTAAATAAAAAGATTTATATAATAAGTTTGAGTTAATATTAAGTGATAATTTTGAATATTCAAGATTTTAGCTTCAAATTGTGGTTAAATTAATATTAAAAATTCAAAATTATTTAAGTTAAAAATTGGAAAATAAATTACTTATAAAATCATGAAAAAAATTTTTCCATTAATACAAAAAATACGGAGGGCAAAAATGTCAAGAAAAATAAGTTTTGTCTTGATAATTTCATTAATATTTCTGTTGGGCATCAGTGCAATTTCAGCAGCAGATAGCAACAATGAAACCCTATCCATTAATGAACACGACACGATTGATACTTCAACGGAAATAACCAATACAGATACATTATCAACTGATGAAAATTTAAACTCAAATTTATTAAGCACCAAGAATGAAACAGCCAGCACCTATGACAACATTATTGAAGAGATAAGCTATTCAACAGATAGTACAAATGACAATGCAAATACTATAATCAGCACAAACAATACAAAAATTCTTAAAACAGATTACTTCTCAGTATCCTTAACCGATGGTGAAGGCAATGTTCTTTCAAACCAGACAGTAATATTCAACATATGCAATAAGAATTTTACAAGAACAACCGATGAGGATGGTATAGCGAGTTTAAAGATAAATCTTGCACCGGATTCATATGACATGAAAGTATATTACCCTGGAGATTCGACACATTCTCCTAGTTCTGCAAACTACACAATTCTTTCATATCAAATTCCGTCAAAGATTTCGGTGAACAGTGTAAAAATACTTAGAGGAAACTATTTTACAATTCACCTTTATGACAGTGAAAATAATCCTCTTACAGGTCAGAAAGTAACTTTTAAAATAAACAATAGAACATTTACAAGAACAACTGATTTGAAAGGTTCTGCAAGTTTAAGAATTACTCTTAACCCGGGCAATTATAAAATGAACGTTAATTATACCGGAGAAGCATATGAAAGTGCATCAAAAACCGTTACAATAACTTCATATAAACTTGCAACAGGCATCACCACCTCAGCAACAACAATAGTTAAAGGAAAAGCTTTTACAGTTACACTTAAAGACTATTACGGCAAAGCTTTAAGCGGACAGAAAGTAACCTTTGTAATATCAAATAAAAAATATACTAAAACAACCAATTCCCTGGGAAAAGCAAGCCTGACTATTAACCTCAATGCCAAAAAATACTACATAATGAAATTGGTTTATCAGGGATCAGTTTCATATAAACCTGCATCCAAAGCAGTGAAAATATATGTTACATCAAATACAGTTAATGGACAGCTGCTTGTTAACGGTAAAACAACCAACATATACGGAAAAACTTACACATTATCTACTTCCAACAAAAATACAGTTTTAGTTAAAAATGGAGGAAAACTAACAGTTAAAAATTCAAAAATTGTTAAAACAGGTGCTGTATCCAGTTCAAATGCTGAAAATTCCGATTTCTATGGAACCAATGCGGCAGTTCTTGTAACCGCAAAAAGTACATTGAACATTGCAAATACTCAAATTGTTACAAATGCCAAAGGAGCAAACGCAATATTCGTTTCAAATCTTGCTTCTTCAAATTCAGGAGCAACAGCATATGTGAACAATGTTGTGATAAATACCTATAAAGACAAATCCCGTGGATTGGATGCTACATTCGGCGGAAGGATTATCGCTAAAAATGTAACTATCAATACTCGTGGCGGAAGCTGTGCATCAATTGCTACAGACCGTGGAGAAGGAACAGTTGTGGCAAGCAACTGTAAGTTATATACTGGTGTGGGCCAGAAAAGCGGTTCTGGAAGTCCATTGATATATTCAACCGGAGCAATTACAGTTTCCAAAAGTACAGGTACAAGTTATGTGAGTCAGATTGCATGTATTGAAGGTAAAAACAGCATAACTTTAACTGATTGTGACTTTACAGGTTATGGTAAGGGAAATCGTTATGTTAACGGAAACTATGTTGATCTTGCAGGAATATTCCTGTATCAAAGTATGAGCGGAGATGCCAGCGTAGGTGTGTCAAAATTCACAGCAACAAACACAAAGTTAACAATTTCCACAGCAAGCAGTTATTATAAATCTGCACCAATGTTTTATGTAACCAATACCGCTTCAAATATTAATCTCAATAAATGTACCTTGAATTACGGAAGCGGAATTTTATTAAAAGCTGCAGGTCAAAGCCAATGGGGCACATCCGGTTCAAATGGAGGTAAAGTAATATTTAATGCAGCCAATATGAAACTATCCGGAAAAATTATTATTGATAAAATCAGTTCCCTAAAACTTACTTTAACAAAGACTACATATAAAGGATGCATTAACCCATCCAGTTCTTATGGAACTACCAATATCATTATTAAATCCGGATCAACCTGGACTTTAACCGGCAACAGCCATGTTACCAGTCTAAGTAATGCTGGAACCATAAATTATGGTTCATATACATTATATGTGAATGGCGTGGCATATACTGCTAGCCATCCTTATAAAGGATAAAATTACTTTTGGGTTTATCCCAAAAGTTTTTAACTTTTTTTTAATTAAAAAAGTGTTTAGAAATCCTAACTGATTTACAGAAATTTCTTTAAAAAATTCTTCTTTTCATATTTCTCTAAACTCAATGAAAATTATAAATATATCAATATTAAAGTTTTCCAGCCAGTTATCAAAAAAATAACATGAGGATATCTGCAAATCAAGTAATTTAATAAAAAAATCAAAATAAGGGAGAAAAAAGCAGAATATTATTCTGCTTCAAAAAATAATGTGTTTATTTTCTTCTTCTTAAAACTGCAGCACTACCCAATATTGCGGATACTCCAAGTAACATTAAAATTGGATTACCTGTAGCCAGCATTGTGTTTGTGGATGTTGCGTTTGCAGTCATGTTATCAGTTACGTTAGTTGGTTCTCCAGCTGCAAGACCGGTAGCGTTTGTTGTGTTTTGAGCAGTTTGGTTTGCTGCAGCGTTTTCTAGTGTTTCATTGTATTGGCTTCCAGCCCAACCGCCATCATCTTGATAGTTACTTCCAGCATATCCACTATCTTCATATTGGCTTCCAGAATAACCACCCATATCATCAGCATAGTCACTTCCTAAATTACCCCCATCATAATCTGCTGCACAAACTACACCAGCAGATACAACTACGCAAAATATTGCAAGTAAAGCTAATAATTTTTTTGAAATATCCATAACAATCACCTATGAAAATTTATTGTTAATTTGAAAATAACACTTCTTTGCACAATTAATTATATAAAAAAGACCACATATAAAGTTTTTCGGATGCAAGTGCTCACTTACATCTTAAAATAAGAAAAAAAGAATAATTAAACCTAATATTATTAATTAACCCATAATTTCATACAAAAGCTTGAAAAAGCAATGAAAATAACGGTTCACAAACCAGTTTATTATGTATATTATCTGTGCCAGGGCTTGCAACGTGGAATCAAATTTCCATTCCCAAATCGAAAGAACAAGTAATGAAATCAAATCAGAAAAAAATCATCATAACTTTAATGATACTGCTTTTTGAAAATATTTTATGGATGAATACTTCAACATCGGCCAATATCCTGGAAAAAATATGTTTTCATACCCATAAATGGTTTTAAAGTGAAACTTATTTTTGAATATATTGACTTTAGTGTAAAAATCAATCAATTATAATGAAAACTATTCCCAAACCAGATAATAAATCAACCGTGATTTTAACTATTCGGTAACCTCAAATCTTTGAATAATTATAATATCTGAATTTTTAAGATCAATGATACAGACAATCACAAATTTAGGTAAACCTAAAAAAATAGAAATCTTTATATACTATAACAACATATTTAATAAATAGAGTTACAATTTAGGTGTACCTAAATACTCTCATATTATTAGTCAATACTAATCTCCGAAATTAGAATGTGTTGAATTAGATTTTTGCACAATTTCTCTAATTTGATACAAGTCGTTGAAAAATTAAAAATCTGCCAATATTAATTTTTCGAAAAACACAGGTGTTTAACCACCTCAATTAAACACCTATTATCTCTCTTTTTTAATTTTTATCAAAAAAATTACTCCTTTGATTATATAAACCTTAAAAATATCGAAAACTTATCTAATGTTAATATACTAACTCAACAAATACAAACTCATACAATCCATATTTTTCTATATCATATAATAACATCAGGTGTGGTACTTTCCATTATTTGGATCACGAGCAGTATAACCTCCAACAGTCACATACTCACCAGGCCTGTCACCATCCACAGTAATTTCAACATAATGCATATCATTTGCAATTGCATACTCCCTAGTTATACCCTGATTATCAACTTCAGGCCCATATTCAGGATAGATTCCTCCATCAGGAGCATATTTGCTTGAGTGTGTTGTAGTTGAAGTTTGTTTCTCATTAACTAATTCAGTAGTTGCTTTTTTAACACTGACATTTCCTGAAACTGAACTTGATGAATATTGATTATTTCCATCAAATGTGCATTCCACTGAATATTTACCCTTTTCCTCCATCTTGAATTTGGCTTTTCCTTTAGAATTAGTCTTTATTTTCTCATCAATAGTTATTCCATCTTTATTTGTAAGTTTAATTTTAATAGTTTCATTTGTAATCGGATTTCCTTGGCTGTCAGACAATGAAACAATCAATGAATTGCCAACATTTATTGTTTTATCAGGAATTTTTAAATTTGACTTTTCTTTTGTCATTTGCTGGAAAAACATCACACCTACAGCCGCCGCAAGAATAACAATTATTACAATCAAGAATATGATGATATTTTTGTTTTCCATTCTATGTTCCTCCAAATAAAAAAACTGAATAATACTATTTATACACAATTTACATAAATAACATTTTCGACCACAATAAACAATACTCAAAATAATCGGCAGGGCACACGAATATTTCAACAGATGATTGCAAAAACAGTTAAATAATTAGTCAAAAGATGAAATAGAGGAATACGTTTATTAAAAATAGTACAGTTATGTAAGTAAATAATAGTAGATGCATGTTGCATCTACATAAAATTTAAATTATTCCAAGTTTTTTAGCAGTATTTTAATCCACTTTACCGGTTACCTTCACATGATTATTCATTTGGAACTTTTTAACAGCAAGAACAGTGTAATCATCATAGATTCCGTCGATTTTTAAGTGATTGCCCTGAGCATTTCGATAATAACCATGCTTAATCAATGCGACCTGTATCTTTTTAACAAGTGCACTATTCTTACTTCCTTTTTGAACAACCTGCCAGACAGAATTAACCTTAATAGTGGCCTTTTTTACTACCTTATTATAATAGTTGTTTCCTTTAAAGGTTATGACTGCATTATATGTGCCTTTTTTAGTCAATTGAGTAATTTTGAATATAGCTTTACCGTTAGCATCTGTTTTTGCAAAATAAGTCTTACCGTTGACTTTTAAACTAACAACTACATTCTTGAGTACTTTACCTGTGAAGTCTTTTAAGATTACAGGATACAATTTGACTTTAACAGAGGACTTATATACTTTGTTTAATGCAGTGATTCTGACGTTTGCCTTTTGAACAACAACTTTAGCAGATGCACTGGATCCAAGATATTTATTATTTCCTGCAAAGGTTATTTTTGCAGTGTATGTTTTTGGAACCATCTTGCCCATAATAATTTTAACCTGACCTTTACTGTCTGTTGTGTAAACTTTAGCACCGTTCAAATTAACAGTTATCTTTACACCAGCCAAAGGATTACCCTCACCATCTTTCAATGTAATTAAAAGATATTTATTGACACTGTAGGTAACTTTCACATCAGCGGCAGATAACTTAGTTGAAAGTTTTTTCACATTAATTGTTGATGCTTTTGAAGCAGGTTTGTATTTGTCATCACCTGAGTATGTAACTTCCACAGTGTGTTTTCCAGCATCCAATGCAGGTAGTTTGACACTTACAGTTCCGTTAGATACAGGAACAGTATCAACAACTTCGCCGTCAACTGTTAGTGTTACGTTTCCGGTTGCATCACCTGGAAGCTTGACATCAATTGTTGCATCATCACCGAACCTCATGTCTGACGGAATTATAATTTCAAGAGTTGTATCCTTTTTAGAAACAGAGATTTCTTTAGTTTCGTTTATAGGATTGTATTTGCCGTCACCGGAGTAAGCTATTTCAACAGTGTGGTTTCCAGCACTCATGGAATGAATTGTAACATCAGCATTTCCATCTTTTACAGGTACAGTATCTACAACTTCGCCGTCAACTTTAACTGTGATATTACCAGTAGCATCAGCAGGTAAGATGACATTAACGGTTGAATTGTCACCTACAGTGATATTTTCAGGAATTGAAACATCTGCAGTTGTGTTTATTTTATTTACTGTTACTGTAACGGTGGTTGATTTTTTAGCGTAGATTTCATCATCTCCAACTTCAAGGGTAATGATTGCTCTACCTTCACCCACAG
>NZ_CAMHFP010000060.1 GCF_946184425.1 uncultured Methanobrevibacter sp. | reverse complement strand
TTTTGGTGTTTATGTTGTTTTGGTGTGTGTCTTTTAGTTTTTGTATTTCCTGATTTTTTGCCTCTATTGTCCTTTCATGCTTTTTTAAGGTTGAGTATAGTTTGGAGAGGTGGATTTCATCGCCAAAGCACATCAGGTCATTGTCGCATGCCTGCTGGATTACTTCAAGGGATTCTTCCATGCTCAGGAAATGATGTTCATTTATTGGATTTATGATTATCTTGATTCTGTTTGAGTTTTCAGCTTCTGTCAGGTCATTCAACTGGCTAAAGAAGTGTATGTAGTGTTCTTTTATATCAACTTCTCCTGCATCAAATATCATAATGGCATTTGGGATGTATTTTTCCCTTTTGATTAGATCCAGAATATTTAATCTGTAATTGTATCTATCTTTTATTTCTTCATTGGTGTATTCGGAAACAGTTTTGGCATTATGTAGCGAACATAATTGGCATTTTCAAGGGTTAGTTGTGGAACGTCTGCTAAAACCTTTGAATTTCTAACAAGTGTTCCCAGCTGTATTGAATTGAATCCTCCAAGAGAACTTCCATAAAAAAGAATGTTTTCATTTTTGATTTTAAGATATTCTGTAATCTTGACGATTATCTCTTTTATCTCTTCTAGATACCAGTTGTCCGGCTCTCCGATGCACCATCCACCAAGTATTGAATCGTTTAGATATCTTGTGGGGTCATTGTAAAATAGAGTTGATTCGCTGAATTTCCAGCTGTGTCTGTTGAATCTTGGCTTTTGCTTGAATTTTTCTAAATCTGCTCCGTTCAATACTCCTGAACCTATGCATATCAGATTTTGGCTGTTTTCTTTTAAATTGAGTAGAAATTCATATTTGATGTTGCTTTTCCAAACGATAAGTCCGAATTTTTCATTGATTGGAAACTCATTGAAACCGAGATGTTCAAAGTCACATTCGATGATTGTATTGACTAATTCATTCATATGTTTCAGTTTCCTCTTTTTATTTTTTTAAAGATTTTTTTAACATTGCTTTCATTGATTTGACTTTTTAAAACCCTATTCTCTTTATGCAATTTTTCTTTTGAACGGTATAATCTCATTTTATCTCTTTGAAGTGTTTTAAGTTCATTCATAATGTTTGGGTCGATTTCATTAATTTTTATTTCATCTTTTCTGGAAGTAATATAAACTTCTTTCAAAATGTTTTCCCATTTTAAAAACAGAGTTTCGTTATCAATTTGGTTTAATACATCTCTTTTTGCAATTTTACCCATTTCAATTGCTTTGTCAGGATTTTCAAGTAAATGTAAAATTTTTTGAGCAAGGGCGTCTGTATCATGCTGTTCAACTAGATATCCGTTTACATCATCTTTGATAAAATCGGAAGGTCCGTAGTTGATGTCATAACTTATAACTGGTGTCTTGTTAATCATTGACTCAAGAACAACCAGGCCCAATCCTTCAAAATTAGAAACAAATAATGTAGCTAGTGATTTTGACATCTCCTCATTAACATTGTCAACATGGCCTTTAAAAATTACTTTATCTTCAAGATTTAACTCCTTAACAAGTTCCTTTAATCTTTTCTCTTCAATCAATTCATTGGGTGCAACAGCCCTGCCAAATATTTCCAAGCGAACATCACTTCTTTTTCGACAAACAATATTGAATGCTTTAATTGCATCTTCAATGTTTTTTTCATAACTTAAACGGGCGAATATTGAAATTTTGGTATTGTCTTTATGGTATTCCTTGTTTCTTTCATATTCGGACATGTTTAAAATATTGGGAATTGCCTTGATATTTTCGATATTGAATTCTTTAATGAGGTCATTCTTTAATTTTTCTGTTAAAACAACAATATAATCCAGGCTCTTCACATCATTTAGAATTGTAAAGTCGTCTCTAAGCGGGCTTCCATAATGGTGATTTTCACTATATGGGTTTGTATGGATGCTTGCAATTTTATATGCAAGTTCTGAATTGATATTGTTGAAGTTAGGAATGGCGCCTGAGTTCTCATTGATTAAAAATGCTTTTTCATTGCAGTTAAATAGCATTTCGGTTATGAAATAGTTGTGCAATTCAAACATGTCTTTAAATTTTATTGTTAAGTTTGTAAATCTGTCGTTTAATGTATAACTTCCATATCTTTTTGTAAGATAGTTGAAATTGTCTTTTGTGTAATATTTCTCAAGTTTTATCTGTCCTTTGTGGTTAAATATTTTTACACAGGTATAGTTATCAAATTCATGTCTAGATTTGACTAATTTGTCATTCAACACATAATAATTGGTTATTTTTGTTTTGTCATTCTTTTCAATAGTTTCCAGTGTATATCCGTTAGGTTCTATTCTTTCTGGAATTTTATTGTTTAAATCATTTTTAGTTGCATAATATTCAACAAGGTTAATTATTTCAATGTTTTTATCCAAATATCCATGTTCATGGAAGTATTGGGTTATATATTTGAAATTTTTGGATTCATTAACATTCAATAAGGTAACCTTGTAACCATACTGTTTCAGTATGTTGGCTCGATTGAATGTTGCTTTTGCAAGTCCTCCAATTTCAATATCCAATCCGTAAAACAGAAGAAAAATCTTTTTATCTTTAATATTCTTTTCAATAAGGTTTTCATCATAAAATATGTCCAGTTTTTCAGATATTTTTGAAGCATTTAAAAAGTCTTTTTCAGATATCAATTCTAAAAATTCCTTCAAGTATTGTGGTGGATTAATCTTGGGGGATTGTATGAATTCTTCAAATAATGGGTTTGCCATATACAATAAATCAATTTTGTCTTTTATTGATAAATCACTTAGGCAAAACTGCTTAATCCAGAAAAACAGGTTTCTTGGACCCAACCAGGCATAGTTTTCATCATGTTCTTTTGCAATATTCAATACTGAGGTATATGATTTGATAAATCCTGCAAGAACTGATTTGCTTTTTTTGGAGGTAACTGATTCACCGCCTTGGCGAGGAATATACTCAACAACTGGTGTGTTGATGAATTTGATTCCATCTGCTTTTAGAAGGGCTTCTGATACAAAAACCAAATCCTGTGCCGGAACGCCCTCTAAAAATTTAATATTTTCCTTTAAAATGAAATCCTTTTTGAATATTTTTGACCAGACTGATGGAGTTGTAAGAAGCATGTTGAAATTTTCATCAACATTTTGGACTTGACTTGATTCATTATCTTCCAGTTTCAGGATATTCCAGTTGTTCCTGACAATTTTATTGTCTCTGTTGATGTTGTAGTTTCCGGAAACAAGTTCCAGATTATTTTTGCTAATATTGTCATAAAGAATTTCACAGGCATTTTCCAAAAAGATGTCGTCTGGATCCAAAAACATCAGGTATGGGGCTGTTGCATTTTCAATTCCAATGTTTCTTGGTTTTCCTGCAAAACCGCTGTTTTCATCTAAAATAAATGATTTGACATTATTGTACTTTTTAGAGTAACTTTTAATGATATTTGCACTTTTGTCTGTAGATTTATCATCAACAAAGATTACTTCCAGGTTTTCAAAGCCAATGCTTTGATTTAGAATTGAATCAAATGCATTTTGAAGGGTGTCTTCAACATTAAAAACCGGTACAATAACTGAAATCTTATACATGTTATCCTTGTAATTTTTCTAAAATCAAATCCATTTTTTGCTCTATGTCATCCATTCTGTTTTCCAGATCTCCTTTGCTTCCAGGACCTGGTTTTCGGGCAATTACAAAGCTGTCATACCATGGATCAGATATTTCATCTGTGGTTGTTCCTGATTCCAGAATTTCGAATTTAACGTATTTTGCAAGGCTTCTTACTCCGTCCTCGTTGAATCTGTAACAGTCATACGGGTTTCTGTGAACTGGTCCTTTACTTGGAACTATGATGCAGCATAATCCTCCAGGCTTTAGGACTTTATTGATTTGTTCCATGGTAAGCCAGAAAAATTCCATATGTTCCAATGCTTGGCCGGTAACAACAACATCATATGAATCTTCATCGATTTCCTTCCAGTCATAAGCATTTTCAATAATAATGTCAACATTATTACCTTCTCTCAAATCCAAACCAGTATAACTCCATTTTTTTTCATTTAAAACCATTTTGTAATTGTATGTGCCGGTTTTATCGAATGATCCCACATCCAATATTTTCAATTCTTCATTTTTATTTAAGTAGGAATCTTTAAAATATTCCATTTTCATCATTGAACTTTTGTGCATCTGATCACATTCCTTTTAGTTAAAATTTATTTTTTAATTTCCATAATTTTGATGATTTGATTTCATCTAACTCATGTTTTAATTTTTCATTTTCTTCGTACAATTTTTTGTTAATTATTCTTAAATAAGCATTGTCTTCATTTATTTTATTTGGTTTAATTGTTAATTTTGAAATTTCCTGCTTGACGTATTTCAAATCGGAAATTATTTCAGAGTCAAAATCAAAATTTTGATAGATATTATTTAGTAAATCACGATTATTATAATCTCCGTTTTTCATTCTTTCAAAATATAGTTTAAAATTATAGTTGTCTTTAAAAATATCTTTATTGGATAATTCATTGAATAAATCTGAGCTGAATATTTCTTTTAAGTCAGTATCTTCGAAATCATCCGAAAAATAAACCTTGATGACTCTTTCAGTAAAGAAACTTAAATGATTGTGCAATACTATTTCCTGAATATTGTTTTTGATGTTATATTTTTCAAATAAATCGCAAACAAGTATGTATGCTCTAATCAAACCATAAAAATAGTCATTGCTTAGGTTTAAGGTAACAGAATGGTTGTCGAGGTTTCTATAATATGCATAGAAATTATTCAAGGTCAGTATATTTCTGGAATTTATGATTGTTTCCAATAAAAAGATTAAATCTTCTCCGGGGATATTTTCCGGAAAAATTATATTGTTTTTGGTTAGTAAAAATTTATTGAATAGTTTTGCAGAAATTGCGGGGTTAACATTAAGCAGTTGTGGATTTATAGTATTTTTAAAGGAAGTTTCATTATCATGGAGCAATGGAGGATAGTGTTGGCAAACACCGTTGCTGTAAACGTTGATGTGGCCTGCAATGACCATGTCTGTGTTATAAAATTGGATTTTGTCGTACAGCACTTCACATGTGTTTAACAATAGTTCATCGTCACCATCCAAAAATAAAATATAATCTGCAGTTGCATTTTGAATGCCTATATTTCTGGGTTTTCCGGCATAGCCACTGTTTTTGTCGGTTGTAAGTACTTTGACGTTACTGAATTGATGTGAATAATTGTTTAATTTAGCTAGGGTATTGTCTGTGGAATTATCATCAACAAAGATAACTTCAATATTTTCAAAACCTATTGTCTGGCTTTTTATGGAATTGAATGCATTATCGATCTCATTTTCCAAATTGAAAGTTGGGATGATGATTGACAGTTTATATTCGCTCATGATATCTTCCTAATATTTCATTCTGCACTGGACTACTGTATCTGCTAGAAATGTCCATGGATTTTCTTTTATGATGTTGAATTCATATCCCAAATCCAGATTGGCAACCCATGGGATAATATCAAAGTAATCGGAAACTTTGTGATACATGCTTATGTATAAAATCGGCTTTTGGGTTTTAATTGTGTTTATTGCACCTTCAAGCAAATCCATTTCAGCCCCTTCAACATCAATTGTAATAAATCCTACTTCAAGATCGTTTTCTTCAACAAATGTGTCAATGGTGGTCTCTTGAACTTTGATTTCATTGTCATAACTTCTTAATGTGGCATCGCTTGTTATTCCCTGCACGTTATCTCCGGATAAAAACAATGATCTTTCTCCATTGATGTTTCCCAAGGATTTGTTTACTGGAATTATGTTTTCAATGTTGTTGTCTGAAATATTCTTTTTAAGTATTTCAAATGAATCATTAAACGGCTCGAATGCATAAACGTTTTTTGTTGTCCTCTTGGATAATGGTAGAGATGTATCTCCTGTAAAAGCTCCTGCATCAATGATATCTTTATTTTTGATATATTCCTGGTCTCCTTTCGATAAACCAATTTTGACAAATGGATGAAGGTTATAGTCTCCTGTGAATTTATATCCTGCAATGCCATCTTCTGTTGTATTGTTCATTTTAAAATCTGTGAATTTTTTCTGATCATCCAGTTCATAGTTGAAATACAGTGTATCTCTTTTAATCATGTTGATTGTCATTGCACGAAGCATATACCATTTGAATATCTTTTTGGCATAGGTTGGGAGGTGTTTTGTAACTTCTTTTATTTTGTCTTCGTATTCATCACTTAAATAGAATTCAATGTATTCCCAGTCACAAAAACTGCCAGTGCTGTTAAAATTAGCATATTTCTTTTTTAAACTGGCAGTTTGGTCATTTTTTAAAAAATTCAGCTCATTTTCCAACTTTTCGTTTTCCTTTTCAAGAGACTCGATTTTTTCAAGAAGCTCTTGATTTTGTTTTTTGTAATGATTATAACTGTTGCTTTTGGACAACACTTTTTCTCTAAAACTCACAGAAATTCACCGTTATTTCATATTTAAAATTGCTTCATAAACTCTTTTACAGTTATTTTTGTCATTATATTTATAAAAACTATCTACTCTCTTTTCGTATTCAACTTTCATTTGACAGTCATTTTCAAGATATTCTTTGATTTGATTGATTAAGTCATTTTCATTTTCTATAACTTCGCCGAATCCCATGGTCTTGTATTTGAAATAGCCTTCCTCAAAGTTATAATCGTCATCAGGCTGATAATAAATGACTGGTTTTTTCATATAGGAAAAATCAAAAGCTATTGAGGAATAATCTGTTATCAATATGTCTGAATCCTTAAATAATTCTTGATATGTAGTTTTTTCATCAATTTTGACATATTCGTTCGTGTCAAATAAATCAATGTAACCGTAAACCATGGGGTGTGGCTTAAAGATTATTTTATAATTGTGTTTTTCAGCTATTTCAATCAGTTCATTGCTGTTGATTAAGGAATTCAGTGTTTTGAAGTATTGTGATGCCATGATGTATTTTACTGTCATGTTGTGAAGTTCGCTTCTCCAGGACGGTGCAATCAATATTTGCCTTTTGGTTTCCTGGTCTGTTTTCAAATTATCGAATCTTGGAAAACCTAGTGTCTGGATAACTTTTTCATCATAATTGTATCCTGGATCCATGAATGATTCTTTTTCAGCATCAGAAACGGTTGTAATCAACTTGACATTTTTGTCTGATTTTTTAAGCCATGAAGAAACGTTGTCCTTGGTAACTCCATGCTGCAGGAAAATCTTGTCTGAATTAATCAACCCTGAGTATGATGTGACATTTTTGCCCATAAATGGATTTAGAATGTTTTCGTCAGGATGTGAAGAGATGATTTTTTCTGCAAATAGATAGATTAATCTTTGTTTAAGTGAGTAGAACTCCAAAACATTTGGAAGTTTTGATAAGCGTGTGAAATCTCCAAATTCATCAGAAACAGTGAAATACTTTTTGATGTTGTCTTTTTGGAGGATTGCATATTTGTATAAGTGTTCTGCATTGTCATCGGCATTTTCCTGTCTGTCCTGAAAAAGCCAGATTCTTTTGTTTCTGTAAAATGGATAAATTAACAGGTATAAAAATCTGAAAAGTAAAATTGAAGTGTAATAGGCTTCTTTTCTTTTGAATACTTTAAGTAAAATCGGAAGCTCTGATTTAATCATTTTCAGGTAATTGTAATTTGAGATGTGGAATCGGTTATTTTCAAATTTCATGAAATGGCTTTTTTCTATGCTGTAATTGCTCAATTGGGATAATCTTGCATGATCTGCAAAATCAATTTTCAATGCCCATTTTGTGTTTTCATTGGAATTTTTTCCGGTAAATCTTGCATAAATTTCAATTGTGCAAGTTTCATTGTTTTCTAAGGGTATTTCTCCGTCAAAGCTAAATTGGGACTCCAGAGAACAGTTCAGGAATTTTTTGGAATTGTTGTTGTAATAGACTTTTTTTGTAGGGTATGCAGTATTGTTTTTGTTGATTTCTATTTCTATTTCATCGTCTTTGAAAAATGACATCAGAAATCCTGAAACGAAAAGTGTGTTGTTTTTAATTTCAATGATGTCCAGCCAAAGTTTATGAATGTCAAGCCGGTCAACCAATGTGTTTTCCACATATGTTCCTGCAATTTTACCATTGAAATTTGAATGGATATTTTCATAAGTTACAACCTTGTTTAAATTGACATTAATCTTCGCATATTTTGTAGCTAACATATGATGTCGTATGTTTACTGCATCGTTTCTTAAAGATAATATAATGTCGTCTTCAACATAATGTAAAATATTTTGTATAGCTATATAAACTTCTTTAATTTCATCATTTGTTAATATTTCTGAGACATCTTCAACCCGAAGCATCCACTGGAGGTCATAGACTGTCAGATACTGTATGAATTTTGGAACTTGGCCATATTTATCAATAGAGTAATCAATCAGTTCTTTAAAATATCTGTTTAATCGGTCAAGATAAAATTCCTTTTTGGAATGTGCTGTATCAATTGTTGATGCATCGTTTGTTCTTTTACGATACCAGTAGATTGCTTCGCTAACAACTCCATAAGTTGGATTGTCTATTAACATTTTATTAATCATCAATGAATCTTCTGAGTTGACAAAATCTGTTTTGAAATTGTATTTGTCAAACAGTTCTCTTTTAAAAAATGCAGAACTTGATGAAAGTTGGGGATAATCCCAGTTTTCATTCAAATCAATTAATTTGTCTTCTTCAAATTTGTAGTTCAAGGGGTGTTGGCCCACAGCTTTATCAAAGAAAAATATTGGGGTTGCAACAATGTCGGCATTGTTTTTTGTAAAAAATTCATAAACACTGTAAAATGTGTTTCCGCTAAACTTATCGTCTGAATCCAGGAAATTGATGTATTTTCCGTTCGCATATTCCAATCCAAAGTTACGTGCAGCGCCTTGGCCTTGATTTTCCTGATATAAATAAATGATATTGTCAGGATATTGGCTTTGATATTTAAGACAGATTTCTTTCGTGTTGTCTGTACTGCCATCATCAACTAAAATCAACTGGATATTGCTTCCAAAAGAAAAGCTTTGCCCGATTAACGATTGTATTGTTTCATCAAGGTATTTTTCACAGTTGTAGCATGCAATAACAACAGAAAATACTTTGTCTTGATCTAATTTTACAAATTCCTCGTAATCTTTAGATTGGATTATCTTATTGACTCTCAGTTCAACGTCAGATTCTAGATTGTTCTTGATTTCTTTGTCTTTTAAGACTTCTGTTAAGTCATCTTTTAATAAATTGAAGAATTTTTCCTTGTATTTTTTTGAGGTTTGGGTAAATCTTGCTAATTGAAGATGTATTAATCGATTGTTTAAAAGGAATTTATAATCTTCATAGTTATTGGTTTTTCTAAAGGTTTCTCTGATTTGCTTTGATATTTCTATGATGTCTGTGTAGTCATTTTCCTTTTCTATATCTACGGTAGAACCCTTTCTGTTGATTCTGTAGTAGTATAAGAATTCATCAACGATTGAAACTTTATTGGCTCTTAAATAAGTGTCATAAAAAAACTTTTCATCTTCAAAAATAAGGCCTTCGGGAAACAAGATGTCGTTTTCTTTTAAAAGTGTGGTTTTGTATATCTTGTTGTAAGGAGTAACTGCAATGTTGCATGTGAACTCTTTGGTGTCTTTGTGGTTGAAAATATCTTTTTCAAAATCCCTGAAAACTCCAAGCATATAGTACCAGACATTGTCCTTGATTTCTTCTGTTTGGTTGTTGTATGTTGCAATCTTGCACATTGCAATGTCTAGGTTGTTGTCTTTAGCTTTTGTGTAGAGTTTTTCCATCATTGTTGGCTCTATAAAATCATCAGAATCAACAAATGCAATGTATTCCCCTTGAGATTCTTTGATTCCTAAGTTTCTTGCAGTTGCTTGACCGCCATTTTCTTTGGTGATGATTTTAATTCTTTTGTCTTTTTTTGAATATTGTTTCAGGATATTTAGTGAGTTATCAGTTGACCCGTCATCAATGCAGATTATTTCTATGTCTTTAAGTGTTTGGTTAATGATACTGTCTAAACATTCTTTTATGTAGTTTTCAACATTGTAAACTGGGATTATCACTGATAACATTTAAATACCTAATAAATAAAAATTAGAAAATTAATAGTTATTTGATAGTAAAACGATTTTTACGTTTGTTTCTAACAAACAACTTTTGTATAAACTCTAATCTATCTTCAACATTTAAATCTTTGAGAATTTTATCAATTTGGTTTAAATTTAATGTTTCTTTGTTAACAAGTTCATAAATAAAAACATCACTTTTATAGTCCTTAGTATTCATTGAATCTTCCGCTGTATGATATCCTAAAAATTCTTTAGTAAAAAATACATTTTGCTTTTCAATCATTACTGGATTTCCAACAACCAATGAGTTTGAATAGATTCTTGCATTGTGAGGGACAAAAGAATAATTGTCTACAATGGCTCCCGAACCTATTTTAACTCCTCTTGAAATATATGCCAAATGTCCAATCCAAACATGGTCTCCTATAAAGACACTTTGAGCATAATTGATCCTTTGTTTTGTTTCATTATTATAAATCGGATGAATATCAGCAGTTCTTATATTCACACCACTTGAAAGGCTGCATTCGGCACCTATGATGATATTTTGGCTTTCTTGGATGTTGATATTAATAGGGTTAGATAGGTTACCTTCCCTTCCGATGAAAAATGTGGAATTATTGTAGATTACTAAAGTAAATGAATAGTGTGAATTCATTGTTGATGAAAGATAGACTATTGAGTTGTTGCCTTCAAATAAAATTTGAGCGCCAATAATTTTCACATTGCCTTCGCAATATAAAATATTATTGTTTCCTTTAAATGAGATTGTGGAGTTTGTAATTTCAGGATTTCCTTCAATCCTATTATTTTCTAAATTTCCAATATCTTGATGTGAGTTAACAGTTTCCATGTGAAATCAACTTATTTATTAAGTGCTTCTAAAATTGAATCTAATTTACTTTCAAGGTTATTCATTCGATTTTCTAATTCTTGAGTATTTTCGTTAGTAATTTCTCCGGATTTATGTGCAACTAAACATGCATCATACCAGGGTTTAGTTTCTTCTCGATTGTCTACTGAGGCATGTATTACTTCTAAATCAACATATTTTGCCATTGCTCTCATACCATCTTCATGGAATCTATAACAGTTTGGCATATTGCCTCCATGTTTTGGACCATTTGATGGTGCGATGATACAAACATAACCTCCGGGTTTCAATACTCTTTCTATTTGGGACATGGTGAGCCAAAAAAATTCTAAATGTTCAAAAATTTGACCAGAAATAATCACATCATAAGAGTTATCTTCAATTTCAAACCAGTTGTAGATATCTGTAACAACAATATCTACATTATTTCCTGCTTGGTAATCTAATCCAGTGTATGTCCATTTTTTTTCATCAAAAATATCTGAATAATTGTAATTGCCTTTACCATCTAATGATCCTACATCTAATATGTCTAATTTGTTGTTAGTAGATAAATATGTATTTTTGAACCATTCCATTTTTTCATGTGAATTTTTATGCATAAGAATCTCCTTTAGTATAGTTTATATAATTAATTTATTTAAATGCATATATTAATTTTTCTTTAAAAGATTTGTTGTAATTTAATAAGAAAAATTATCCAAAAACAAGTTTACAAACAAATTAATATAGAAATTCATCATTCTTTATTACCAATGATTCAAAAAATAGTGGGAAAAATGAGAATAAATATAAAACCA
>NZ_CAMHFP010000059.1 GCF_946184425.1 uncultured Methanobrevibacter sp. | reverse complement strand
TCTTTAGCATCCTTTACCCAAAGAGAACATAAAATTTCCCTCACGGTCATTCCACCACATTATGTTAAAGTGGGTCTCCTTGGGCTTACCAAGTTAACCAGTTGTTAGATCTGATTGGGTTAGGTTCTCTAAATACACCGGCTAGCACTACAGGTTGTGTCCTATATACGTGTATCTGGACCCACATATGTCTATTTGTCTAGCAATATGGAGGCTCTTCGAATCTTCCTACCCTCCACCGCGATTCACGATGCTTTTCTCAAGAGTTCACTGTCGTTAACCAATACCAATCTTTTCTTCGCCTTCGCATTATTGGAAGCTATAATGACGATTAGACTTTACCCCTCATGCAACCCACCTCATCGTTACCAATGACGCAGTTTCGGGGAGAAATAATGCGCACAACAACATTATCAGTTTAATATACTGCACTAACATACGCCGCAAAGGCGTACAACAAATTACTGGCTCTATCTTGTCGCACCCAGACAAATCTAGCATTGCCCAGACTCTGATTAAATTTATCCACCATAACCTTATCAGGATACAACTTAACCTTCAAACCTTCATTAACAATAATACACTCATCTAACATGAAAAAACACATCAAAAATATCTATTTTATATTCCAATTAATTTTGAACACAAAATATAATATATCAATAGACAATATATAAAGAATTACCAAGAGCATTTGATAACTAATGCTCTTTTTATGCAATTCATCCTCGACTTGAAGAAGTCAAGGTATTCTTGCACCATTTAGATAAAAATATGATTTCTACAAATCTTTAAAAAATTTAAATAATATCAATTGGTATAAATATACAACATGAGCAAAGACCGAGAAAGCATGAAGGGAACATACTTCATCTCTTCAATTTCAACAACTTCATACCTAGTGGAATATGGGGTTTTATCAATTTTTACTTTATTTCTACTTTATGTTTTGGATTTCTCAATTCCATTGACATCACGGGTTTATGGATATTATTACGGCTTTGCATATCTGATTCCAATACTAATCGGATACATTTCTGACAAATACCTGAATAAATCCACTTCACTGACCATTGGCTTTGTTTCAATGATAATAAGCCAAGTGATTCTATGGTTTTCAGCCTCATTATATGACCCCAACAATCCTGTTCGAGATACAATAGTCCTTAATTTGCAAAACATTGCGTACTTTATAGGATTGCTGTTCCTCGCATTGGGAATGAGTTTTTCATCCCTTTCAATTACACATATGATTAATTCTATCAATAACGAATCATCAAGACTTAAAGGATTCTCCATTTATTATCCCATTTTGAATTTTGGAATATTGGTAGGAGTAATCATAACAAGTGTGGTGGTGGGAAATGAAAATTATGAATTATATGAATGGATTTTCTTCATATTCACAATTATTCTAATTATCGGACTAATCATCTTTAGATTAGGCAAAGATAAGTATCTGGTTGACAATGACGGAAACCCTATGAATGATGACCGCCCTAAGGAGCCCATAATTGAGGAGTCAAATAAACTTCTCAGGAACATATCACATGAAAGCATATTCAAAATCAAAAATCTAAACTTTAATCAAAGAATAAGGCTTTTTCGTGATTCACTGACACTCAAGGAAAAGGATAGGATAACGGTCTTTTTCATATTTTTAATGATAATAATCTTTTATAGAATTGCATTTTCTCAATCCAGCATATCCCTTGTCTTTTTTATAAATACTTATGTCCAAAGGGATTTGAGCTTTTTTACAATACCTGTACAAATGTTTTCCCTGCTTAATCCCCTATTCATTTTAATTTTAGGCCCTATTTTTATTAAAGTCACTGATAAGCTGGAGAAAAAGAAAATCAAACTGGGATTCATAAAAAGAACCATATTGGCCCTGTTGGTCATGGTGCTCTGCTTTACGCTGCTAACCGTAATTGGCTATTATATAGATATTGATTCTGTGGATAAAATCAGCTTGATTTGGATTGTTGTTTTTGAATTTTTTATAGCAGTATCTGAACTTCTTTTCTCGATAGCGGGTTATGCTATGGTTGGTGATTTGGCCCCTGAAAAATATTATTCCTTGTTTTTCGGATTTTTCCTGGCTACAAAGTCTGTTGCAATGTTCTTGTCAGGATTTATATCCTCACGTTTCCCACCGGAAGGAACTGAGTCTTTTATTTTTCACATGCCGGTTCATGGACTGATGGACTTTTTCATGATATTTGTAATTATGAATCTATTTACTGCATTAGTTCTAATCATTTATAGAAAAAAATTGATTGAAAAAATGCATCTTGAAGATTCGAATTCTGCATAGTTCCACATTATTGAATACAAATAATTTGTGATATCATTGATTTATTAACAATTATCCTTGAAAAAATAGTTCATTACGTGAAATAATCTATGTGATATCTTCCAAATTCTCCTTATCCAGCATTTGTGTTAAAATTCGAGCATACATCCTGACAAAACTGGCGGCAGTATCGCTTGAAAACATGTCTGCATGGTTTATGTGAATGACATATCCGTCATCCAAATCATTGATTACGCAGAAGAATTCGGAAAATGAATCCTTAAATGCATCCCTTATGATTATGTCGTTTCCAACATCGGATACATCATTCAAATCAAAATTATACTCAAACAGTACAGTATTATTCAAGTCGAATTCCTTTTCAAGCAATCTGAATGGATAGACATTGCTAAGCATTGATTTTAAGACCAAATCGGAAAAGTAATCCAGGTATGTTATAATGTCATCGTTTTTGCAGTCTACAAGAATTGGGGTTGTTCGGGCAAACATTCCCAGAGAATCCTGAATATAATTTTCATGACGACCATGCTCCACAAAGTTATAGTAGACCTTAGGGCTTCCTATAAATCGGGAGTAAGTATATGCAAATACTGCATTTAGGAAAGTACCAATGGTGATGTTATTGTTTCTAGTGAACTCTTCAACATCACTTCGAATTCTGCGAATTGGGAGAGAAACTATTCCTTGAGAACCGTTTGAATCTTTTTGTATTGAATTGACTTCGCCAATGCCTGCCAGTTGTTTGGCATAAAACTCATGTGAAGAATCATAAGTCTCTTCGAATTTGGATTCAAAAGAATCACGGCTGGCATAAAGGAAGCCCAAATCAACATCTTTGTTCAAATTACCTTCAAAAGCATCAGTGAAATTATTGCCAATTATAGTGTATCCTATAGCGTCATTAATCACATGATGGATATCATAGACAATTCGATTGGATTTCTCATTGCCGATAATGAAGAAACGGGCCAAATACCTTTCCAAATCAAAAGGCTTTATAAGGTCAGTGAAATCATCGGTATTGCAAACCTCAACTAAAGGATAGCTATCACAGATTAAAAGGGGCATGTCCATGTCATCCAAAATACGTCCTTTTAAGATAGGATGCTTTTCAATCAAGGAATGAATTGAATCCTTAATGTCATCAACGGATTTATCCAAAGGACATTTAACAAGATTACATGTAGAATATGCGTTGCCCATATCATAGTCTTTTTCATTGAAATAAATTTCAAGCTGGGATTCAGAAAGGGCACAGACAACATTGTTATCATTAAAATTGAAATTTCCAATGAATTCTAATTCGGATTTGATGTTTTCAATGAATTCCGTGAGATTATCGGCTATATATGTGTCTTTTGGATACGTGCCACTAATGTAATAGGAATCATCAGCACGATTGATGTTGAAAACAATACCATATGTGTCCACATCTTTCAAATCATCTTGAACCAGATTATGATTGGCCGATTTGAATAGCTCATTTTCAAAAGCAAATTCTGTGCTTAGGAAATTGAATGTAACTGGACAGTGCCTATACTCCAATTCATTGGTGATGTAGATTAATGATCCATAATTCAAACCCAAATTCCGTATATCTCCAAAGGCGGTTTTAATTTTATAAACATCTCTTACAATGGAAACATCATCATAATCATTGCCGATATCGACATGTACTGGATACTGGCTGGTAAACCACCCTACGGTTCTGAAAAGATTTGCAAGATTATCATCACGCCCATAAGATTCTCGATTAAATATGATATCTTTCCCGTAAGTCTTTTTATATGCACGTGCAATAGCTAATGCCCAATATTCCTCCTCTGAAAGCATCAATAGGTTATCGACATCATATCCTACATCAACATTGAAATTAAATCCCTTGGCATTTCCTCTAATCTGTGAATCGTCCAATAGTCCATTAACTTCAATCCAATGCAATTTCTCTTCTTCAGAAATGTTATCAACCAATCCTTTTACATCTTCAATCCAATCCTTATATGAATATGGTCTGGTGAGTTCAATATTCCCATCATTCGGGTCATGATAAGCTTCTTTTATTGATAATCCATTACCTTCGATAATCTCTGATGAAATTTCTTGAGTATTTTCAATATTCTGAGCAATCCTATAAGGTGTTCTATAATTCAATATGTCTCTTGCAGGATATGTTATGCCGTTTTTGTTGAGCAATGAGATTACACGTATCGCCGTGATGGAATCTCCACCGAGATTAATGAAGTCATCATTTAATCCAACGAACTCCTGATTAAACACAGCCTTGAATGCATCAGCCACCATCTTTTCCACGGCATTTGTTGGAGCAACATAATCAACAAAACTATCAACTTGATATTCATTGCCATAAACGTCTAGGGAATTCTCACTTTGACTTGGGGTAGAGAATATTTTCAAATCTTCACTGATGCAATAGTCAATATCAGAGAGCATCTCCTTTTCCAACATTTGGGTTAAAATTTTGGCATACGCTTTAGCAAAACTGATTATGGTTTTTCTAGAAAACTTATCGGAATGCTGAATCCCTACAACATAGCCATCATCCAAATCATTAACGACACATAGCAAATCGGAAATTGAATCTATGATGTTTTCGCTTGCAATAATGTCCTCATTTAAACTGAAAACATCAATGAGATTCAAGTTATACTCAAACATCACATCATTATTCAGATTGAATTCGGAAGCAAGCATTCTGAATGGATAAACATCATTTAACATGGAAGATAATGCCAAATCTGAAAAATAGCTTAAATATTCTTTGATGAAATCATTTTTGCAATCAACCAGAATTGGAACAGTTCGAGTGAACATCCCTACTGCATTTCGAGCATAATCCTCATGTCGCCCATGCTCAGTGAAATTAAAGTAAACTTTGTCACTGCATAAAAAACGAGAATAAGTATAAGCAAAAGCGGCATTTAAGAAAATTCCTGCAGTTATCCCATTAGCACTAGCGAACTCTTCAACACTGTTCTTAATGCCTAGAATAGGAATGGAAACAATGCCCTCACAACCCTCAGATTCATTCGGCAATTGCTTTACTTCATCGATATCTGCCAAGTGTCTGGCATAGAATTCATGGGCTCGCTCATAGCTGGATTCAGATTTGGATTTGAAAGAATCATAACTTGCATGAACAAAACCTAAATCAATACTTTCATCCAGATTATCTTCTAAAGCATTAATCAAATCATTTTCAACAAATGTGCATCCTACAGCGTCATTTATGATATGATGTGCCTCAAAGAATACCTTTTTTTCTTCATTTTTATCAATAATATAAAAACGTGAGAGGGATTTTTCCAAATCAAATGCCTTTAAAAGATTAGAAATGTCATCATCAGAAGTTATATTAATATCAGGATTGCTGTCGCAAATTAAAAATGGAGTAGTGTCATTATCTAAAAGTCTTGACTTTAAAATAGGGTGTTTATCAATTATTGATAAAATTGCCTCTTCAATTTCTTCAATCGAACTATCCGAACCGCAATCAATAGAGGCAAATGTGGAATATGCAGTATTCTTATTGTTGACTTTCTCATCCAAATAAATTCCCAATTGAACTTCAGATAATGGACAGATTATTGTGGATTCATCAAATGAAGCATTTTTCTCCTTGAAAATATTTTTTGCTGAATTTCTAACATCTTCAAGCCATGATTCATATGAGCTAGGTTTATCAAGTTTCATTTTTGCATCTAAAGCCAAATGAGTGTAGATATATGTCAAATCATCCAATAAAATACTCCAGCTTACCCCATCCACAATCAGATGATGAATGACAAAAACAAGATAACATTTATCTTCGCAGCGAGCCAAACTGACATCCATCAGATTATTGAAAACATCAAGTGAATCTTTAGCTTTCTGGATGATTTCTGCAATGCCTTCATCAATATTGCCAGTTATCTCATATTCATTGATTTCACAGATTCGAGTATTCAACGGTAATATTTCCTGCACATACCAATCATCTTTAACTTTGAATCTCGCCCTCAGCATGTCGTGCAGTTTTGTTAATTCATCCAAAGCAGCTTGCAGTATAGCGATATCCAAATCAACTGCAGATTCCAAAACAAATTCCTGTGTGAAATTATTCCTGTTTATTTGATCAAAGAAATAATCCTGAATTGGAAGCAAATCAAAAATGCCTTCGACATATTCATGGGATTCTTCAAATTTATCTCTCGCATTCTGAGCAATGAGATAGGGGGTCTTATACTTTAAAATATCACTTGGATTACAAATGATTCCTTCATTTTGAAGCAAGGAGACTATGCGTATGGCCTTAATTGAATCTCCACCCAAACGATAGAAGTTATCATTGATTCCGACCTTCTTTACATCCAGAACATTTTCCCATACTTTAACAATTGCATCTTCAACCGCATTTGTCGGTGAAGCATATTTGTATTTTGCTGCTTTAGGTTGAGGCAATCTTTTAATATCTATCTTTCCGTTGTTGTTTAGAGGCATGGAATCAATCTGCATTATTGAAGTGGGAACCATAAACGGAAGTAGCACATTTCCCAAATCATTCAATAGTTTATCCGTATCAATGACATCATCACTAACGATGTATGAATACAATTGAGTATTTCTGGAATCCGCTACTGTGACGGCCTGGTTTATATTCTCATTTCTCTCAATTTGCCTGTTGATTTCATCCACTTCAATTCTTTGACCATTGATTTTGATTTGCGTATCCATCCTTCCGATGAAATTTATTTCGCCATTACTATCAAGATATGCTAAATCTCCAGTGCAGTACAATGTGCCTTCATCAAATGGATTTGCGATGAAATGTCTGTTTGTTTCATTTTCATTGTTTAAATAACCATCAGCCACCTGTTTTCCACCAATGCACAATTCTCCAGGAATGCCTATTGGGCATAATTGTCTTTTATCATTTAAAATATAAATTTGAGTATTTATATTGGCTTTTCCAATGGTGATTTTATCATATAGGACTCTTTTAATGCTTGCGAATATTGTTGCTTCGCAAGGTCCATATGCATTGTAGATAATCGGATTGTAATTTTTCCGAATTTCGGCTACCAGACCTTCATTTAGGACTTCTCCTGCAAGTATCAGCTGTCCCACATTTTCCATAATCCTTTTAAAATTTGGAAGCTTTAAAAACATTTTCAATTTGGCCGGAACCGTATTGACAATTGATTTTTGATTCAATACGTCTCTAGGAATTCCTGAAAAATCATAATTCTCATTGATTACATGCAGCTGAATGCCATTCAACATTGAAAAGATAATCTCAAAAAGCGATGTGTCAAATCCTATATTTGTCGTGTGGTAAAAAATCCTGCTGTCTTTATCATAAAATTGCTTTTTAGCACTTATCAGGAAGTTTTCAACATTTTCATGAGTGATTTGCACACCTTTTGGGACCCCTGTAGTTCCTGAAGTATGAAGTATGCACAGCTTGCCTTGAGAGGACAATTCGAATTCGCCATAATCATAATCATATAATGACTTTTGGTTCAAATCAACAATGTCGACATCATCCATGTCCAAATCCAGATTCGTCAATACAACTTTTGCGTCAACCTCATCAATGATGCGCCTTATCATTCCCTCTGGAGCTGATGGGTTGATTGGGACATAAACCGCATTCAGTTTCAAAATGCTATAGAAGCCCAAAACAGATTCTATACTACGGTTAGCTATCAATACGATATTATCTTGCTTTTTAACACTGAATTTGTCCTTCAGATAATTTGACAAGCTGTTGGTTTTCAAATCAAAATCATTATAGCTTAAAGAAGATTCATGATTGGACAAAATTTTCATTGTAGGGTTTTTAGCAATTTGCTCTTTTAATGCTATCAGGATTGGGTCATATTTCACGTCCTCCTTAACGCCAGTCATTTCGATTATCCTTTCCCGCTCGCCAGATGATAGAATGTCAATGTCATCAATTTTCATACCCATATTTTTGCCGATGTTGTCAATCAAATTAATATAATGGCCCAGTAGTCCATTAATCTTATCAAAGGAATACAAATCAGTATTATAATCGAATTCAACAGTCAAATCGGATGGACTATTCTTTATTGTGCATGTCAAATCAAATTTGGATCCATCCCACTCTAAATTATTGTCAAAGTCATCGGCAGTGTTCTGTATAAATGCTATGTTGAACAGAGGATTGAATGAATTGTTGGTTGGTATGTTATGGTCTTCAACTATCTGTTCGATTGAATAGTTCTGATTGGCGAATAAGTTGGCCAATTCTTCTTCGGTTTTCATTAAAGTCTCTTTTAAGGTATCCCTGCCACACATGGTCTGTGCAAATGGCAGTGTATTGGCAAACATTCCTAAAGTCTTTTTCAGAACTGGAGATGTTCTTCCGTTTGTTATGATTCCAATTTGAATGTTCGATTCGTCTGTGTATTTGTGAAGCAAAATGCAGAATTGCAGAAGTAATAATTTGTAAACTGTGGTGTTGTTGTCCATTGCTCGTTTTTCTATAATTTCTTTATCCAGAATGTATGCAATCTTGCTTCCGTTAAAAGTCATTTCTAGTGGCCTTTCAAAATCTGTCATAAGTACGGTTCCATATTCTGAAAGTTCCCTGTTTTTCCAGTAATCCGCTTCCTTAGTCTGCTGATTCTTAACCCATAATACATTAACCGGAGGGTTTCTTTTAAGTTCATATTTTATGGATGGCTTTTCACAAATGAGTAAGATATCTTCAACCGTTAGATTTTCGATTCCACAACTGACAAATTGATTTAAAACCTTTTTGATGCTCCTTAAAAATGAGTGGACATATGGAAAAGTGTATTTGTTGGCATCGAACTTTAATTTCAAGAGATATTTCTGGGATGATTCGCCGATAATCAGTGAGGGGTTTGAATCATTGTCTTCCAAATCATTATAAATATAATTAAAATGAGATTGGATGGTCAATTTCCTTAACAATTCATTATACTCCTTTGGATTGGAAAAATCATCACTGAGATTGGCAATATACTCAATGACATTCCTTTTTCTGTTTTCATCATTGAATTTCAATGGGGTCTCAATGGATTTTCCATTGATTTTGGACTTTGTTTTGATGAAAATTTGGCTATCTTCACTATATTTTGTCAATGTGATGCATGTAGCTGTTAAAAACAACAAATTATGGTCTAAATCGTATTTTAAAGCTAAATCATTAATTTTTGATTTGATTATGGAAATGCAAACATATTCCATTTTTGAGATGTTGTCATCATTTTTATTAAACATAAGGGCTGAAGATTGCATAAAAACACACTATAATAGTAGTTTTTACTGATTATTATTAAAAAATTTTTTCATTTAGTTCACAATTTTCAATCCTAAAACAAAATTGATTTGACTTTGGAGGGAATCCTATTGATTTTGCAATTTTTTTTAAATCAGTATTTAACTTTTTTAAGGCAATGATTTTTTCTTTAATATTAGATTGGGGAGGGGTGTTTTTGATGTGTTCTAAAAAATAACTATGTTTTTAGTAATTTCCTTGCTTTCAATATCTTATTTGAAAACATTAAAATAAAAGTTCAACTATCGTAAAGCATTTTCTTTAATTTCTGCACCTCAATTTGGGCAATTAATAAATTGGTTCAGGTTGAAACAGTAGGCATTTCAAATAATTCTTCAGAAGGTTCATATAATCTTGAAATAATGACTCCCATTGCCTTTCGACAAACAATTGTCAGGTTTCTCTTTCATTAAACGTATCCATATCAAAAGATTTATACTGGTGTGCAACAATGGATGTGCAAATACCCTTGCCGGTAATATTGCTAAGAGCATTAAACATGCCAATTATATTGTATATGCCAGTTATCAAGTCAATTATGGCAATAGGTAAACCTACCATACTAAGTATCATGGATAAGGTAAAGACACTTGCCATAGGAACTGTCGGGGTACTGGTTGAAGCTATTATCACTGTGATAATTAATGTTATAATGGCTGAAGTGCCTAAATCAATTCCACAATATTGGGCTGCAAACATCGCCGTCACACTTTGCATGATAATGGTTCCGTTTTTGTTAATGGTAGCTCCTAAAGGAACTGTAAATGATGAAATATCACGGGAAATACCAATATCTTCCAATTTATTCATATTTAATGGAATCGTTGCATTTGATGATAATGTTGAAAATGCAAAAAACATCACAGACATGAACTTCCTATAAAACCTCAAATGATTCACTTTTGTAAAAATAACAAGTATAAAAGGATAAACTATAAATAACTGAATTACCAGCCCTAATATTACGCAGTCAATGAATTTGGCTAGAGGAAATACGCTTTCAAACCCTAAAGTTCCAAAAGTTCTGGCCATCAAACAGAATACGCCAAAAGGAGCAATTTTAAGGATAACGCCTGTCATCGCTATCATAACATTCTTTGATTCTTTAAAAACATTATTAAGCGTTGGAGTTTTTTGACTTAATTTAATTAAAATAAAACCCATTATCGCTCCTAATATTATGACAGATAACATCTCGCTATTGGCTAAAGCATTTAAAGGATTTTCTGGAATAATATTTAAAACCAAATCAGTCATTGTTTGATTAAGAGTCACATTTGATGTTTGACTTATTGCTGTGAGGTTTATGCCAGCACGGGTTTAAAAACCGAACTTATTATGAGTGCGATGAATATTCCAATAATGGATGTGGCAAGATAGAGAAGAATAGTTCTTCCACCAGTCATAAAAATTTTACGAATATCGGAAATTGATGTTATACCAACAACTAAAGAACAAAAAACAAGTGGAACAGTAATCATTTTCATCAATCTGATAAAAATATTGCCCCCTAAATAAAAAATGTTATCCATAAGAATAATATCTTTAATAAAATGGTTATTAACATATAAATTTAGAAATAAACCGACGATTACTCCCAAAACCATTCCTATTAAAATCCAATTACCTAAACTAATTTTTTTCAATCGATAAAACATAAACTCAACTGTTTATTTTTTTTTATTGTTGATATTATATAAATGGTATTATCCAATATTTTTTCTAATTTTATTTTTTTATAAATTTCGGTTGATTAAGTACTTATTTTAGTTGTAATTATTTAAAAAGTAGTTAATTATAAATATATGAGAATTATTTAGGATAACAAAACTAAAACACTTCTCTCATTCTATTTTATGTTGCCCCGTCAAAATTCAATGCACAAAAAGCAGAATAAGAGAAATTTTCGAACCTGCAGATGACTTAAAACGGAAAATGAAAGCAGATTATTTGGTATAATCATATATTCATTTGTGAAGAGAGACGCGCTAAATTGGTAAGTATAAAAAATTATACTGTCTTACTTTTTGTAGCTAATCGATAAATATATATGAAGTCATGATTAATGGGATTATTGTAAGAGCTAAAAGTACATTATATTTTGTATAGTATACGGGCAAAATCCATTTTACAAAGTTTTTTAAATTAATAAAACAATATTTTTATTTAATTTTACTTTTAATCTATTATAATATGGGTGAGAAGTGCATGGAAGAATATTTGATGGAAACACCAAGCATTGATTACATGAATCCTCTTTTTCAGGATAAGGTTCGGGAATTGATGAATCAATCTGAAGATAATCTGGATTATATAAAACGATGTTACATCTTTGTTAGGGATGAAATTTCTCATTCATG
>NZ_CAMHFP010000058.1 GCF_946184425.1 uncultured Methanobrevibacter sp. | reverse complement strand
TTACTTCCAGTGCAGTTCCCGCAACAGTAATCAGATAAGTTCCATCAACATCCGCCCTGACATTAATAGCAACACTATCCGGATAAATCACATCATCAACACTAACAACAACATTATTAATCAACCTATTAACAGTTATAGTCACACTATCCACTGCAGAAGCATAATTAGAATCACCAGAATAATTAGCATAAACCACATAACTTCCCGCATTCAAGCCAGACAACACAAATGACCCATTAACACCAACAACTTTAATTAATGTTCCGTTCGCAAATGTGTATGTCACATTACCGGTCGCATCACCAGGAAGACTTTGGGTAATATTAATCAAATCACCATAAGAGATTTCAGTGACATTAGCAATAATATTGAAGTTGGTTCCAGTCTGAGTCACTTCAAATGAAGTTTTATTAACAGCATAATTATAATTATCACCACCTTCAAATATCACAGACGCATCATAAATGCCGACACCCATAATGCCCGCATCAAAACTGCCAACACCATTCTTAACAATGAACCGAGTTACAAAATTACCGATTATTACCCTATATTCACCATCAACACTGGCAAATACATTACCATCAACATCAGCAGTATAAACCTTATCCAAAACCTCAATACTTAAAGTAACATCAGCCTTAGAAACAACAATTGTTACACTATCCTTTGCAGAAGCATAATAAGAATCACCTGAATACTCAGCATAAACCACATAAGACCCGGCATCCAAACCAGACAATACAAATGACCCATTGACACCAATAACATCAATTATTGTACCATTAGCAAATCTATAAGTTATATTGCCAGCAGCATCCGCCGGAAGACTCTGAGTAACATTAATAACACCACCATAAGAGATTTCAGTGGCATTAGCAATAACATTGAAGTTAGTGCCTGATGGAGTAACCTTAAATGCAGTCTTATTGTTAGCATAGTTATAATTACCTGTGCCGTTAAAGATTACAAAAGCAATGTAATTGCCAACATCCAAAATGCCAACATTAAAACTACCAACACCATCTTCAACAACAACAGGAACTACACAATTACCGATTATGACCTTATATTCGCCATCAACACTGGCAAATACATTACCAGCAACATCAGCAGTATAAACCTTATCCAAAACCTCAATACTTAAACTAATATCAGCCTTAGATACAGCAAATTCACAATCACTAACATTATTATCATAATTAGCATCCACAAATTCAACAGCAGTAGAATAACTGCCAGCATCCAAAGCAATGTCAGCCACACCGATACCATCTAAAACATCAACAATGACCTCTTCATCACCCAAATTAATAGTATACTGACCATCAACATCAGCACTTACAGTGATTGTAGTGTTTTCACCATAAACAACATCACAAGCATAAACCACAACATTATTAACCGCCTTATTAACAACAATTGTTAAACTATCTTTTGCAGAAGCATAATTAGAATCACCAGAGTACTCAGCATAAACCACATAAGATCCAGCATCCAAACCAGACAATACAAATGACCCATTGACACCAATAACATCAATTATTGTACCATTAGCAAATCTATAAGTTATATTGCCAGCAGCATCCGCCGGAAGACTCTGAGTAACATTAATAACACCACCATAAGAGATTTCAGTGGCATTAGCAATAACATTGAAGTTAGTGCCTGATGGAGTAACCTTAAATGCAGTCTTATTGTTAGCATAGTTATAATTACCTGTGCCGTTAAAGATTACAAAAGCAATGTAATTGCCAACATCCAAAATGCCAACATTAAAACTACCAACACCATCTTCAACAACAACAGGAACTACACAATTACCGATTATGACCTTATATTCGCCATCAACACTGGCAAATACATTACCAGCAACATCAGCAGTATAAACCTTATCCAAAACCTCAATACTTAAACTAATATCAGCCTTAGATACAGCAAATTCACAATCACTAACATTATTATCATAATTAGCATCCACAAATTCAACAGCAGTAGAATAACTGCCAGCATCCAAAGCAATGTCAGCCACACCGATACCATCTAAAACATCAACAATGACCTCTTCATCACCCAAATTAATAGTATACTGACCATCAACATCAGCACTTACAGTGATTGTAGTGTTTTCACCATAAACAACATCACAAGCATAAACCACAACATTATTAACCGCCTTATTAACAACAATTGTTAAACTATCTTTTGCAGAAGCATAATTAGAATCACCAGAGTACTCAGCATAAACCACATAAGATCCAGCATCCAAACCAGACAATACAAATGACCCATTGACACCAATAACATCAATTATTGTACCATTAGCAAATCTATAAGTTATATTGCCAGCAGCATCCGCCGGAAGACTCTGAGTAACATTAATAACACCACCATAAGAGATTTCAGTGGCATTAGCAATAACATTGAAGTTAGTGCCTGATGGAGTAACCTTAAATGCAGTCTTATTGTTAGCATAGTTATAATTACCTGTGCCGTTAAAGATTACAAAAGCAATGTAATTGCCAACATCCAAAATGCCAACATTAAAACTACCAACACCATCTTCAACAACAACAGGAACTACACAATTACCGATTATGACCTTATATTCGCCATCAACACTGGCAAATACATTACCAGCAACATCAGCAGTATAAACCTTATCCAAAACCTCAATACTTAAACTAATATCAGCCTTAGATACAGCAAATTCACAATCACTAACATTATTATCATAATTAGCATCCACAAATTCAACAGCAGTAGAATAACTGCCAGCATCCAAAGCAATGTCGGCCACACCGATGCCATCTACAACATCAACAATGACTTTCCTGCCACCGACGCCAATAGTATATCGACCATCAACATCAGCACGAACTATAATTGTAGCGTTTTCACCATAAACAACATCAGAAACATAAACCACAACATCATTAACCGCCTTATTAACAACAATTGTCAGACTATCCATTGCAGAAGCATAATTAGAATCACCAGAGTACTCAGCATAAACCACATAAGACCCAGCATCCAAACCAAACAATACAAATGACCCATTGACACCAATAACATCAATTATTGTACCATTAGCAAATCTATAAGTTATATTGCCAGCAGCATCCGCCGGAAGACTCTGAGTAACGTTGATAACATCACCATAAGTTATATTAGTCCCATTAACAACAACATTGAAGTTAGTACCAGATTGAGTAACCTTAAATGATGTCTCATTATCAGCAGAATTATAATTATTAGTGCCCTTAAAGATTACAGAAGCACTATAATTACCAGTAGTCAAAATACCAGCATTAAAACTACCAATACCATCTTTAACAATGACTGGAACTGCATAATTACCAATTATGACCTTATACTCGCCATCAACACTGGCAAATACATTACCATCAACATCAGCAGTATAAACCTTATCCAAAACAATAATGCTCAAAGTAATATTGGCCCTAGTTACAACAAATGAACTGTTAGTCATATTAATATCATAATTATCATCAGTATAATTGACATAAGCAGTGTAATTTCCCGCATCAAGACTAATCATGACCTTTCCGTGACCATCAACCACGCCAACAAACAATTGTTGATTACCTACATTAACAGGCAACAGACCATCAATATCAGAAATTACATGAATAACACTTAATTCACCATACACATTATCCTCAACAACTACAGTAATGTTAATGCTTCTTTTTAAAACCTTAAATGATTTTGAATCACTGCTTCTACTAACATTAAATGTTTCCATATTTGTAACAGTTACTGTATAGTTTCCAACATCCAAATAAGGAACTGAAAGCATGTCAGAAGTTACATTTTCATCATAAATAACTTCACCATCCTGATTTTGAATCATGACATTTACAACAGTTTTATTTTCAACATCAAAACCAATTAAAACCGCATCTTCATAATAAATATCAGATATATTATTCAATGTAACGGTAGAATTGAACCTAAAGACATTGAACTCCTGAGATGATGAGTTTCCAATTACATTTTCAGTACCATAATTGGTAACAATAACAGTATACCTGCCTGCAGGCAGATTACTGACAATAACCGGAGACTCACTTACATTCTCATTATAAACAATACCCCCGTCAACATCATCTTCAATCATCACATTGACGACAGTAGCATTTACAACCGCAATCTGAACCTCCAAATCATCTCCACAGTAAATTGAATCAACAAGAACTTCAATATAAGAAGGAGCTTTTATAATTTCAAAACTGCCATTAACCCTATCTCCACTGATATTGGAATTGCCCAGATTTGTAAACTCAAAAGTGTAGTTTCCAACAGTTAAATTTCTATAGATAAAGAAATAAAAGCCCAAATAAGCATCTTCAGTCAGATTAGTAACTTCCTCAGGAAGTTCAGGGATTTCATTGAAATTTTTATCATAAATGATATTTCCTTCAAAATCATAAATGCAGATATTTAAAACCGTTTCATTTTCCACATCATAATCCAATCTGAAAGGCAATCCATAATATATTACATTTGAATAATCGAATTCAATTAATGAAGCAGCCTTCAATACATAAAATGTCTTAGTGTCACTGCTAGGGTTGAAATTAATGGAACCTGAATTATAAACTTCAACAGCATATTTGCCCACAGCCAAATCTGAAAGATCAACATAACTTTCATCAGTATTATTCTGATAAATAACAGCACCATCCTCATTCTTTACAACAACAGTGACATTTGTAGCATTCATTACAACAAAGGAAATTTCAATGTCATCACCATAATACACATCACCAATGCCATCTATTTCAACAGAGGAATTTGCAGGAATGACAAATAATGTCTTGAAATCCTGACTGGCGAAAACATTCTCGGTTTCCACATTAACCAATTCAACCTGATAGAAACCTGCATCCAAATCAAGACTAATGGTTGAATTTGTAGTTGTGAAATTATCCCTCTCACCGCTTTCCAAATCAACAACAGTCACCATAACCTCAGTCAAATTATCAACAACATAATTGATTAAAACATTGCCATAAACATATTCTGTTTTATTATCGAAAATTATGGATGAATTAACCTTTAAAACATTGAATACAGCATAATCGCCACTAGGATTATAGTTTTGGTCAATTATATTAGTCAATGTTATTGAGTACGAACCTACAGACAAATTACTTATGATTAAGAAATCACCTTCAACAGCATCGTTGAAAACAAATTCCCTAGTATCAATATCATAAATTGAAGCAATAACATTAGTTCTATTTTCAACAGTGAAATTGATAATTATGTCTTTTCCATAATAAGCATCGACCACATCCATAAGAGTTAATGAAGAGCCTGCCCTAGTGACTCTGAAAGCTGAAGTGACACTGCTGGACTGATAATATTCAGTTTCTAAAGTGCGGATTATTACATTATACAATCCAGCTTTCAAATCAGGGATGGAAATGTCATGCTCATCTGTAGTTTCATTGAATACCATTTCAGAGTTAAGGGTAACTGTGATCCGAACTGCAGTACTGTTTTCAAACTTAAATCCAATGTTCACATCTTCCCCATAAACTACATCAGCAATACTTGTAATTACAACAGATGAATTATATTTTAACACATTAACAATTAGTGAGTCAACAGTACAGTTTTCAAATGATTTTTCACTTATTTCCGGAAGAACAAGCCATGATCCATTTGTCAATACCCACAAATACTCATATGCATCAATATAAAAATCGGCCAGATATAGTTCATCGTCAATTTTGAAATAAAACTCATCGAGCAAGATAATGTTATTATTGTCATCATATATTGTAGCGTTTAATAAAATCACATCACCGACCATGTAACTTGAATTGACATCATCCAAACAGGCAAAAGTCTTTGAAAGAATAGTGCCATCGTTGAAAATGTAATCTGATATGGAAAGATTATTCTTATTCAGATAAACGGTTGAACCACCTACAATACTGATAGATTTGTTGTTTTGATTATTGAATATGCAACCAGTGATATTTACCCCATTACACCCATCTATTTCAATAATTCCTGAAATTGGACTGTAAATATTCTCAAATAATGAATTTTCAATGGTTAAATTGTTTACTTCAAGCCCATTTATTGAAAGGCCGGAATTGTCCACAAATCTGCAGTTGTCAACAACATGATTTGAACCTTCAAGATATACTGAATAGCGATTGGCGCGAGTGAAATTTGAATTCCTAACAACCACATTGGAACCAAAGCAGTTTAATGCACAGTAACTGTTATTAACTGAAACATTGCTTATAACCCCATTGTTTCCAAGCCATTCAACGGCATTAAACGAATTATAAATATTAATATTTGTCAAGGAGACATTGTCTGCAGATACAACAAATATGCTGGATTCGTTCATTGCATCAATATCAAATCCATTACCATTGATTGTCACTGTCTTATCTATTGGAATGCCGCTAATATAATCAACATCATAATAATAAAATTTATAGTCATGTGTCAGATTAACAACACCGCCAGAACCAGTTTTGTTAATCAAATAATACAATGCAGTTAATGAATCCTCATCATAGATTACTTCAAATTCATGCTTTAACACCACACTTTCAAATATGGCAAAAATTTCACCATAATAAGGACCCATGGCTTCAAATGAAACATAAATCATTCCATCATGGAGATCATCCGAAGTGACATTAATATTTCCACCATCAGCATTAAAAATAAATGCGAATAGGTTAAGTCCACCATATGTTGAATTTGTTTCTAGATTGAAATTGTACAAATTAGTCAAGTTTAAAGTAAGTGTTGTATTTTTACCTGCGGAAATAATGGTTGAATTGGCATTGAAAGTCGCAAATAGTGCATTATCCAAAATAACATTACTACTAACATTGGCTTTTCCATTAAAAGTGTCTGCAGTATTTCCCCACCAATTGTAATTTGCATTTAATGGGTTTGTAGCATAGATAACCACATCAAAGTTGTTCAACAAAACAGAATTCCTTATTGTAATATTCCTACCAGTGGCATATATTGCACTGCCGTTAATATCATTACCGTTGATTAGAGAGATATTCTCCAAAACAACATCATCAGCCAAAATATTAAAGATGCGAGATTCGCCTTTACCGTCAATGACGAAGCCATTTCCGTTGATAGTTATGGACTTATTAATTTTTATTCCATCCAAAGCATCAATTTCCGGATAAAACTCATAATTACCACTCAAATTAAGGACAGTTCCATTCATATTGTCTATTTCATATTGCAAGACATAAAATGAATCACTAGGGTGGTCGACTACATTATATTTAATTTCATATACCTTATGAGAATATTTTGACAGGTTTGCCAAAACAACAACTTTACTCTCACCATACTCCTCAGGAACAAATGTAACCTCAAATGGAATATCGTGCAAAATAAAAGAATCAGTACTGAAGTCACCATTATCTGATTTTAAGCTCAAATTAAGCTTAAAGTCACCAGTATATTCTGAAACTGTACCTTTTTTCGCATCATATGATTTCAATGTGAAAGTAATACTATTCAAGGACCCCATATATGTTTCGGTTTTGCCATAATCAACATCTAAAAACAGCCAATCATTCAATATTACCCTTCTACCCACAGAAGGCCCCTTATCCAAATTATCGACAGTATTGCCAAACCAGTTATTATAAGCCCTTAGACCACCTACAACCTCCTCCTGAGAGGCATCCAATACATTGATATTAACATTATCAACAAAAATGGAGTTGCGAACATCAAGGTAATACTTACCTGATGAATATATTGTGGACTTTCCATTATTCTTCATGAAAATAGAATCATATACATCCACATTCTTATCCCCAATATTCAATGCACAAACTGCACTTCCCTGATCGCCCGCAGTGTTGGAATAGAATTCACCAGAGATATTGCTAGGCCTACCATATTTTGACGAACTTCCGAGCATGTAAATTGCACCACCATCTTTGGAAGCCCTATTATTTTGATAGATACCATTAAAGTTACCGAATGGACTAAAACTATAAACCGCACCGCCAAAAGCAGCAGAATTTGAATCAAAAATACCATCTATGAAAAAGAATGGAATGCCAATAGCACCATGTGAATAAACAGCACCACCCATATTTCGTGCGGAATTGCTTATGAAATTACCTTTAAGGCGATATTGCCCAACATCAATTAAATATATTGCACCTCCATCCTCTGCCCTGTTATTTGTAAAATTACCAGTTATGTTGCTAAATATCTTTCTTCGATAATCTCCAGAATAATAGATTGCACCACCCTCTTTTTCTGCAGAATTGCTATTAAAGACAGATGCATCTATATTTACATCTTTATAAGATTCAAGATAAATCGCACCACCATTTCTCGCCGAATTGTTTTCGAACCTGCAGGAATCAATATACAATGAGGTCTGAGTGGAAGTGCAAATTGCACCACCGTTATCAGCCTTACCGTTAATGAATGTGATATTATTCAAAACAACTTTATGCCCATCTATATTGAAAATTCTGGCCTGTCCATCACCATCGATAACATGACCATTACCATTGATTGTTAAATCCTTATTAATATAAATACCATCAATCAACATATAATCGGACATCAGTGAAAAAGTATAATCACTAGTGAGATTTATAACATCCCCCGAATTACTAATCAAATACTTTAAATCAGTAAAAGAACCATCATCGAACTGATTAAGATAAATCCTATGGGCGAACAATTCATAGTCGATTTCGATAGGAATTTCACCATCAGAACTTGAAGTATACACCACGCTTCCCTCATTATTGATTAATATAATTGAATCAGAGCTAAGTGTTCCACCTTCGTTCAACAATTTAACGCCGAATTTCATATTTCTGAAGCTGGTTAATGGAACACTTCGTCTTGAGTTCAAATCATATGCATAAAACTTAAGACTGATATTTGAACTGTTTCCTACTGGAATATCATAGACAGAAGGCATGACATTTAGATAAAGCAGACTTTTAACGGCAAAATTATTGAGCATTTCATAATTCCTTAAGATATCGTCATTTGTACCACCAAACCAATTGTTTTCAATGTTAACCGTAACATTAACTTGTGACTCCGGCCCGGAAGGCTTATCAATATATTTTGTTGTTGAATAAGTTAGAAGTATGGAATTGCTAAGATCCAATCTGGTGTGAACATCAAGAAAAATAAAAGATCCATAATAACCAGCATTTGAATTAATGAAAATGCAGTCCTTGACAGTACTAATACCTGATAACCATAAAGAGCCTCCCTTTCCACCAGCAGTGTTGTTGATGAAAGTGGAATTAGTTATTGTAATCCTTTTTCCAATCAACTTAATTGCACCACCATCAGATTTCGCCGAACAATTAATGAACCCACAATTATTGACTACAATCCTATTTGCATAACCCTCAATAGCAGCACCAAAATTCGAATAACAATTAACAATATTCAAATTATTAATTTCCACATTAACGCTTTTAGCTATATTAAATACTCCACCAAGATTCTTTGAATCGACAGTGAAACCGTTACCGTTAATCACCAAATTCTTTGAAATGCTTACAGTCATGTCACCGTCGATAGACTTGTCACGAGCATAACCATGATCCAAATTCAAAACTCCATTTTGACAATTGTCAACAAGAACTTGAAGAGCATTGAACGAATATGGATTTGTCTTAAATTTCAAAGTGATCTTTGCACCATAACAATCCACAGTAAGAGAAGATGAACCCATAGTAGCATCTGCTACAAATTTAAAACTTGACTTGCCGTTAGCCAAATAAAGATTTTTAGAAACTACAATTGCATTTTGTCCAGTGACACCATAACTAATCGCAGGATTATTAAATGGAGGTAAATTGTTGTCGGATGTAGGGGCGTCACGCATATATCTAAAGTTCAAAATAACAGTGGATTCCAGTCCATTGTAGTAGTTTTTGTCCATGAATGTAGCAACCAGATACAGATTTTCGTAATTTTTAAGGTTGACTGCTTTGCCTTTGAGTTTGCTAAAATCGTAACTCCTGGTATCCATAGTATTTCCAAACCAATTCTTTTCAATATTTATCTCTTTAGTGGACCAGACGTCATAATTATCATTTCTTAAAAAAGTACAGAATCTAACATTACATCCTTTATTGTCACAATATATTGCATTCGGCTGTTCGATAAATGCACAATCCACTATGTTTGAAGATTTAGAATCAAGATAAATTGCTCCACCATATTTATCAACCTTATTTTTGGTGAATAGACATCCTGTAAAAGTAAGGGATTTGCAGTTGGATGAGGCATATACTGCACCACCCTCTTTAGATGCGCCATTGCCTGTAAAATTACAATATGAAACAGTCCCCGAAGCAATACCATCATGGAAATATATTGCACCACCATATTTGCAGTAATGGTTATTGTTGTTATATCCATTATTATTGAATGCGCACCTTGTTATTACAATGCTGGTGTCGCCAATATGGGAATCATAAGATACGAATATTGCACCCCCTTCCTGTCTTAATTTATTGTTCATGTAATTAGAATTGAAAACACAATCCTCAATTCTAACATTATTGGCCATTGATGATATTGCACCGCCAAAGCGAGCGTAATTTTCAGTAAATGTGCATCCCTTAATTAAAGCACCTGATCCATAATTGAGACGAATGGCACCCCCATTATCATAAGACTGTGGTGCATCAGCTCTTCCAGCGTAGTTTTTAACAAAAACAGAATCTATTATTTTGCAGTTCCCATATGCAGTTATTGCACCACCATCACCAGCCGAACATTCTTCAAATCTGCAAGATTTAACAGTAACAGGACCACTGATGCTTATTGCACCACCAGCACTAAATCCGGTAGAATCAATCTGGGCAATGGTTTCCCATTTTGTAACTTTAGATGAGCCCGTAGCAAAACATCTTTTAAAAGTACAATTAATAATTTGTGAGTCATATTTCGTCATTAATGAAATTGGTCCTGAGAAATCTCCGGAATTATTTATAAATCTACAATTAGAAATTATAACTTGACAACAGTTCGATCCAGAAATAGCACCATAAGTTCCACATAGAAAAGTAATGTTCTTTATTTGAATTTTTCCTGTGGGATTTTTGTTATCTAATTTAAAAGCCATGTAATGATTAAGGTAAATACTATGTCCTTTACCGTCAATTACAATATCCTTAGTTATAGTAATAGGATCCACACCATCATAAAACTTATAATCCCTATCCAAGGTTATTGTTGAGCCAGGTCTTGCAACAAGAATCAGATTGTTCAGATCATTACGGGTCCCCTCATTTGAAGCGGATAACATATCATCAGAATTGCTACTGGAAAGCACATCACCAGAGACACAGTTCTGTCCATCAGAAGCATTTCCTCCAGCACCCCTGCCATTATCAGCCACATCCAGCGTAGCATTTTTATCATCAACATTGCTACTGGAAAGCACGTTTTCCAAGACAGCAACCTGTCCATCAGAACCCCTTTTCCCAGTAACATCATACATACCATTATCATATTCATTAATATCATCATCAGCCACATCAATGGCGTTTAAGTCATTAAAATCCGAACTTTCCATTGATGTTTGAGTTTCACTTGCCGATACACAAGCCACCGACAAGAAACATAGAATTAATGAAATTAAAATTACCCTCTTAAAATTCATTTTAACACCATAGAACACTTACTTAAAAGTTTATTCAATGACATTGATATATTTTTATATCAATAATTGAATATTTAATTAAAAAATTAGATAAGTGAAAACTTAATAATATTGACAACCTCATCATATAATCCACCATTAAACTAAAAATGTTTAATCAAAGATTTGATATGAACAAATTCCATTTATCACAACCTGAACGGGCAAAACATTGAAAAAAAAGCATCGAAACCAGATATTTTATTGAAAAAAAAAAACAGATATATTAATAGAATTAATGGACTAAAAAAATAAAAAATAGAAGAAGATAAAAAGGAGTTATCTTCTTACTTTTATTACTCTTTTTACTGTGTCT
>NZ_CAMHFP010000057.1 GCF_946184425.1 uncultured Methanobrevibacter sp. | reverse complement strand
CAGTAACATCTGCCAGGATCAAACAGAATTGAATCACATAACAGACATAATAAAGCATAAAAAGTATATTATGAAGTACGCTAAAAATTAGACGAGTGTAATACACTAAATTTGATATAAAAGTTTCTATAATCAAATTTCACCACATCTACAAAACTTACATCATACTCGAAAAACTCAAGTACTCACAAAGCACATTCATATAATAATTAATAAATTTAATTAATACAATAAACATGATAAATTATAGCTACATGCGGAAAAGCAACCATCATAGTAAAGATTGTATTAAACAATAATACTTAGGTCATCGCCATAAAACACATAGCACATCTAATAGGGACAGAAATTATACTAACAAATTTAATTAAAAAATATTGCAATTAATAGAATTTTTCATAAAAATAGGACATTATTAAATAAAAATAGAAATTAACAAGTATTATCTTTTATTTTTACTAAATAAATGAAATATATAATAATTGATGAAACTTTTTTCAAAAATTTTATTACACCAACTTCAAACAAAAAGTTATTACGAAAAATAAATTATTTAATACTAATATTGATATTATAAGTATCCACTCTCACAAAAAATAGATAATATATAAAACTTTCTATCTAATTCAAATAAAAATTACTTTATATACTAGAAAACTAAAATAATATCGGTGATAAAATATGAAGTTCGGTATAGAATTCGTACCACAAATACCATTAAATGAATTAGTAAGTTTAGTAAAATTAGCAGAAGACGTCGGTTTTGAATACGCATGGATCACTGATCACTACAACAACAAAAACGTATACGAAACCTTAGCATTAATTGCAGCTGAAACTGAAACCATTAAAATGGGTCCTGGTGTAACCAACCCATACGTAAGAAGCCCTGCAATTTCCGCTTCCGCTATCGCAACCATTGACGAAATTTCAGAAGGAAGAGCAACCTTCGGTATTGGTCCTGGTGACAAAGCAACTTTCGATGCTTTAGGAATCGCTTGGGAAAAACCAGTATCCACAATTAAAGCAGCAATCGCTGACATTAACACTTTATTATCCGGTGGAAAAACCGAAGCTGGTGCAGCATTAGGTGGAGCAAAAGCTGTTCAAGAACACATCCCTATTTACATGGGTGCTCAAGGACCTAAAATGTTAGAAACCGCTGGAGAAATCGCAGATGGTGTATTAATTAACGCTTCCAACCCTAAAGATTACGAAGCTGCTATGCCTATGATTAAAAAAGGTATCGAAGCAGCTGGTGGAGACAAAGCATTTGATGTAGGTGCATACACTGCAACTTCCATTGGTGCTGACTCCGAAGCAGCTAAAAACGCAGCAAAAATCGTAGTTGCTTTCATTGCAGCAGGTTCCCCTGCTCCAGTTATTGAAAGACACGGATTACCTGAAGGATTCAACGAACAAATGGGTGCATTCTTAGCTAAAGGTGACTTCGGTGGAGCTATTGGTGCTGTAACCGAAGAAGCACTCGACGCATTTTCCGTATGTGGTACTCCTGATGAGTTCATCCCTAAAATTGAAGGCTTAGCTGAAATGGGTGTAACTCAATACGTAGCAGGATCCCCTGTTGGTAAAAACGTAGAAGAATCCATCAAATTATTAGGAGATGTAATCGCAAGTTTCTAAACTTGCTTTCTCTTTTTTCTTTTTTTTATTTTTCAAAATATTTATACACAACTTAATAACTACTTTTTTTATATCCAAATTTTTAATTATAAAAAAATCATAATTATATAATATTACACTTATTATTTGCAGGTATTATAATGGAAATTGAAAAATTATGTAAAGATATAAGGCAAAGAGCTTTCGAGCGAAAAGATCCAAAAACTCCAGAACAAGTTGGAGCAAGTTGGTACAATGATGATTTAACATACAATGGAGTATCAAAAACACTGTTTGTAATATTGCCCACACCGGGTTGCGCCTGGGCACTTGGAGACAGTGGAGGATGTACTATGTGCAGCTACGTATCCGATTGCACACTGGAACCAATTGACAGCGAAACTATTTTAAGAATTTTTAATGAACATCTCCAAAGGCATCCAATATCAGAAGAAGATAAGATTTCTGTGAAATTATTTGCATCAGGTAGTTTCCTAAATCCGTATGAACTTCCAAAAGATGCGCGTGACCAAATATTACAGACTTTAGTTGAGCTTGGCAATGTTACTGAAATAATAGTTGAATCAAGACCAGAATATGTAAAAGAAGATGTCCTTGATGAAATTTTTGAAATTATTGGAGACACATTATTTGAAGTAAGTATAGGTCTTGAAACATCAAACGATTATACAAGACTTAAAAAAATTAACAAGGGATTTACAAAACAAGATTTTGAAGATGCTGTCAAATTAATGCAAAAATTATCTAAAGAAAAAGGATATAATTTAAAATCCAAAGCATACATCTTTGTCAAACCAATTTTAATTTCTGAAGCACAAGCAATTGAAGAAGCAATTGAAACTGCAAGATACTGTAACTCTATCGGAGTTAATAGAGTTTCATTCTGTCCGGCAACAATTCATGGTGGAACCGTGATAGAAAGATTATGGAGACAGGGAGCATATCAGCCACCTTGGATCTGGTCATGTATCGAAATAATTAATACCGTTCGTGAAGAATTAGAAATTCCCGCACTTTTGGACACTTCAGGTTTCGGTTCAAGACGTGGCCCATATAACTGCAAAAAATGTAATAAAGATTTGAAGCATATGATAATAGCCAACAATCTAACACAAAGCAAAATTGAATATGATTGCGAATGCAAAAAAGAATGGTTGGCTGAAATTGAAAATAGTGATATGAACTCATCAACCGTTGAGATAAAACATATCCCATTATATTAATATATTATTAAAATTATTATATAACTAATAGGAGGAAAATATGAAATCTAAATTTATTAGTTTACTAGCTATACTTTTAGGATTGATAATTATTATATTTCCAGTAATGGGCTTTATCGGAGTCAATTCATTAATTAGCTTATCCGTATTATTAGTATCCATTTATCTGCTTATCATTGGAACAAGCATAATAGATTACAACAGAAGTGGTGCAATATTGAATTTGATACTGGGAATAATATTGCTGTTACTGGCCATATGTCTGATATTTAATCCAACATTAATTGGATTTTTAGTAGGAATAACCGTTTATCTTTCTGGAATAATGCTTATAATTGTAGGTATTGTCTCTTTAGTCAATAACCGCACTTCAAGATACGGATTTTATATCGGAATAGCTGGCGTAGTTCTTGGATTATTATACATAATTATTGGAACCTATGTTTCAGACCCTATCGTTTTAGGTTCACTGATTGGAATATGGTTAATAATTAGTGGTGTTTTAAAATTGATGGACGGTTAAAAACTGTCCAATTTATTTCTTTTTTTGGTGTTTAATTTGATTGGAATTAGTGCAGATTTTGACCCTGTGCACAAGGGTCATGAAAAATTAATCAAGGAAGCTCGTAAAATTGCAGACAGAGAAAACAAGAAAGTAGTTGTTTATCTCAATAAGGGGTTTAGTGCAAATCATGCCCCTTTTTTTGTGAATTTTGAAGCTAGAAAAGAAATGGCATTGGCTTTGGGTGTTGATGAAGTCAAATCATTTGAAGGACTTCACCACCGATTAATACTATCTTATAGCGTACCCATCAGGCTTAAGCAAATGATTGATGATGGAGTGACAGATTACATTACCTCCGCAAGCATTACATTGGATGAAATTGAATCAAAAGCCCAAAAATTCATTGATGAAGGTAATTTCGTTGGAATGCCTAAACATTATAAAAACAGAAATGAAATTAGATGGTATGCCTTGAATGAGTTTCTTGGATCTAAATTAAAGTTTCATGTAGTTAAAGAACTGAACAAAACCCAATATTCCGGCAGACTAATCCGACAATCAATCATTGACAATGCTATGCAAATCCCATCAAAAGTTTATAAATTAATTCCAAAGACAACAGCAGAAATCTTAGAAAGAGAAATTGCATTAGGCAATGTACCTGGCGAGAGAAACTGGGAAGAGATTTATAAGAGAATGAATACATATTCAAGAGGAAATCTTGAAAAGATAGCTTACCTCAATGGGAAAACAATTAATGAAATTATAAAAAGAAGAGTTTACAGAGACCCAGAATCTATTTGGGCGGTGTTTAGAAGGTCGGATTATGGTCCTGTAATGACCCGATTGGCAATCAGTTCCATTGAAATGAATGTCAGCAAAAAAGAAGTGATGGACCTGATGAAAAGTTATGAGGAAAAAGGTGTGATTCCCGAAAATCAAAAAGTGCAAAAAGTGATTGACAGAGCATGGTATGTTGCAAGCAAAGGTGATGAGGGAGTATCCGCACGTGAAGCTAATGATGAATTCAGAAGCGAGAATATTAATGTCAATTCACCACTAACCCTTGAGGCAGGACTTAATTTAACTAAATTCGAAACCAAAATTACTAAAGAGGGCATTGCAACTGATTTGTATGTCGATAAAAAAGGTAAAATTTCAGTCCAATTTAAAAGTGAAGGGAAAAAAATAAAGACAAATTTAAGACTACCTGCACGTGAAGTCACATATTTGAGATATATTATGGATTCCCATTTTATTCCGGTTAATGGGATAATAAAACAAGCAAAAAAAGGATTTAAAGTCAAAGTTACAATCGGTTGAATTTTTCCAATGCAGCTTTGACCATGACCAAATCCTGACCGCTGAATGAATTAATTATTTCAGTTAATTCTTCGCGTTTTCTTTTTGAATTATTTAAAGTATTTTTGATTCTGGACATTGATTTAACTTTGAAGTCCTGGCCTTCGGTTAATGATATTACGTCAAAAAATTCATCTTCCAAATTATGATTTTTGGCTATTTCATAACTTTCAATTAAAATGGCCGTGAGTGTTTTTGTATAGCTGCTTCTAAGCAATTTCAAAATTGCAACATCACCAATCTTATCGCTTATAACTTTAACATTCAAATAATCATTCAAAAATAGCAGTTTATCAGCATCGTTACCTGAAATATACATAGTAGGATTATCTGAATCGATTTTTCCAATAATCGCACCATCCACAAGATTAGAAACATGTTTTTCAATTTCAAAGGTAGTTTCTGGCGAAATATTGTTTAAATCTAAATAAATACCATTAGAGCATTTTCCATATTTTTCAGCCACTTCAAGAGATGCAAAAGGAGAATTTGCAGAAATTAAAATATCTGAGATATCGGCAACATCCTTGAATGTGGGCAATGTCTCAACATTCAATCTGTTAATAGCTTCAATAGTATATTGTGACCTGTTTTCTTTCGAGGTTATGAATTTGATGTTATTGGATTGAATCAATTTTACAAGATTTTGTGAAACTTTACCAAATCCAATTAAACCTATAATCATATGATCACTTTATTTTTTAAAAAGAAGCATATCTCTTAAATTAACACCTATATCACGGGCAATTGTATTGCATTTTGCACATAATAAAAAGTAAATATCCTTACAGGACAAATCAATTTCAGTCAATCCCTCATAATTTCCCATTCCCTTAGAAATTATGAATTCATGATTATTGAATATTTCCCTAAATTCATCTGAAATTTCACTGTCAACATAACCAACAGTTCCACAACCTATTTCAACAATCTCACCAAACTCATCAAGCCCCGCTTCAATAGCCTCTTTCATGCACGCATCATTTAAAATAGGCTCTGATTTAACTGCAATTGTGATATCTACATCATATTCTTTAATTTTTGCCATCAATAACTTATCAAAAACAATTTCACCAGTGTTATCTACCAAATACAATACCTTTTCATGTTTTTTAAGAGAGTTTTCGAATTCTTCTATATCCTTAACCGCCAATTCATTATCTAAAGAGTCACTGATTATTGCATCAATATCATCATCCAATGTGAAAGCACCAAAATCCAAAATGTTTCCGATAATAGCTATTTTTACATAATTTTCCAAACTGTCATTTTCATCCAATATTTTTTTAACAACAGGCAGGTATTTCAAAGCTATTTCATTGCCTCCTATTTTTTCTTTATAATATGGATCTTCACAACCAGTTTTAGATTTTATAATATTATGCATTATAGAACCTGTTTTATTGGAATTAGTGTCCTTTGTAAAGTTATCAGCTAAAAAATCAAAAATATCATTCATGATTTCCATTTTCAGTAAATCATCATCACATGATAAATCCATTGCTTCGCGAGCCTGTCTTAAAAAACATGGCCCACATTCATAACTAATCTTCAAAATTAACCCCCATAAATAATTTGAACTAACTGAATATCATCATCATCTTTTATAACTGTATCCTCAATGACCAATTCACCGTTCTGTTTGGATACAATGGTCTGAGCGGATAATCCTAATTCTTTCAATAAATCCGCTATAGTATAATTTTCATTAGGTAATTGTCTTTCCTCATCAATATTCTTATATTTTAATGTAAATGACATTTAATCACAACCCAACTCTTCTAAAAATGAACATGCTTTGCATAACCTATTTGCTGAAGGTTCACCACATTTTTCACATCTTCCATGTGCGAAATCTTTTTTGAATTCATCTTTTAGTATTCCTTTAATCTTGTCGTATCCTCTCAAAGTCGAATATTTGATTGTAGGATGATTTTCAGCAAGTTGGTTGATAACTTCCGAAACTTCGCCTCTAAATGATTGCATCGCATAAGGACAACTGTCAAAATGAACCTCCAAATCCTTGGCAACCACATATAAACCAATTTCACGCTCAGGAATTTCACGAAGAGGTTTGATTTTAACCGTGAATTCCTTTGCTTTAGATTCAGTTTTTGCACCAAGCTTAGTTAGGTTATCAGTGTTTCCTTCAAGATAATTCATCATTATTGCCTGCACCTCATCATCAAGATTATGTCCTGTGGCAATTTTAGTAGCGCCCATTTCACGAGCTGCCTTATTGATAATTGTTCTTCTAAATACTCCGCAATAAGTACATGACCCCTTGTGATTTTCCATCTGCATTATCTCATCAAGAGTGATGCCATATTCATCTTTAAGGGAAACTACCTTATGTTCTATTCCAAGCCTTTCTGCATGCCTTATAGCAATATCAACACCATCTTGGCGATAATTATCAATTCCTTCATCGACTGTCACGGCACAAATATCTATGACATTCATTTCACGAAAGCTGTTTAAAATTTCCAATGTAGTTACACTGTCTTTTCCACCTGAAAGAGCCACCAAAACCTTATCTCCCTTATCTAAAAGTTTTTCTTTTCTAACAGTTCTGATAACTTTTTTTTCAATTGATTCAATAAAACAGTCCTTGCATAATAGCTGACCGGACTGTTTCCGTTTAATAATGACTTTAGGATTACCACATTTACTACATTTCATTTTTATTACCTACATCTGCTCTACAAAATGAGCCAATTGGTTCAATGTGTTCACTTCAAATACCTGCGCACCAACTTCCTCATATAATGATACACAACTGTCCACAACATCCCATTTATTTCTGTCTTCAGGATTTAAGATAACAACCTTTTTGGAATCTCTTACAATCTCCTCTAGAACATCCACACTTACAGGTTTTCCATTGACTTTTGGTCCTGCCCAATCCCTGCAATCAGACAGTATGATTACATAAGACTTATTGTTGATATTTGCCATTTCCTGAAATTTTGTAAATGAAGAATACATATCTGAAGTTCCATGAACCATCATATTTTTAACTCTCAAATCTTTGACCTTTACAAAAGAATCAATAAGATATTCCTCTTTTAAAGCCTTAGTAGTTTCTATAACTTTATTGTCAAACTCAAATGTCCTAGATCTTTTAAAGGCAGATTGTGCAGAAAACATCAGCATAAAAAACCAACTGCTTATCCACTCACATGATCCACTTATGTCATTTAAAAACAAATGCTCATTTTTGTGAGGTCTTGGCTTTGCCTTGACAAGTTCGAATGGAACTCCACCATATTTAAGATTTGCCCGGATAGTCCTTCTAATATCTATTTTATTAGAATGAGTTTGAATTTTCCTTCTTGAGCGTTTATTTGCAATTCTTTTACCTAACCGCTGACAAATTTCAAGCATGCGCGGATCGAATCTATTAAGCTTTGTCAGATCTTTATTCATTAGCTCACCATCCCGTTCAAGCTGCTTAACTTCATCTAAAAGAGGCTGACCAGACAGCATTCTCAATTTTTCATTTTCCATTCTTTCCTTGTTGAGTTTCCTGTAGGCATCATTGGATTTTTTGATATGATACTTATTGGATTTTGGACCTGCACCAGTATATGCAGTTCCACGCCTTTCTTTTTGGGGAGTTTCCAGTTTTATCTCCTTTTTGAAAATTTCTTCAAATACCTTATTGAATTTAGGAATATCATATTTATCCTTAACATAGACTGCCATCAAAGCCCTTTTTAAAAGCTGCCTATCGGTTTCACCAAAGTTCATATAAATTTGAGTAGCCGCTTGAGTGCTTCGTATACTTACAGGCAAACCCTGATCCCTAAGTTGACCCGATAGTTTTGCGATTTTATTTATCATTTTATCTTTTGTTTAAAATATCTTTAACAACTCTTTTTTTATCGCTTTCATTTTTAATAACAACACCTATACTATCCTTTAAAGACTTATCCATATCTTTTGTTCCGAGGTTGGAAACAGATTTTACCCAATCAACTGTTCCCCTTACAGATGGTTTTTTCATTAAATTAAGATTACGGATACTGTGAACCAATTTTACTACAGTGGATACCGTTTCATCATCAACATCAGGTATTTTGGATTTTACAATTTCTATTTCCCTTTCAACAGTAGGATATGGAATATATAAAAATAGACATCTGTCCTTAGTCTCATCAAGTAAAGACCTTTGAGAATTTGATGTTAATATGACAATCAAATCATTTTCCAATTGAAATGTTCCCAAATCGTTGATGGTTATTTCCTGTTCACCCAATGCCTGAAGAAGAAAACTTTCCACTTCTTCATCAGCCTTATCAATCTCGTCAATTAACAATACTGAATCTTTAGCATTTAGAAACGCATTAAGTAATGGCCGTCTTATGAAAAATTCCTCATCAAAAATTTTATCTTCACCATTGGAATCATTTTTAGCCGCTTCCAAATGCAGCAATTGCTTTTGATAATTCCATTCGCCCACAATCTGTTCAAATGTAATTCCCTCATAACATTGTATCCTAAAGAAATCCCTATCAAATGTTTTTGCTATTACTTTTGCAAGCTCTGTTTTACCTACTCCAGGAGGCCCTTCAATAAGCATTGGTTTTCCAAGCAACAAAGACAGATACAAAGTTGTTGAGATTTCATCATTAGAAACATATTCTGCATCCAATAGACTTTTGCCAATATCTTTAATAGTAATATTATCAACTTGCACAGTGAAAACATCCTTGAATTTAATCATATTTAAGTTTAATTATATCATAATATAAACTTTATGTAATAATTTATAATATATGAAATATTAAATATTAAAATATATAATAAAATGGAGGTTCAATATGGAACGTGAAAATATTATCATTATTGCATTAGTTATCCTCATCATAATTGTTGGTGGTGTAGCGGCATATGTGAGCGGCATAGGTTTGAACTTAAATAAGAATGACCAATTAAATGTCACCACTCCAAGCAATACAACAAATGTGACAAAAAACATGACCGCAAATTCAACCACAACATCAACCACAGGCTCCTCTGATTCAAGTAATTCAGAACCAGCACGTGATACTGGAATGACAAACCCTAATACCGGTTCAAGTGATTCAGGAGAAGGATATGATGAATCCAGTGATGATGGAAATTATGTTTCCAGTGATTCTGCTGAATACACACCTCAAGCTGGCCAATCTGAAGACACATATGATCCAACAGATTTTGATTAAAATTATTTTTTAAATTCATCAGGATTTTTGAACAATTCAAAATCCTGAACATAATCTTTACCAGTAACCATCGCAATTTCTGCTTTTTTTAGTTCAGAACCAAGATATGCTGCATGCTCCATTCGGGTAACTAATTCTTTTGTAATAATTTCTTCATATATTTCTTTTGCAGTGCTTCCAGTAATTACCAGATCAGCTTCATTCTTTTTAAAATGAGTGGCGATAATGCGACTTTCGCTGACAGTTGTTCCATAGTCAACAGTTATTTTGAAACTGCCTGCCTTGTCACGAATGAATTTTAATGGTTTGGATTGTTTTATTTCAGGAATTTCATCAAGTTCATTTACTATGATATCATTCCTTTTATGCTTATCCTTAAAGACAACCATATTAATACCCAAATCCTTAGGAATTGATTTACGGTTTTTTGCAAGAAACATCATTTTGGAAGCAGTTGCAAGTTCATAAACACTGCCCCTGGTTTTTCCACTTTCTTCAGGTGTGAAAAGTATACTTACACCAAGTTCCATACCAATTCCCGCAAGCAAAACATTAACTCCACCAGAATCCGCATCCATCAATTCAGTGACGTTACCTACACCAAAAAACATTGGCGCCTTATTTGTTTTATGGAATTCGTGGCATGCAATAATAGATTCCACTATACTTGAACTGTTAACAGGATCCAAAATCAAATCAGCCACATATCTTAAACCTTCAGTATCCTTAATCAACTGATGCATTGATTCAACACGTTCTAAAGGAGTTTTAGGTGAAATTCCCTGTGAAAAGTTTGTAGGAAGCAATACTGCAGGAATATCTTTTTCCTTTAAAATTTCCTGAACTTCAGAGTTATTGCCTAAATCAAGACTCAGTACAAAATCGATTCCATTTTCTGCAGCAACCTTAATTTCATTAGGATTTAATGTATCTATGCTCAATGGTCTATCTCCAACGATTGGCCTTAATGTTTCAATCAGTTCCGGAATCTTATCCGAAAAGTCTTCACCGGCAGCCATCCCAATATCAATCATATCAGCACCGGAATCAACAAAATATTTGCATTTGTTAATTAATGCCTCTTTAGACAGAAACGGCGCATTTGCTATTTCAGAAAGCACCCTCATTGGAAAATCTTCACCGACAGGAAGGTTGCCTATCAAAATATTATTTGGCTTTTCAAGAAGTCTTTTAATATTTTCATCATCATTTTCAAATTCATCAATGAATTTGAATGCTTCTTGCCTTTTTTCTTCTTCGATTAATTTATCTGCAGGCTTGTCTTCTGAAAGGTCAATGCTTCCAATCAGATTTAAAACCATTGCCAAATCGGCACCGTCAGTGGATCCCTTAAATGTAGGAATTCCCAGTTCTTTTGTAATTTCCTTTGTTCCTTTTTTTATTAAACCCGGAACCAAAATCATATCAATATCATCCAATTGATTTGAAAAATTAGTTTTTACTTCTTTAATTATTTGCCTAGGAGTTAAAAATGCAGCAACTTGAGTATTATCTGCAATATGAACAATTATATCCTCTTTTGAATCTGAAACAACTTCTTTAATTAACGGATATGCTAACTCCCCAGTGATTATTAAAACTTTCATTATCCCCACATCACATTTTCTAATAATATTAGATATAATATAATATATTATATAAATCTTTGAAAAATGATTATCAACCAATAATAGCAATTGTTAAAAAAAAATATAATAAATATTATAAAACATGATAAAGAGATAACTGTATTTATTAAAAAAATAAACAAAAAAGTAATAATTTATTCAAATTTATTTAAACAAATTATTAAAAAAATAATACTTCTACATAAAATTTATATATTTTAGAATTTATAATGATTATACATGATAAATATATGGAGGAAAATTTAATGATTGAAATTCGTTTTCATGGTAGAGGTGGACAAGGTTCTGTAACTGCTGCTGAAATCTTGGCTAAAGCAGCATTTAAAGACGGAAAATATGTTCAGGCTTTCCCATTTTTTGGAGTTGAACGTAGAGGAGCTCCAGTTATGGCTTTCACCAGAATTGATGATGAGCCTATCGATTTGAGATATCAGATATATAATCCGGACTATGTATTAGTTTTAGATGACGGATTATTAAATGTTGTTGATGTGTTTTCAGGAATTAAAGACAATACTGAAGTTATTATCAATACCACTGAATTTAAAGGCAGTGGAGAACACAAGGTATATGATATTGATGCAACTGGAATTGCACTTGATATGTTAGGACGTAATATTGTAAATACAATCATCCTAGGATATTTTGCTAAAAAAACCAATGTAGTAAGTATTGAATCACTCGTAGAAGTGATTAGAGAAACCTTCCCTGGAAAAATTGGAGAATTAAATGCCGAAGCTACACAAAAAGCTTACGAAATGGGATAAAAAAGGTGAAATAATGGTAAATATAGGCTGTGTAATTACAACACCAGGAAGTAGTAAAAATAATAAAACTGGAAGCTGGAGAACTTTCAAACCTATTTTAGATAAGGAAAAATGTATTGACTGCGATAATTGTATTGTATTCTGTCCAGATTCCAGTGTGAACAAACAACATGATATTGATTACGATTACTGTAAAGGATGTGGAATTTGTGCATATGAATGCCCATCCGATGCAATCGAAATGGTAAAAGAATAAAGAGAGTGATTTAATGATAAGAGAAGTAATGACCGCAAACAAAGCAGTTGCAGAAGCTGCAAGATTGGCTAAGCCACAAGTTATTCCTGTTTATCCAATTACTCCACAAACTACAATTTCAGA
>NZ_CAMHFP010000056.1 GCF_946184425.1 uncultured Methanobrevibacter sp. | reverse complement strand
TGATCCTTCAGTTGTTACAGTAATGTTTTTATTTTCACCATAATCTAAAACAACACCATCTAATGTTAAAGTGGAGTTAATTTTATTAACAGTAATAGTTGAGGTTTCTGTTACAGCAGTATGGTTTTCATCAGGAACTGTAGTAACATTCAAAGTATAAGTTCCAGCAGCCAAACCAGAAACAAAAATCTTATTACCACTTACACTAACAACCGCTTTAGGTTGGTTGATAACGTTAGCAGTAACTTCACTTGCACCGGTGAAAGAAACATCACCAGAACCCTCACCATCATAATCAAATACAATATCACCAACAGTTAACGTGGATTCAACTTTATTTACTGTGATTTTAGATGTTACAGTTACAGGATTGTGATTTTCATCGGGGATTGTTGTTACAGATAATGTATGATTGCCTGCTTTTAAACCGGAAATCTGAATAGTGAAATTATTAATAACAGTGACATCAGTGCCGTTGATGTTTGCTTTGATTCCAGTGGCCCCAGTAGTTGTTACAGTGACATTTTCGGATTCACCATAATCTAAAACAATATTATCAAGTGTTATTGTTGAATTAATATTATTGATTGTTATAGTTCCATTGTTTACAGTAACATTGTCCAATCCCACATAGGTTGCATTGATTTTATATTCACCGTAATCGTCAAATGTATGTTCTGCCCACCATGTACCATTAGCACCATAGGTTGCATCAATTTGAGTACCGTTTGATAATATAAAAAGTAATTTACCATCCCAAATGAGATTTTTCGGAATGTTGGATTTTGCAGTGATATTCATAGTTTTGCTGTTGGTTGTGACCGAAGTCACATTTATATAAAACTGAACATTAGGCATTGTAATTTCTATTGTCCGGATAATCGGTTCGAATTCTTTATATTCAGTGTTGATAAATGCATAATAAGATCCAACCGGCAAGTCCACAGTCCAATCTTTACCGCTTAAACAAGTATAATTAACCGCCCCTCTATCATTGTCCTTAAAGTATATAATCATTGAAATATTTCCATTAGTTATTGGCATGCCTCCGCGTGTTGTTAAATTAAATGTTAAATTCTCACAGGAACCGTAAACTGAGTAGAAATCATAAACATTCAATTTAGGTGAAAGAATGATCGTATTGTTAGTTGTATCTGAATCTGTTTTTAAAATGACAGAATCAGCAGTAACAGCCCAAGTATAGCAAAAAATAGCACCACCCTCAGGAGCGGAGTTACCTTCAAAATAACAATTTGTCGCATTAACCTGCCGCGGAGTCATGAAGAAAACAGCACCACCACGACTAGTAGCCTCATTTGCAACAAAACTGCAATTTATCACATTATCATCATCATTAAGGAAGTAAAGTGCACCACCATTCTTAGCAGAGTTGTCGGCAAAATGACAATTTGCCACATTACTAGGATAACTTAAGCTAACTGCTCCTCCATCATTAGAAGCATTATTACCAGTGAAATTACAATTTTCAACAGCACCGAATTTACTGTAGACAGCACCACCATCATGAGCAGCAGAATTGTCAGCAAAACTACAATTTACAACATTACATTTCTCTGAGATGTAAACCGCACCGCCATTATGGGTGGCTCTGTTGTTAGTGAAATTACAATTTACAGTCGAACCTGACCCTGCAAGATAAACAGCACCTCCATTGTTAGCATGATTGTTCTTAAATGAAATATCTCCAATAGTTCCATAACCTGCAGCTAATGCACCGCCGTTTTCTGCGGAGTTTCCAATAAATTCCCCATTGAATATTACGTCTTCAAAGGTATTAAAGAAATTGACACCACCGCCTCTTTGAGCAGAATTGTTTATGAAATTAGCATTGAATATGATATTTTTAGGAGTTTCACGATAGTTTACTCCCCCACCATTCAAACTGGCAGTGTTGTTTGAGAAATCGCATGTGAAAATGCTATTGGTGGATACATTCTTAAATGTTATTGCACCACCGTTTCCGTTTGCTGGATCAATTTGTCCTAAAGCACTATTATTAATGAAACATCCTGTGAAGTTATTCTTGTCTGTAGTGCTGTAGAAAAACATTGCCCCCCCGCATGATTTTGCAGTGTTGTTTATAAAGTCACTGCTGAATCTGTTTGCGTTTGCATTCTTGGAGAAAAAGATTCCCCCACCATATCCTGCATAATTGTCCTTGAAAATGCACAAAAAATTATTGTTTTGAACTAAATTATGGAAAAATATTGCTCCACCGCTTTGTCCTGCATAATTATTATAGAATTGGGATGAAAAATTGTTATTTATTGATTGCGCTTCAACATATATTGCACCACCATTTCTGGTTGCCCTGTTGGCTGTGAAAATAGAATTTATCACATTTCCTGCGCCATTAAAGTAAATTGCTCCACCGGAACTTTTCTCACCAGTAACTTCATTGTTAGTGAAATTACAATTTTCAACACTACCTGCACTATAGAAGTAAACTGCACCCTCATTTTCTGCATAACCATTTGTGAATTGTATGTTTTTGATTATAACATTGTTTGCAGTTATATACAATATTTTTGATAGTTTTTTTGCATCTAATGTTGCATTGTTCTGTCCAATTAATGTTAAACTTTTTGTAATTCTGATGGGTATTCCAAAACCAGCATATAATCCATCAATAGTTATTTCATCCCCATCATTTGCTCTGTCTATTAATTTTTGAATTTCTGTGAAATTTCTACATAGAACAACATCATTAACATCAAGGATATTATTAGAAAAAGTAATATCTCCAGTAACTGAATGAATTGCACCTTTAGTTAAAAGATTATTTGTAAAATCACAATCAGAAATAGTACCATGATTAGAATTAATATAAATTGCATTACCCATTTTTGCGGTGTTGTTAGCAAAACTGCACTTTGTCACCTCACCATCACTAGAGAAATAAACTGCACCACCATCATTAGTTGCAGTGTTATTAGTGAAATTACAATTTGTCACAGTACCGGAAGTAGCTGAACTAGTAAATAAAATTGCTCCTCCACTACCTGCATATTTTGCATTTTTAATGGTTATGTTTTTAATTGTCACGCCGGAAGCACTTACATGAAATGCACAGATGTTTGATCCAATCATATCAATGACTGCGCCTTTACCATCAATAACACTATCTGCAACACTGATAGAAATAGTATCTCCTGTATCGTAGGTATAATAATTGTGTTGCAGTTCAATGTTTCCTCCAGAACCAATTTCTGTTGACAGTCCGGAATAGGTTCCAGTATTGGCACCTAATATCTCAGTATCATTTTTTACACTTAAAGTATCGTCATTATCAGTTAAAGTCAATTCCTCGTTTTCTTCATGTGTTTGCAGATTATCCTCAGCCATATCATTATCTGCGGACAATTCCATTGAATCTGTATCCTCGCTTGCTATCACATTATCTATCTCACTTGCACTTACACCTGCAATGCCTAATAGAAAAACAGCAAGCACCAATAGAATCATTATTTTTTTATATTTCATTTTTTTCCTGAACTCCTGAAAATTATATGCTAAAAAATGTTTTATTTCATTCAAAACAATCATTAAAAATACATACCCTTAATTTAAAACTTCTAAAACATGAATAAAAGTCTATCCCCCAATATATAAATATATAACTATTATAGAGAATAGAAGGCAGATAACCTGATATTTAATTTTAAACATCAAAATTTATTAACTCATTCCCATATAAATTTAATTAACCAAAGGAGGAATATTTATGAATAAGAAAATAGCATTTGCATTACTTATAGTGGGTTTACTTGCTGTTTCAGCAGTAAGTGCTCAAAATTCATTATTTTTAAACAGCAATAATGATGATTCAATGTATCAGGTCTCCTTAATGCAGGCTTTCATGCATGGAGAATATAACGGAGTAATAACAGTAGGAGATTTAAGGTCACATGGTGACACCGGTCTTGGAACATTTGAAGGAGTAAACGGTGAGATGATAGTTTTGGACGGAGTCATTTATCAGGCCGCCTCTGACGGAAGCATTAATGTCATGCCAGATAATGAAACCATACCATTCGCTACAATCACCAAATTTGACGAAGATTGGAAAATAGACAATATAAGCGCAAAGGACTTTGACGATTTAACAAACCAACTGAACAAGGAAATCAGAAAAAATAGTACAAACAACATGTATGTAATCAAACTCAAAGGTGACTTCTCAAACATTACAGTCAGAAGTGTTGAAAAACAGGAAAAACCTTATAAGGAATTCACCGAAGTTGCTGCAGTAGACCAAAAGGTATTTAACCACACTGACCAGACAGGAACCGTTGTAGCAGTATACTTCCCAGAATACATGAATGAATTGAACATGCACGGTTGGCATCTTCATTTCTTGTCCGACGATAAGACAAAAGGAGGACATGTTTTAAATTTCACTGATTTCAAAGGATCCGGCCAAATTGATGAAATCCATGAATTCAACATGATACTTCCAAGCGACGATACATTTGCAAAAATGAATTTCACAGAAGACATGACCAATAAAATCAGCAGTGTGGAATAACTCTTTATCCGAGTTATTCCCCTTTTTTTATAACATTTTATAATTGTTTAGCACTCTACCATGTAATCAGATATTTTATCCATTAAACCATTTTATCAAAGAAATTCCATCATGAATACATATGATGCAAATACAATTACCTTTTTTAAGCAAAATATTTCCCCTCAATATACATGCATTTGGTTAAAATAACATTCAATTAATGTAATGAACACAATCACAATTCCAACAAGAAAATTTATCAGAATCAGAGACAGTTAAAAAATTTATATATTTAATTCACCATATTAACTATAAATAAGGTGTTCATATGGTTGAAAGTGAATGGAAAGATGATAGAATTGTATTAACTCCAATAAATCTATATATGGAATATATCCTGCTAAGTTACAACAGATACCTGAAGGAAAACCTGAAAGATGTTTCGATAACCTACGGTGAGCTGACCTACATATACAACATCAAATATTTTCCTTCAATTTCACAGCGTGAACTGGCGGAAACCTTGTTTGTATCCGAAGCCAACGTTGCCAAAATGGTTAAAAAACTGGTCAGCAAAGGAATCGTTGAAAAGAAAAAGGATGAACACAACAAAAGCAGAAATATCCTTACATTAACCGACAAGGGTGAAGACATTTTCGTTAAAATCAACGTTTTGACCTGCGCATGGGAAAGGGACATCAGCAAAAGATTCAGCAATGAGGAACTTTTTGACTTTAAGGAAAAATTATACCAGATAACAAAAGAGACTACCGAACTGTGAAAAAAAGTAACATTTATATATTAATTATATGAAAATAAATACAAGTCTTAACTAAGTTAAGTCTTTAAAATTAAAGAGGTAAAAACAATGTCAATCTATGATTTTGAAGTAAAAGATGGAGACGGAAACATGGTTTCACTCTCTGAATTTAAAGACAAAGTATTATTAATCGTAAACTCAGCAACAAAATGTGGTTTTACCCCACAATACACAGAATTAAACGAAATTTATGCAGAATTCAATGAAAACGGTTTTGAAATCTTAGATTTCCCTTGCAACCAGTTCGGAAGCCAGGCACCCGGATCAACCGAAGAAATTGCTGAAGTATGCCGCAACAAATGGTTAGTGCCATACCAAATTTTTGACAAAATTGACGTGAACGGTGAAAATGCAGATCCTTTATTCGAATACATCAAAAATGAACAGCCATTTACAGACATCAAAGGCAAAGGTGCGACAGCATTGAAATTAATGTTAAAAGCAAAGGACAGACACTACAAAGACAACAATGACATCAAATGGAATTTTACCAAATTTTTAGTTGACCGTGAAGGCAATGTCGTTAGAAGATTCGAACCGACCGAAGATTTGGGAGACGTTAAAAAAGCAATTGCGGATTTAATCTAAAAAATTAAATCCTCTATTTTTAAGAGGCAAAAAATATGGAACAATATGATATCATTATAATTGGTGCAGGCCCAGGAGGTCTGACAGCCGGAATCTATGCCGGCCGCCAGGGAACTAAAAACCTGATTCTGGACAGGGACCTTGCAGGAGGAATCGGCCGTGAAGTTCCAGAAATGGAAAACTATCCCGGTTTTGACAACATTTCAGGACTGGAACTAATCGAGAAAATGAAATCACAGGCAATTAAGAACTGTGAACTCCACGAAATGGAAGAAGTAACTGAAATTACAAAAAATAACACAGAATACCGATTTACCGTTAAAACCAATAAAGATGAATATCAGTCAAAAACAGTAATCCTTGCAACCGGAAGCTCACACAGACACCTGAACGCAAAAGGCGAAGAGGAATTTAAGGGAAAAGGCGTAAGCTACTGTGCAACATGCGACGGATTTTTCTTCCAGGGAAGAGACATCATTATGGTAGGTGGAGGAAACAGTGCCCTTCAGGAGGCAATTTATCTCAACAACTTAGGGGCGAATGTCACATTAGTCCACAGAAGAGACGAGTTCAGAGCACAACAGCACCTGCAGGACATTGTCAAAAAAGACGGAATAGATATAATATACAATGCAACCGTTGAAGAGATAAAAGGAAGCATGCTTGTGGAATCCGTTGTTTTAAAAGATACAAAAACAGGTGAACTGTCAGAAATGCCTATAAACGGTGTTTTTATTAGTGTAGGTTATATGCCTCATACAGAACTGGCAAAACAGTTAGATGTCGATCTGGACGAATCAGGACATATAATCATTGATAAAGAACAAAAAACAAATATAGATTATGTTTATGCAATCGGTGATGTATGTGTTGGTTTAAAACAGTGGGTAGTGGCATGCGGTGAAGGTGCGGTGGCCGCAACTTCAGCATACAACGATATAAAACAGAATTAACCATATCTTTCAGATAAGAACATATAAATGAAAAATGCTATAACAAGCACTACGATAACCGGCAAAAGCCACATGAATACATGAAAAAGCACTACAGCTATAAGAATAGCAATTATTATATAAATTAAATCTATCAATTCCATGTAATTCAGATATATTTTATATCCTATATAAACTTTAAGAGAATTACATCTATTTTTTTTTAATTTTTTTTATACATCTTAGTTAAATATAATAAATAAAAAAACCAAAAATAATATCATTATATTTTCATGGAGTATAAAATGACAATTTTAGTTATTAATAATAAAGGGCAATACAATCACAGAATTCAAAGAAGTTTACAGTATCTCAATATTCCGTCAGAACTTGTTTCAAATACTTTATCCATTGAAGAAATTGAAGCAAAAAATCCCACCGGACTGATATTGGGCGGAGGACCTTCACTTGAAGGTGCGGGAAATAGTGAAGAATATATAAAACACTTCAATATCCCAATTCTTGGAATCTGTCTCGGACATCAGTTAATTGCAAAAGCATATGGTGGAGAAGTAGAAACTTCAGATACTGAAAGTTATGCCCAAGTTAAAATCAATATTAATAACGATGAAAACTTATTCAAAGAACTAGCTCCTGAAATGGATGTTTGGTCATCACACAAGGATGAAGTGAAAACAATTCCTGAAGACTTTGAAATTTTAGCCAGTTCAAATTTATGTGATGTTGAATCATTCAAGCATAAAGATAAAGATGTATATGGAATCCAATTCCACCCTGAAGTACATCATACTCCAAAAGGTGAAATAATATTTAAAAACTTTTATGAAATATGTCAAAGGTGTAATGATGATTGATAACGCAGAAGATTTAGCGACAAAAGCTCAAGACAACAAAGCTGGTTTGAAAAGACAATATGTCAACATACCTATCGGTGATGAAGAATATGGATTTAGAATATCCGGAATTGGAGCTAAATCCGTCAAACTGGAAAAATTTGTCAAATATGATGATATCTTTGAAGCTATTGAATCAGGAAACGACAATGGTCTCGAAGCAATGATTAAACAAATCATTGAAGATTACGAAGAAGAGGATGAGGAATAAAATGTTAAGCCCAAAAGAATTTATTGACGATGCAGTCCAAAAAATAAAAGATCAAATAGGTGATGAAAAAGCAATAATTGCATTATCCGGAGGAGTGGACAGTTCTGTATGTTCTGTACTTGTCCAACAGGCAATTGGCGATAATTTAACTGCAATATTTGTTGACCATGGTCTTTTAAGAGAAGGTGAAGTTGAACAAGTGACAAATACCTTTAAAGACAGATTAAACTTTAAGTTTGTCGATGCTTCCGATGAATTTATGGATGCACTTGAAGGTGTGGAAGACCCTGAAGAAAAACGTAAAATAATTGGAAAAATATTTATCGACGTTTTTGAAAGGGAAGCAAAAAAAGCAGATGCAAAATACTTGGTTCAAGGTACAATCGCACCTGACTGGATTGAAACCAAAGGCAAAATTAAATCTCACCACAACCTTGCACTTCCAAACGGAATGGTTTTGGAATTATGTGAACCTATTCGCGATTTATACAAAGATGAAGTAAGAGAAATCGGTGACGAATTAGGCCTACCTGCAACAACAGTCTACAGACAACCGTTCCCAGGACCGGGTCTTGGAGTGCGTGTTGTTGGAGCTTTAACAAGAGAAAACGTTGAAATTTGCAGAAAAGCAAACAAAATCGTTTGCGATGAAGTGGAAGCTGCAGGCCTTGACAAAGAGGTATGGCAATACTTTGCAGTATTAACTGACACCAAAGTAACCGGAGTTAAAGGAGACCAAAGAGACTTCGGCTATTTAGTTGTAGTCAGAATCGTAAATTCAATTGATGCAATGACTGCATCAGTGGCGGAACTTCCTTGGGATCTAATTCAGACAATCTCAAAAAGAATTACCTCAGAAGTTTCTGAAGTTACCCATGTCGCCCTATCAGTCAGTGACAAACCACCTGCAACCATCGAATTCTGTTAAATACTATTTTAATCAATAGTATTTTTTCCTTTTACTTTTTTTATGAATAATTATGAAAACCACTAAAAATGCTTATTTAGCCAAGTTGACAGAACAAATTCAGATGAAATCTGTTAAGGTTGGAAAAAATCTTGAAGGAACAACCCCTCCATCAGTATTTATCGGAAGATGGTCCTATCCGAAAGTGTATGCCGGACCGATGATGAGTTCCCAAATGGGAGACACATATATCATGGACTCCCCTGAAGACTGGATAGGTCAGAACAAAACCCAGGATGAAATCATAAACTACAGAATGAATCTGGTGAGAGGTAAACAGTTAATCAAAATTGATGATCTGGAAAATCCTTTTGTCGAAAAACTGCAGGACATATCACTTGCATCAAAATCAATTGACAGTGAAGCAACATTCGGAAGAAGGCCAACAGGATCCATGCTTACTGAAGACAGCATGCCTCACGGACCAAGTGCAGTCATAGAAAAATTCGACATTGACGCTGTAAGATGGGACAGGCAACTGGAAAAAACTTTTTATGATACCGATTTGAAGGCAACCGAAGCGGTTGTAAATCTTCACAACAAGGAAGTTCCATTCTCTGCCATGCAAAAGGCATTTTCCGTAGGAGCCATTGGAACAAAAAATAAAAGAAAACTTGTTCCCACACGATGGTCAATTACTGCATGCGATTCCACATTGGCTGATGAATTTCTAAAGGAAGTCAGAAAATTCGAAAGGATAGATACATACAGACTGTTCGAATTTGGAGCATTGAATAATTATTATATAATCATTTTGACACCAACAGAATGGCAATATGAATGGTATGAAGCATTTATCAAATTAATGAAAAATGAAGAGTTGATATTTTCCGATTATGAAACCAACGGAGGAAAAAAGGAATATTCCCGTGTCGGAGGATGTTACTATACTGCAAAAATGGCAGTTCTGGATTATCTTTTAAAAATCAAAAAACAGTCAGGACTGATAATATTGAGAGAGGCATATGACGGATATGTGCCGCTAGGTGTTTTTAATGTAAGGGAAAACATTAAAGAAGCAATGATGAGACCATATAAAGAATTTGAAACCTTGGAAGATGCTTTGAAATACAGCGGAACAATACTTAAAATACCTATCAAAAGGTATGTTAAACAGGGAACATTGCTGAATGAGATGCTTCACACAAAGCAAACCACCCTTGATATGTACTTTAAAAAGTGAATATTATGTTTAAATTCAAAACCCCTGCAAGAGAAACTTTGGAAATAATGTCAGAAGTTGCCAAAGGCAATGGGAATGACAGCTATGAAGAGAGATGCATCGAAAAAATAAAAGATTTAACATCACATGAATCTGTAAAAATTACTTCAAGCGGAAACAACAGTATATTCATTGCACTTTCCGCCATTGAAGGAGATATAATAATTCCGGACCAGGGAGGATGGCACGGATTTAAGCAAATAGCAAAATTCCTAAATAAAAAATTAATCACAGTTGAAACAGATTTGGGAATCATAAACCCGAACAGATTAGATAAACTGGACATATCCCCCAATTCAGCATTGATTTTCACAAGCTTTGCAGGTTACAGCGGAGAACAGGACGTTAAAAAAATTTCCAAATACTGCAAAAGCAATGGCATCATCACAATAGAGGATGCCTCTGCAGGAATTGGAGATGAAAAAAATTGTTTGGGAAACGGAAACTATTCAGACATCATCATAGCATCGACCGGATCTCCAAAAATGATAAATGTCGGAAGCGGAGGGTTCATAACTACAAACAATAAAGAGTTTCTTGACAGGACAAAACTTCCTCAAAAATTAAGTAAAACTAATGAAATTATATGTAGTGGTATAAATAATGAACTTAATTATGTGAAAACAAATTTAGAACTTACAGTAAATGCAACACACTATCTAAAAAACAACATAAATAACACAATACATGACAATAAAAGAGGCGTTAATGTAATTATATTACATGATAATTCAAAGGAGATTGGTTGGAATTTGAAAAAAAAATTACCTATTAATAAAAGCGGATTTATTACAACCTGCCCGAATTACAATAGAGTAAAACAGAAGGCCATCGCAATTGAAATAAAAAATCTTTCATATGACTGCCTAAAAAAAGATTATCTCGACAGGATAATTGAAGAAATCAATAATCTACTGTGAGTTTGGTAATCCTGTCAATAATAATTTCTTCAATGGAAATGTTTTCAGTTTCCTTTTCATCAATCTTATAAATTTTAATCAAATTTTCATTATCGGGAATTAAAACACTTTCATCAAAAGTGAAAACAGAAGATAACTGATCAGTGTAATCTTTACAGTTAATTAAAACAGCGCATAAATTCATTTCACCCTCTTTAAGCCCTAAAATTTTAAAAGCCTTGGAAATTTGTCTTTGGGCAGAACATCTAAGTGCAATTTCAACACTGAAATCATTGGCCAAATTTTCACCTCTTTCAAAAGCAAGTTTGGCCTGATTAACACCATGGATTATATGATTTTTTCCAGCTATCGCATCCGCATTGAGAAGCTGAATTATTTCACCATCCCGTTTAATCTCATCAATCTGATTGAGGGTATTGTCAACAGAATCGATTGAAGCTTTAAAACCTAGTATTTGTAAATTATCCATATACATTTAAACACCTAATCTGCAAGAAGCCTATTTACTCCCGCAATATATGCCTTAACACTGGCATTAATAATATCAGATTCAGTACCCCTGGCAGAAACAACTTTATCAGCTTTTTGAAGTTTAATTATTACATCAATAAAAGCGTCTGTACCGCCAGTGATGGAATCTACGTGATATTCAATTAAATCTATATCTTTAAAAACATCCAATGATTTTATAGCATTGATTGCAGCATCAACAGGTCCAAGTCCGACACCTGCATTTAAAATTTGTTCATCATCAATTGTGATTTTAACTGATGCAGTAGGCATTACCTTATTTCCTGAAACGATTGTTACCTCATCAAGCTTTATCCTATCCTCATGATTAATCTCCAAAACATTGTCTGCAATAACCTGCAAATCAACATCTGTGACTGTTTTTCCCTTATCCGCTAAAACTTTGATATTGTCGCATATCTGATGAAGCTGACTGTCATTAACCTCAAGACCCAACTCCTTCAAGCGGTTATTCAAACCATGAGTACCCATATGCTTACCAATTATAAATTTACGTTTTCTTCCCACAAGTTCAGGAGTCATAGGTTCATAAGTTGCAGAATTTTTGATAATACCATCTGAATGAATTCCTGATTCATGAGCAAAAGCATTTTCTCCAACAATTGCTTTATTAGGTTGAATATATACACCGGTTAATCTGGCAACCAATTTCGAAATATCATAAATTTCATTTATCTGAATATCAGTTGAAAATTGAGGGAATAATCTGTCAATACTGACAACACACTCTTCAAAAGAAGTGTTACCTGCCCTTTCACCTATACCGTTAATGGTTGTATGAATTTCTGAAGCACCACCTTTAATGGCAGACAGTGTATTTGCAACTGCGAGTCCGAAATCATTATGGCAATGACATGAAATAGGAACATCAATATAACTCAACTCATTAAAGAGTTCATAAGCTGAATCCGGTGTCAAAATACCTACAGTATCACATACACAAATCCTATCCACATTATGGTCTACAGCATTATTATAAACTTTTTTCAAGAAATCCAAATCACTTCTTGATGCATCTTCAGCAGATAATTCAACTATTAAACCATGATCTTTACAATAATCAACGGCATCATTTGACAGATCAAGAAGTTTATCATGAGAAGTTTTTAATTTTGCTTTAATATGTAAATCAGAGGTGGGAACAACTAAATTAACAGCATCAACATCACATTCCAAACAATAATCAATATCACCTATTAATGGTCTGGAAAAACTAAGAATTTCAGAATTATAATTCTGTTTAGTAATTTCTTTAATTGAATCCCTTTCACCTTCAGAAGTAATAGCAGATCCCGCTTCAATAAAATCAACACCAATTTCATCTAATTTATTAGCAATTCTTAATTTTTCACTTGGAGTTAATGATACACCCGGAGTTTGTTCTCCATCTCGTAAAGTAGTATCCAATACTTTGATATTCAAGAAAATCACCTAAAAAATACATAGAGGTATTAAGTAATATAAAAAAACAGTTATAAAAAAAGGTATGATAATTGTAATAGAGAAAGCTTGCAGCGAAATGAAATTCCCATAGAAAACCATAGTACACAAACAAAAC
>NZ_CAMHFP010000055.1 GCF_946184425.1 uncultured Methanobrevibacter sp. | reverse complement strand
ATAAATACTATAATGATTATCCATTTTCTCACCTACCTGCCTCTAAAGCACCATATTTACAAACTTGAATACAAACATTGCATCCGTCACATTGTGCTTGATCAATAACAATTTTACCGTTAATTTTTGAAATAGCCGGACATGCAAGTTCACTTACACATTTGTCACAGTTGTTACAATTACCTTCTACGAAATTGACCGGAGGTTTTTTAGTTAATCCTTTAATTAATGTACATGGAGCTTTTGAAACAATGACCGCAGTGTCATCCCTTTCAAATGCTTCCTTATAAGTCTTGACAACTTGTTCCAAATTAAACGGATTGATTACACGTACATAATCGCATCCGCAAGCCAAAGCCAATTTACGAATTGACACTTCTGGTGCTTCATCACCCATTCCATCAACTGGAATACCCGGATTTGGCTGACCGCCAGTCATTGCAGTAATTCTATTGTCCAAAACAGTCAGGACGAAATTATGCTTGTTGTGAACAGCGTTGATTAATGGAGATATTCCACTATGGAAGAATGTTGAATCTCCAATAAAACTTGCAACTTTCTGGTCTGTTGAAACTGAAAATCCGCAACCGTCACCAACACTTGAACCCATAGACAAGAGATAATCGGCAGCGTTATATGGAGGATTGATTCCTAAAGTGTAACATCCTATATCTGATGCAAATATCACATCTTCAGGTTTAATGCCAAGTTCTTCGATAGCTCTGTTTATTCCATAATACATTGCCCTGTGAGGACATCCGGCACATAAAACCGGTGCACGGGAAGGAATTTCTTCAGATAATTTTTCCAAACTTGATGAATATATTACATCATCATCTGGTTTGAAGTTTAATATTTTATTAAATCCATCTGCAACAACATCAGAATCAAATTCATGATAAAGAGGGAAAGTTCCATCCAATTTCCCATGAATTATAACATCTAATTTTTTAACGCCCACAGTAGCTAATGTATCCTTTTCAATTATCGGATCCACCTCTTCAACAATGAATACTTCATCCAAATCGCTTAAAAATTCAGCTACTTTTTCCTGTGGGAAAGGATATGAAAATCCTAATTTCAAAATATCCATATCCAAACCATTGAATTTGATTACATCATGAGCATAATTGTACGCACTGCTTGAAGAAATCACCCCATATTTTTTATCACCTGCAAAGTTAATTTCATTATTCAAATCACTTTTATTAGTAATTTCTTCAATTTTATGTATTTTATCCCATAATCTAACGTGCATATCTCCAGCAAATACAGGAACAGGTACAAACTGAGAAGGGTCTTTTTTAAAGTGACCTTTCTTCCAATGCTTTTCATTATTTGATGAATTGTCACTGACTTCTCCAAATTCAACTACACCCCTCATATGGGAAACACGGGTAGTTGTTCTAACTATTACTGGAATTTGAAACTGTTCTGATAAGTCGAATGCATACTTAACCATGTCCTTAACTTCTTGACAATTAGAAGGCTCTAAAATAGGGACATTAGCCAATCTTGCATAATTACGGGTATCCTGTTCATTTTGAGATGAAAAAAGTGAAGGGTCATCAGCAGACAATATTACCATTCCGCCACGAACTCCAGAATATGCAGTAGTCATGAATGAGTCGCTTGCCACATTCATACCCACATGTTTCATAAAAGTAAATGAACGTAATCCTGAAGCGGCAGCAGTAGCTGCAACTTCCATTGCCACTTTTTCATTTGTGGAAAACTCAAAATAAATATTTGCATCTTTAGCCAATACAGATAATACATTTCCAATTTCTGATGAAGGAGTTCCCGGATAAGTAGCTGCAATAGAAACACCTGCCTCTATTACTCCTCTAACAGCCGCTTCATTACCAAGTAAAAATTGTTTTTCACCGGCAGCTCCTGTAACTAGTTCTTTTAAATTCATTATTTTTCCTCAAATTTATCATTAATATACATTATCATATTACTATTTTAAGATATAAATAGTCTATCTCATAAAATATATCTTATTTTTTTAAGGACTTTGTAAATAAATCTGTTTTTTCCTAATTTTACCAACTGACTATCCACTTTTCCATTATAATATATGTCAATAATATACGTCATATATATGCCTTTCTACATAAAGTTAAAGTGTATGGTGGAACTGGTTATATATTAACTACAAATATTACAAGCGTGATTTATTACAATACTAAAAATTAAATTGTTTGAAACAATATAACATAGTTCTAACCTCCGGATGCGGACTGTACACAATATCCTGCACCGAACAATAAAAATAACAACATAAAAAAATAGGAGTTATGATTTATGATGAAAAAGATAGGATACATATTAATTTTATTATCATTACTTACGTTGAGCATGAGTCTTGTATCAGCAAATGAAAACAATACAATAAACACCCTAGATGATACAACACATCAAGACAACATAAACAAAATAACAACACTAAAAATAACACCCTAAAAAAAACACAAACCCTTATAAATAGATTCAATCAACTTAATTAATTGATTATAAATCGTTTTTTTAATATTTATTAGATTAAATTAAATAAAATAAATTAAAATAAATTTAAAATAAAAAAAGAAAAAAATTTGAGAGTTTTAGGACACTCCCCAAGATAACTTCTAATAATCATCTTTTTTCGGAAATCAAACATCTATTTTAACACGAATTTTTTAATTCCGACAATACTCAAAATTAAAGCTATCAGATAACCAATTAAAGAAATTACCGGCATGTCAAATACTCTCGGTCCGAATGAAACAACTGAAGAACCAATTATAAGTGCAGATATCAATGCAATTATTGAAACCTTATCGGTAATGTCAACTTCAAACTTTAACTGCAGTTCTTCATTTTCAATTTTATGAATAGTCCTTGTAAGCAGTTTTGGTAACGCCCGAATCATATGCCCATACAAGATTGTATTGCTTTTTTTACCTTTCAAAAACTGTTTAGGATTAATTCTCTGTCTTGCAATTTGCGTTGCAATAGGTTTGACTGATTTAAAAATATCAATTTCAGGATCAAGATTATGTGCAATGGCTTCAATCATTGATAATCCTCTTGCCATAGTAACAACTTCATTTGGAAGAATAACACCATATTCCTGCATAAGACTGAGCAGCGCCTCCAAAACTCCATCGAAACGATTAAGTTGAACACCGAAATATCTTCCGAATAAGTCATTTAAGTCTCTTCTTAATGTGTTTGTGTCTATGTCATAATCCAGTATGTCCATATACATCAATTGGTTTATCAGTCCATCAACATCCTGGTCTACAAATAACAGCATTACTTCAGAGAGGTCACGCTTAAATTTTTCATCAAAAAAGCCCATCATTCCCAAATCAAGATAACATACAACATTATCTTCCAGAATCATCACATTTCCAGGATGAGGGTCTCCATGGAAAAATCCGTCAATGAACAGTTGCTGAAGATATGAATCAAGAACATTTTTTGCTAAAAGCTTTTTATCAAATTCATCACTATCGCTTTCATATACATCATTTAACTTTGTTCCATCTATAAATTCCATTGTTAAGACTTTTGATGAACAATATCTTGAATATGTAGCTGGAATATGGATGTAAGGATTATCCTCAAAATTTAATTCTATACGTTGCATGTTCATGAATTCATTATTGTAATCAATTTCCTTGTGAATTGAACGGTCAAATTCATCCATAATCCCAGGCAAATTTAATTTTCTAAGATTTGAATTTAATTTATCTGCACGATTAGAAATATATTTTAATATCCTTAAATCAAGGTCAATTTTATCAGTGATTCCTTCCTTCTGTATTTTTACTGCAACTCTTTCACCAGTGACCAATTTAGCTTCATGAACTTGACCGATTGATGCAGTTGCTAAATGATCCTGTGAAAAATCCTCAAATAATTCATCGATATTGCCATTTAACTCCCTTTCAACAATTGTTTTAACTTGATTATATGAAATGGCAGGATTATCATCCTGCAAGTTGGCCAGTTCATCAGCTATTCTTTCACCAACAATATCCGGTCGAGTACTTAAGAGTTGACCCAACTTAATAAAAGTAGTTCCCAAATCCTGAAGCATCAATCTTAAATTTACAGGAATGTCATCATCCAAAAAAAGATTACGAGCATTTTCATCTTTACGTATTTTACTTTTTGCAGTTTGACCTAAAATTTCATCAAATCCATATTTTTTAATAGCAGACCTAATTTCGCGCAAACGCTGCTTAGTTTCCTTATCCATATATATCCCTTATTTTTTTACCTTAACTGTTTTTTTAATATATAACTTGCCAAATTTTGCCAAATAGTTAACATTTTGACCTATTTTCAATTTTGAAAGAATATTTTTGTTAATATACACTTTTGCAATACTATGCCTATTTGTTTTTGCTTTGTAGATTTTGCCATGGAAATTGAATACAATTGTTTTACCTACAATCAATGATTTGCCTTTAGTTAATTTTGCAGCCAAAACCACATATTTAGCTGATTTTTTAACATTTGCAGTATTTAAAGTTAATTTAAAGTAGTTGAATATGCAACCTGAAGCAATTCCTCCATAAATGTCTCTACCTGCAGAGGATGCTTTGTTATCAGTGAAAGTACACTTTAAGGCTTTTGCACAATGTATTTTATCAGAGTTAGAAGTCCTGAATCCATATATTGCACCACCTTTACTTGCACTATTTTTTGCAAATGTTGATCCTTGAATTAAGTTGTTATAATATTTGATTTCAGAAATCCATTTTCCATTTTTATCATAATGGCCTGATGATTCGTGACATTTGAAGTAGATTGCACCACCATACATAGGAGCCTTGTTATATGCAAATTTGGAATTTGTTACGTATAAATCCTTATTGGCAAATATTGCCCCACCTTTTTCACCTGCTTTATTGTAAGCAAATAAAGATAATCGAACATCAATATTTGAGAAAGCATAAATTGCTCCTCCTCCACGACCTTTGGCTACATTATTCTTGAAAACACAATTGCTTACTCGGTCTTTTAGAAATTTAAAACTCGCATTCAAAGTTATTGGATTAATAAACTCCAATTTTTCATCAATTATTCTAAGTGGGAAATGGTTAATATAAAATGATACGGATTTTGCAAAAGACAGAGAAAATATAGCTCCCCCATCTCCACCTGCAGTATTCTTATAAAAATTAGAATTTTTACAGTCCATATATCCTAGTGAATTAATTGCTCCACCACAGTAATATGCATAATTATTTGTAAAAGTACACTTGTTAACAGTCAAATCTGCAAAATTAAGTATTGCACCACCATAATACTTAGTGTGGCCATTTACAAATTTAATATTATTTAATGTGACTTTATTATTTTCTTTCAAACCGAATAATATCATGAAAATTCTAGCTTTTGATTTTCCATCCAATATATGGCCATTCCCGTTAATAGTCAAATTTTTATCTATAACAATACCGCTTTCAAGAAATCCCTCATCATAGGAATAATCTCTATCTAAAGAAATTGTTGAACCTTCTGACGCTAAAATTATTTTCTTTTGAAGAGATGTGAAAGTTCCATCATCTGATATAGTGATACCGTGTGAAGATTCATTGACTTCAAGAATCTGAATATCCTCACCTGAAGACAAGGCGTCATTTACATCACTACTTGCAATTGTATCATTTACATCAGTTGCACCAACACAAGCAATGCTAAACAAAAAGACTGCAAAAAGTAGTAAAAACTTTACTTTCATATTAAACCTCTTTAATTTAATTAATTATTGATATCTGTTTTATAATATAAAATTATTATGAATTCTTGAAAATTCTCATAAGATTTATAATTAATTAAAAATAAACATTTATTTAATTCAAACTTAATGAGGTATTAAATGGCGGGGCGAAGTATTGGAAACATTATAGAAATTATTAAAAAAGACTTCAAATCAGCATTTTCAAATCCCATTGTCACTATTGTTTTAATAGGAATAATTATTTTACCATCCCTTTATGCAATTTTAAATATCCAAGCATGCTGGGACCCTTATGGAAATACAGGTGATGTTCAATTTGCTATTACAAACCTTGATAATGGTTCAACCTTTGAAGGTAATAATATAAATATTGGAAATGAACTGGTTAAAGATTTAAAAAAGAATGATAAATTCAATTGGACTTTTGTAACTGAAAAAGAACTGCGGGACGGAGTTTATAAAGGTGATTATTATGCCGGAATCATAATACCCAAAAATCTGAGTAAGAATATTCTTTCTATTACAACAGATAACCCCCAACAGGCAAAACTGGAATATGTTGTAAATGTTAAATCAAATCCGGTTGCCACAAAATTGACTGATTCCGGTGCTAATGCAGTTTATAATTCCCTGAATGCAAAAATAATTGAAATTATTAACCTTGCAGCTTACGGTAAACTAGGCGAACTACAGGAAGGTCTTGCTTCAGGAGCAGGCCAATTATCCGATGGTGGTGTCCAGCTTCAAGCAGGTGCTAATCAGGTATCTTCAGGAGCATCCCAGGTATCCTCCGGAGTAAACCAAGTTCAAAGCGGCGCTAGCCAAGTTCAAAGTGGTGCAAATCAAGTTCAATCAGGTGTGCCTGCAGTTAATAATGGTGCAAACCAGGTTAAACAGGGTTCGTCTGCTGTAAAACAGGGAGCTAGTCAAGTTGAACAGGGGTCTGAAGAAATTCAATCTGTTGTCGACCCATCACTTATACCTGAAGGCCCTGTAAAAGAATATGTTAGTGGTAATGTCAAACTGGCAAATGGTAGTGGAGAAGTTGCTAAAGGAGCCAGTCAATTGGCTGATGGTTCAGTTGCACTTGCTGAAGGATCATCAAAATTAGCCACAGGTTCAGGTCAGGTTGCAGATGGAGCTAGCCAATTAGCTGGGGGTTCAGTTGAACTGGCTGAAGGTTCATTAGCGCTTGCAGCAGGTGCAGAATTGCTTGGAAATTCAGCTGCACAGGCATTATTTACAGCAGCAGGATCCCTTGGAGCAACTGCTAATATGCTTGGAGAACTCACAGGCATTAACGAAACAATTCTTGGAGATTATTTCTATTCACCAGTTTCCCTTGATAGAAATGAAATATTCCCAGTACCAGATTATGGATCTAATGTATCCCCATTTTACATCGTACTGTCAATGTGGGTCGGTGCTTTAATTACATGTGCAATGTTAAAACCTGGTGTTGCAAAAGGAACCAAATTTTCCCCTCTTGAAATGTATTTCGGAAAGTTAACAATATTCCTAATATTGAGTATTTTACAAGCATCTGTAACCCTTATTGGAGCACATATCTTGGGAATTTATATTGCCAATGTGCCATTGTTTATTTTCTCGGCACTTCTGGTATCAGCAGTATTTATGATTCTGATTTATTCATTGGTTTCTGCATTGGGAGAAGTTGGAAAAGCAGCGGCTGTTGTACTTTTAGTTATTCAGATATCAGGTACTGGAGGAGTCTATCCAGTGCAAATTATGGATAAATTTTTCCAGATAATGAATCCATACCTGCCAATGACATATGCAATTACATTAATACGTGAATCACAACTAGGTTTGGTGTGGTCAAATTACTTGCCGGCATTATCAATTCTTTTAGGAATAGGTATTGCAACTGTTGTGATTTTATTAATTGTTAAAGACAGAGCAGATTCAGCTGCCCATTACTTCGAAAAACGTTTAGAAGATAGCGGACTATTTTAGAAGTTGTTTACTCAACTTCTTCATTATTTTTTTAAGGACTTTGTAAATAAATCTGTTTTTTCCTAATTTTACCAACTGACTATCCACTTTTCCATTATAATATATGTCAATAATATACGTCATATATATGCATTTCTACATAAAGTTAAAGTGTATGGTGGAACTGGTTATATATTAACTACAAATCCTACTGGTGTGATTTATTACAATACTAAAAATTAAATTGTTTGAAACAACATAACATAGTTCTAACCTCCGGATGCGGACTGTACACACTATCCTGCACCCGAACAATAAAAATAAATAGGAGATATAATATTAATGATTAAAAAAATAGGATATATATTAATTTTATTATCATTACTTACGTTGAGCATGAGTCTTGTATCAGCAAATGAAAACAATACAATAAACACCCTAGACGATACAACACATCAAGACAACATAAACAATCAAGTAATGGAAAACAATAATAATAAATTAGCGCCTAATGAACAAACAACACCACATGAAAATGCGGAAAAATACCCCAAAACAATACATGTACAAGGCAATACCTTTAAAGATATACAAAACGCAATCAATTCCGCATCATAAAACGACACAATAATATTAAATGGAACTTACACAGGAAACGGAACACAAATCATCGTCAATAAATCCCTAACCATTACAAGCAACAACCAAAACAGCATAATAGATGCAAAAGAACTATCCAGATGCTTATACATACAAGCAAACAACTTAACACTAAAAAACATAGATATAACAAGAGGTTTCAAAAACAATGTCATTAACTTCAATCTTGATTATTTGAGTAATTTCTATTATGAAAATGCTGAAGGCGGTGCTGGTATTCACTGGGCAGGAAATAATGGAGTTTTGATTAATTGTAAAGTTTATGATAACTGTGTTGCATTCGTTGGTTGTGATGGTTATGCAGTTTATTGGAAAGGTTCCAATGGATCCATAATTAATTCATCTTTTTATTCTAATTCTTATTATGAGGGATTATCAGGTGTGGTAACCATATATCCTATTGTAAGCGGTTCAATTCATGGTTATTATGAAGGTGATATCTGGAGTGTGTGTTATTTCAGAAATGTCTCACTAAATGCTAAAGCAAATTTAACATTTAATAAAATAGTTACATATGACAATTGCATGGCTTTCAGAGTTGTTGATGAACACAATCTACCATATATAAATGAAACCATAAAAATCCACATATATAACAAAAATTATGACAATACATTTGAAGTCAAAACCAATTCAAATGGGTCCGCTAAACTAGAGATACCCTTAACTTTAACAACAGGTAAATATAATATTGAATTTAATGTTAAAATATTCCATACAATGACTTCAGTAGGATTACCTCCATCTCTAGATTGGACAACACATTTAGATGTTTTGATAGATAATTCTTCTTTAAGTGTGGTTAAAAGTAATGTTTATTTAAAATCCAACAATTTGATAACTTATTATAATTCCGGCAAATATATAACAGCAAAATTAGTGGACAGCAAGAATAAACCAATAAAGAACGCCAAAATAAGATACAACATATACTACAAAAACAAACTAATCAAAACATACTATAAAAACACCAACAACAAAGGAATCTGCAATTTACCAATCAATCTAAACACAGGAAACTATAAAGTAATTATATCCCAAATAAACCCCAACTACAACACAAAAACAATAACAAAAATAATAAAAATAACAAAAGCACCAACAATAATCAAAACACAAAACATCATTAAAAAAAACAAATTAATGAAAATACAAATACAAAACAAAAATAAAAAACCAATAAACAACATACAATTAACAATAAAAATATTCACCGGAAAAACATACAAAACAATCACACAAAAACCAACAACAAAGGAATAACAACAATAAAAACCAAAAACCTAAAAACAGGAAACCACAAAAAACCCAAACTACACCATAAACAAAATAACAACACTAAAAATAACACCCTAAAGAAATCACCCCCCCCTCATATTTAATAAAAAAAATATATCTAATTTTTATTAAATTTTTTGAGTCTGTAAAATTTTACAGACTTCTTTTATTTTTCTATGTATTTCTGTCAAAATTTTAATTTGGCGACCTAAAAATGTTAATTCCAGTTTTAATTTGCATATTTCCTTTATTTTTTCCAGATTTTATACAAACAGGGAAAACAGCATTGACATGTGAAAAAAATATTCACCTAAAAATAGTTTTTGATTTGAATTTTCAATTTACAGAGTTCTATTGATTATTTCTAAAATAAAAATTCAACATTTATTTTTACATCCAGGGTGCTGGCCTTTTGAGTTTCAATCTGAAGACATCACCTAATACGGCCACAGCCACTAAAGTTAATCCTGAAGTCTTGACCTGCACTTTACCTAACAGATATCCGAAAGCAAGTTCGCCTGCTTTGGCTTTTCTGACTATTGTATGTTCCATTGTGGATGATTCATCCAATGTTACCATTTCGCCTACTGCACATTGGTCAGAACAAATCCAAGCTGTATGCTCTTCATTAACATAGCTTCTCTCTCCCTCATCTAAAAGACAAGCTATTACATCCATTTTCTCTGAATGTTCCAATCCTGTTGGATATCCACGGCCATGTCCAATTGTTGAGTTTACATCATAATCAATTATCATTTTAAAACACCCAATCCCAATTCTTGTTAATTATTTTATCTGGAATGTGAAGTCCAGTATCTTCCATGTCATCATCATTAGCGTCCCACATTAACGTTGAGCCCCTGTAGGCCTTAGTGTATTCATGGCTTCCTTTATATAATCGAATGCCGGTTTTGGTTCTTTCCGTTACTGTTACCTGTGGAATTCCATTAGCTCCAATTATTGGTGATGGAAATATCAATAGCCATTTTAGATCAACATAATTGAAATCTTCAAATTCAGTTGTTGCATAAAATGTTGGAGAGATCTCCACTTCAGCGAAATTATTGTCATAAATTTTAGTTGGATTGTTTCTGCTGAAACCTTCTAAATAATCACTACTGGCTGAAAAACCATTTCCCACTCTTCCATGAATATGGTACTGTTTGTAACTTCCTTCATCATCACTGCTACTGTTGTAAGCGTCCCATGATGAAACCTGAACTAATGTTTTAGCCCCGTTAAACATTAAATAGTTTTTGTTACTGCCTGCCCAGTTAAGAGAAGTAACTTTTGTGTCAACCCCATAGGTTGTGAGACTTCCGTCAACCTGCATCATGACACTTCCCATTGTTGAGCCATGATATGTTGCATTGTCATTAACATCAACATTACCCCCAATTCTTTTAAATCTTGCAACAATAACACGATTGTTTGATAAACTACTTCCAGATGCAACTGTTGTAAATAATGATGTTGGAGAGCTCCCATCAAGGCTTGGAACAAATCTAGCTCTGAGAAATCTTCCACCATCTGTTGAGTCATTATTGATACTTAATCCTGAGTAGTTCATGAAAAATTGTGAGTATGTATCAGAGTTTGCATCAAACATTAACACCTCATTACCAGTTGTTAAAGTGCTGCTGAAGGTTGTTGAAGTATCATGAACATCCAGCAATAGCTTTGTAGTTTGTGAAATCTGACTGACAGGAACTCTAACTAGAATGGCTGCAGATTGAGATCCATAAGATGGAATGTATAATACTTGACATTCTGCATTGTTTTTGGTTTTGATCTTTAGATTCTTCAAATCGCTTCTGAATAAATTTGAGTAAGAACTACTGGTTAAAGAATCCAATAAGATATAATCATAACTGGATGAATAGCTACCGCTTCTTTGGTTGTAGTTACTCATGACAATATTTATCTGTAATTTCTTCTGCAATGTCATGATTAATATTTTATTATCTTTTTTATATAAATAATATAATAAAAAAAGTAATATCAACATTAACATTAACGATACCAAATTTGGAACTTGAATTCTTTTACCCTGCGATATATATGCACGGGTTGAGCCAAGTTTGTTTTTCGATATTTTGGATGTTAATGTCAGCACCACATCACCAAATGAAGGTTTTGAAAATTAGTTTTGATTACATTAACAGTACTGTTAAGGATTTGCCCAGACCAGAGCAACCTTACCATACCCATGTTATAAGCGAGCCAATTCGCCCAGGCCGACCCCCACGCCGGAGCGTAAGCGGAGGCGTGTGTGGGGAGGCCTGGGTGAATAGAATTGGCGAGCAATACTATAGGGAGGAACCGACCCTCTCCGGTCGGTTCCGTAAGTCATCAATGAATAAAAAGAGTTTACCATGAGCAGCATTACCATTATTTGCAGTCCGACCTTTAGGTCGGACTGGATGCCTTGAGCGAAGCGAAAGGCCAATACTATAGACCTAGCAATAATAACTTTGTCAGAGCCGAGGAATAGGGGCTTGCCTCTATTCCGAGTTTATGGATTTAAAGATTTTAATTTGATAAAATTTGAGGAACCGACCCTCGCCGGTCGGTTCCGAATGTTAGAACATTAACATAGTTAGTTTATTATAATTTGCATTAACGATTATGTTCCGTCCGAGCGTAAGCGAGGACTGGACGCCTTGAGCGTAAGCGAAAGGCCAATACTATAGACCTAGCAATAATAACTTTGTCAGATTTAAGGAACAGGGGCTTGCCCCTGTTCCAGGGTTAAGCTTTGTAAACATTAGTTTGTCGACTCCGAGGAATGGGGGCTTGTCCCCCATTCCGAGTCGGTAATATGGCAAATGAAGTAAATTCGGCATTGGCATTCGTGGGTAATTAAAGGGGGGCTTGTCCCCCCTTAATTAGGCATTAAGGGTTTCAATGCACGATTTGCCCCACTAGGTGAAATATGAACATTAATGGAGAGTGAAAACACATCAAAACACCCTCCACAACTAAACAACGAGCAATTCAATGAATAAATACTAGCTCCGGTGGAAAAGTAAGAAAACACCATCATAGCTAGATTCTAGTCCTATTGAATCCCATATCCTTTAAGATTTTATTATATTCCTCACGAGTCGTAAAGGAAGGCGCATCCTCATCTCCAGTGCTGCCGGTTTCGCCGATCTCACCAGCATCTCCAGAGTTTGATGGATTTCTTCCTCCAGGTGTTGAACCATCATTACTAGCTTCAATTTTAATTCTTCTTTCAGCCAGCTTTTCCATTAATTCCATATCAACGTCACCAGACAATAGCTTATCTATTATCTCCTTATCCTGCTGATTCTCATTATAATTAAAGTTGTACTTAGCTTCGTACTCTTTTATTTTCCTTTCATTTTCAGCTTTTCGCAGTTCAGATAACTCCTTTAAGATATCATCTTTACTATCTATAAATTCCTTATTCTCTTCAATAGCTTTTTTAATCTCTTCATATTTTTCAGATTCTTCTTTTAAAGTTTTAATCTCTTCCTGAAGCTTTCCGATTTCAGCATCCTTACCTTGCAATTTCTCCAAAAGTAAACTAGTAGCTACATTAGTGTCTTTACTTGGAGGTTGAGGTTGAGGCTGCGGTTGAGGAGCAGGTTCAGGATTTCCAGCATCGCCTGCATCTCCAGCTATATCCGAATTCAACAAGGTAATTTTTCTAGGGCTTTTAGTTACACCAACATCTATCAAACTCATAGTATCAATTCCAAATGAATCTCCATTATCTTTCAATAAGACATCAACTTTAGGAGAAAGGCCTTTACCTTCCATATCCAGTTCATCAGGGATTTCAATGAATAGCTTTCCTTCTTCATAGCTTATGTCATTTCCAATGCCAATGTAGATTTTATCGTGTTCTTCAGTCAGCGGAATTCCTCCACGATAGTTTTCAGCTATTAGCTTTAGATCCTCTTCAGTCCATTCAACAGGTTTGGTCAACCTTTCATCCAGGTCGGAGTAATCATATGATCCAACTTCAAAAAGTTCATGCCTCATCATTATCGACTCTTTCAAAAACTTTGTTGATTTAAAATTTTTTGATGAAAATTAGTTGTGAATTTTTAATTTTATCTAAAAATAGTTAA
>NZ_CAMHFP010000054.1 GCF_946184425.1 uncultured Methanobrevibacter sp. | reverse complement strand
ACAAAATGATTGCAAAAATCAAAGAATTGATGTATGAACCTGAACAAATCAGAAATATTGGTATTTGTGCTCACATCGATCACGGTAAAACTACCTTATCTGATAACTTACTTGCAGGTGCAGGAATGATTTCCGAAGAACTTGCAGGGGATCAAAGATTCTTAGATTTCGATGAACAAGAACAAGCACGTGGTATTACTATTGATGCAGCTAACGTATCTATGGTACACGATTACAAAGACAGTGAATACTTAATCAATTTAATTGATACTCCTGGTCACGTTGACTTCGGTGGGGACGTAACTCGTGCTATGAGAGCTGTAGACGGTGCTGTAGTTGTAGTTTGTGCTGTTGAAGGTATCATGCCTCAAACTGAAACTGTATTCAGACAAGCACTTAAAGAAAACGTTAAACCAGTTTTATTCATTAACAAAGTTGACAGATTAATCAACGAGTTAAAATTAAAACCTGAAGAGTTACAAAACAGATTCTTGAAAATCTTCATGGAAGCTAACAAATTAATCAAAAACATGGCTCCTGAAGACAAAAAAGAAGAATGGAAATTAGATTTCACTGATGGTAGTGTAGCTTTCGGTTCAGCATACCACAACTGGGCTATTAACGTACCTACTATGCAAGAAACTGGAATTAACTTTAAAGACATTATTGATTATTGTAATGCTGATAATGAAAAAGAATTAGCTCAAAAAGTACCATTATCCGATGTATTACTTGGTATGGTAGTTGAACACTTGCCTTCCCCTAAAGAAGCTCAAGTATACAGAGTACCTAACATCTGGGACGGAGACATTGAATCTCCTGCTGGAAAATGTATGATTGAAACCGCTCCTGAAGGACCTTTAGCTGTAATGGTTACCAACGTATCTGTAGATAAACACGCTGGTGAAATCGCTACCGGTAGGGTTTACGGTGGATCAATTGAAAAAGGTACAGAAGTATATCTCGTAGGTTCTCACGGTAAATCCAGAGTTCAACAAGTAGGTGTATACTTCGGTCCTGAAAGAGTTAACACTGATAAAGTACCTGCAGGTAACATTGTATATGTTGCTGGGGCAAAAGGTGCTATTGCAGGGGAAACTCTCTGTTCACCTGAAGACAAAATTAAAGAGTTTGAAGGTTTAGAACACATATCAGAACCTGTAGTTACTGTAGCAGTTGAAGCTAAAAATACTAAAGACTTACCAAAATTGATTGAAGTATTAAGACAAACTGGTAAAGAAGACCCTACTGTTAAAATTGATATTAACGAAGAAACTGGTGAACACTTAGTTTCCGGTATGGGTGAGCTTCACTTGGAAGTTATCGGTTACAGAATCAAAGATAAAGGTGTAGACATCACTACATCCGAACCTATTGTTGTATACAGAGAAACCGTAAGGAAATTATCTCCACAAGTTGAAGGTAAATCTCCAAACAAACACAACAGATTCTATATCACTGTTGAACCTATTGAACCAAGTCTCTTTGATGCTATTGCGGACGGAGATATTAAAGAAGGTAGAGTCAAAGGTAAAGAAGCAGCTAACGACTTCATGGAAGCTGGATTAGATAAAGAAGAAGCTAGAAGAGTATGGGCTGTACACAACAGAAGTATCTTCCTTAACATGACTCGTGGTATTCAATACTTGGACGAAGTTAAAGAATTGTTACTTGAAGGATTTGAATCCGCTTTAGAAAACGGTCCTTTAGGAAATGAAATTTCTATGGGATTAAAATTCAAACTTCACGATGCAAAACTTCACGAAGATGCAGTTCACAGAGGACCTGCACAAGTATTGCCTGCTATCAGAAACGCAATCTTAGGTTCTATGATGTTAGCAGAACCTGCTTTACTCGAACCTATGCAAAAAGTAGTTATTGATACTCCTAACGATTATATGGGTGCATGTACTCGTGAGATTCAAAACAGAAGAGGTCAAATTGTCAACATGGGTCAAGAAACCGGTGACATGGCTAGAATTGAATCCAAAGTGCCTGTAGCTGAAATGTTCGGTTTCGCTGGAGACATCAGATCCGCTGCTGAAGGTAGATGTTTATGGTCTACTGAAATTGCAGGATTCGAACCTCTCCCACGTGAGATGCAAAATCAAATCGTAAGAGAAATCAGACAAAGAAAAGGCTTATCTGCAGAACCATTCCCTGCAAGCCACTACTTAGGTGATTTATAGGATTAAAATTTAAAAATTATATTTTTAATTTTTTTATAATTTTTTATTAAAATTAATGAAAAAACATTACCTATTTATATGGTGAAAAATATATAATAAATTTAAGCTATCATTTAAGCTTATAGATATTGTTTGTTAATATTATTAAAGAGGTTATATAATGGCAAAAGAAAAAGAACATATTAACTTAGCATTTATTGGACACGTTGACCACGGAAAATCCACTTTAGTTGGACACTTATTATTAAAAGCTGGTGCAATCGCTGAACAACAATTAGATGACGGAGAAAACAAATTCAGATTTGTTATGGACAAATTAGGAGAAGAAAGAGAAAGAGGAGTAACCATTGACTTAGCTCACCAAAAATTCTCCACCAACAAATACGACTACACTGTAGTAGACTGTCCTGGACACAGAGACTTCGTTAAAAACATGATTACTGGTGCATCCCAAGCTGACGCAGCTGTATTAGTAGTAGCTGCTAACGACGGTGTAATGCCTCAAACCAAAGAACACATGTTCTTATCCATGACTTTAGGTATTAAACAATTAATTATCGCTGTAAACAAAATGGATATGGAAAATTACAGTGAAGACAAATTCAATGAAGTTAAAGAAGAAGTTGGTGTATTACTCAAATCTATTGGTAGAAACCCTGCTGACGTACCTTTCATTCCACTCTCTGCATTTGAAGGAGACAACATTAAAGAAAAAAGTGACAACATGACCTGGTACAAAGGCGGAACTCTCATGGAAGAGTTAGACAAATTAACTCCACCTGAAAAACCTTTAGACTTACCTTTAAGAATTCCTATTCAAGACGTTTACTCCATTACTGGTGTAGGAACCGTACCTGTAGGAAGAGTTGAAACTGGTATCATGAAAAAAGGTGAAAACGTTATCTTCGAACCTGCTGGAGCTTCCGGAGAAGTTAAATCCATCGAAATGCACCACGAAGTATTCGAAACTGCTGAACCTGGTGACAACATCGGATTCAACGTAAGAGGTGTCGGTAAAAATGATATCAGAAGAGGAGACGTAGCTGGACACACTAGTGACGCTCCTACTGTAGCTAAAGAATTTACTGCACAAGTTGTTGTATTACAACACCCTGGTGTTATTACCGTTGGATACACTCCTGTATTCCACTGTCACACTTCTCAAACTGCATGTACTTTCTTAGAATTAACTTCCAAACTTGATCCTGCAACTGGTCAACCTCAAGAAGGTAGCCCTGACTTCCTCAAAACTGGTGATGCAGCTATTGTCCAAATTAAACCTACTAAACCAATGGTTATGGAAGAAGCTCAAAAAATACCTCCTATGGGAAGATTCGCTATCAGAGATATGGGTCAAACCGTTGCTGCTGGATTATGTCTTAAAGTTACCCCAGCAAAATAAGTTTGTAAACAATAATTAGAAAGTATTTATTTACTTTCTTTATTTTTTGTTTTTTGGAGGAGAATAAATGAATCAAGCAAGAATTAAGCTTACAGGAACTGACCCAGAAAAATTAGCATACGTATGCGATCAACTTAAAAAAATTGCTGAAAGAACTGGTGTTGACTTATCTGGTCCTATTCCATTACCAACTAAAAAATTAGTTGTCCCAACAAGAAAATCTCCAGATGGAGAAGGTAAAGCTTCTTGGGAAAAATGGGAACTCAGAATTCACAAACGTTTAATCGGTATTGGAGCTGATGAACGTGCTATGAGACAAGTAATGAAAGTTAATGTTCCTGATAATGTAAGTATTGAAATTGAACTTAAAGGATAAATATTTAGAATCCTTCTAAATATTCCTTTTCATATGCCGAGATAGTCTAGTCTGGTAAGGCGCAGGACTTGAAATCCTGTGAGGTTTCCCTCGCCTGGGTTCAAATCCCAGTCTCGGCGTTTTATTTTTATATCTATTTTTAAAAAAAGTTTTTTAATTTGTTGTCCAATTCTTCTAAATTGGTCACTACATCTTTTTTATCCAATTCATCTATTTTTGGTCTTTGAATCATTATGACTGCAATGTTTTTTCTGTTTGCAGCTTCTATTTTATCAATCACGCCACCGATTTCACCGCTTTCCTTGGTAATCATGACGCATGCATCTGTCTTTTCAATCAGGTCCATGTTTTCTTCACAGCTTGCAGCTCCATTCATCGCAATTATGTGATCTTCTGGGATATTCAGTTTTTTGCATTTTTCTATGGAGCTTTCAACCTTAAGAATTCTTGGATAAAACCTTTCTGGGGATACGTATTTCACAATGTCTGCCATGGTGTTTGCCCCTGCAAAGTGCAGGACATTGCCTTTTTTAAATTCACTTTCTATCAGTTTTCCAGCTTCGTCAAATGATTCCACATAGATGATGTGTGATTCGTCAATTTCCTCAAAGTTGGTGGCAGGTCTTTCAAATCGGATATATGGCATTTTCATCTGTTTTGACACGGTGATGCTTGTTTGTGTGATGTGTGATGCGAAAGGGTGTGTTGCATCAATGAGGAGGTCAAAGTCATCTTTGTTTAGGATTTCTATTATGTCCTCCTTTGGAAGGGGTCTTGCAATTGTTTCATCGCTTCCCCCTTCTTTTGCCAGTTTTGCACCATACTCTGTAGTGGTTGTTGTGAGGATATGTGCATCGTAGTTCTTTTTGATGTGCTCTATGATGTTTATGGAATCCTTTGTTCCGCCAAGCAGAAATATCTTCATTTTATCACTCTGTTCATTACTTTATCTGACACGATGATTGTAAAGGCCACAATTACAATAACTGCCCAATCAATTATATCAATTGATGTTGTTCTGAATATTATCTGAAGCTGTGGGATGTATATTATCAGCACCTGAAGCAGGAATGAAATTAATATTCCAACATATAGGAATTTGGATGACTGCTTTGAGTTGGCTTTGCCGTTAAGTGCATTGAACAGCTGATATATCACAAACAGTGTAAATGCCACGGTCATGGCTTTTGATGGTGTCGTATGTATGCTTAGCTCATAGGCATACACGCATATGGTACCTATTGCCATTACAAGACCTGTAATGAATATCTTGAGTAGTGTGTTTTTGGTCAGAATGTCTCCTGTTTCAGGAGGCCTTTGCATAATGTCCTTTTCAGCACCTTCCATTCCAAGTGTCTGCGCAGGAGGACCGTCCATCACAATGTTCAGCCAAAGCAGCTGCACAGGGTTGAACGGCATTGGAAGTGAAAGTAGTGATGTTCCGACAATTGTGAGAATCGCCCCTACATTTGTGGATACCTGGAACTTGACGAACCTTTTGATGTTGTCATATATTTTTCTTCCTTCCTCGACTGCCTTTACTATGGTCTTGAAATTGTTGTCCTGAAGAATCATATCGGCTGATTCTTTTGCAACGTCTGTTCCGTTACCCATTGCAACTCCTATTGATGCCTTTTTAAGTGCAGGTGCATCGTTTACGCCGTCACCGGTCATTGCAACAACATTGTCCAGTTTCTTGAGGGTTTCCACAATCCTCATCTTCTGGGTGGGTTTCACTCTTGCGTATACTTGAATGTCATTGACGACTTTGAGATATTCCTCGTCGCTCATTTCCTCAAGTTCGACTCCAGTTATTGTTTTTCCGGTTGTCAGTATCCCTAAGTCTTTTGCAATTGCACATGCTGTCTTTTCATGATCTCCGGTAATCATTATTACTTTTATTCCTGCTTTAATACAGTCTTCAACGGCTTTTTTGGAGCTGTCTCTTGGTGGGTCTATCAGTCCCATCAGTCCGGTAAATGTAAGGTTTTCTTCAGGATTTTTCCCGTCATCAGTTTTGTATGCAAATCCTATCACTCTCAATGCGGCACTGCTCATGTCCCCAATACTTTTCAACATGTTTTCCTTGATTTCATCATCAAGTATTTCGACACTTCCATCATTATCGATATATTTGCATTTGCCTAGAATGATTTCTGGCGCACCTTTTGTTAAGACTATATTGTTTTCACTATCCAGTCTATGTATGGTGGTCATCATTTTACGATTGCTGTCAAGAGGAATTTCATCGATTCTCTCAAGTGATGTTTCAAAATCTTTGCAGTGCTTCATTATTGCACCGTCTGTCTGGTCTCCGATGATTTCTTCTCCGTTTATGACTGCATTGTTACATAATTTACCTATAAGTAATGTTTTATCCTTGTTTGCATAAAAAGTGTCGACAACGGTCATTCTGTTTTCAGTCAATGTTCCTGTCTTGTCACTGCAGATGATTGTACATGAACCAAGTGTCTCCACTGAGAGAAGCTTTTTGACAATCGCATTGGATTTTGCCATCTGCTGCATGCCTAATGCAAGTGTAAGTGTAAGGACTGCTGGAAGCCCTTCAGGAATTGCTGCAACAGCAAGGGACACTGCTGTCATAAATGTCTGAACCAGTTCTATGCCCTGTGAGAGCTCCAAAATGAATATAGCTATACACACTACGATGGCTATTGCGGAAAGTGTCTTTCCAAGCCTTCCCACTTTTTCTTTCAATGGGGTGTCGTCGCTTTCTTCTTGGACGATTTCAGCAATATGACCGATTTCAGTTTGCATTCCAATTTTTTCGACAACTCCTGTTGCATTTCCGGAAATTATGCTTGAATCCATAAAGACTCTGTCACCGATTTGTTTTTGTATGCTTTCGGATTCTCCGGTCAGATATGATTCATCACAGTTGAGGTTTTTGGATTCAATTAAAACAAGATCTGCAGGCACCTTGCTTCCCTCTTCAAGCTGCACAATATCTCCGACGGTGAGAAATTTGGATTCTATTTCTTCAATTTTTCCCTGTCTTTTTACGACGGCTTTTTTTACCATCATGTTTTTGAGACTTTCAACAGCTTTCTGAGAACGGTATTCCTGAATAAACCCTAAGATGACGTTCAAAAGGACTGCAAGCACGATTACTGCAGCATCAATAACGTCTCCTATTGCATATGCTGCAACTGCGGCAACCAAAAGAAGGCCAATCAAAACGTCAACAAATTGGGATAAAAACAGTATATATGTTGGAGTTGGTTTTTTTTCTTCAAGTTCGTTCAGTCCGTAGGTTTTCTGCCTTATTGTCACTTCTTCATGGTTCAATCCATCAGGGGATGTTTTGTATTCGGTCAGTATGTCACTCATTCCATCACCTTAAAACGTAAAAGCTTGCCTTTTTGTAGTTTTTCAACTGCATATTAACTCTTGGTGTGTTCAGTTCTTCACCGGTTAGGGGCTTGATGATAAGCATGGCATTGGTTTTTCTTTTAAGCTCAACCAGATGTGGCTGAAGTTCGCTTGGTGGTCTTATTGAATATATTATGTCTGCATCCCTGTACAGTTCCATATTGGGATTTGTGATGTCGTCCTTTATGACACTGTCATTATCCGGCAGGATGTCCGTTTTGATTAGGGTTATGTTGTCCTTTTCTTCTAGCATCTGTGAAATTCTGTCGAATTTTCCCACTGCAACTTCGACAATCCTGACTTTTTTCTCGCCGGATTCATTCAATATGTATTCTCCAAAATCTTGCCACATTATTTTACCCCTTCTAATTAATTATACTTAATCAAAACTATTAAATATTTTGTTCGGTATAATATTTTTTAGTATGAAAGTTAGAAAGTTTGTTCCAAAGGATTTAAAAAGGGTTTTTGAAATTGAAAATATGTCATTCGACCAATCATATGGAATAAACATGTTTCAGCAGTTATATGAAATGGGAATAGGTTTTTTGGTAGCTGAAAAGGAAGGCTATGTAATCGGATATGTTATGTTCTGGATTAAGTATGAAAATCAGGGGCACATAATATCCATAGCTGTTGACAAGAACTATCGCCGTCAGGGTGCAGGAACAGAGTTGCTTGTTCGGGCAATTTCAATTCTCTCAATGCTTAAGATAGATGCGATATATCTGGAAGTCCGAGAGTCAAATCTTGGTGCGGTTGAGTTTTATGAACGCTTTAATTTTATAAAGGACAGAGTGGTTCCGGGATATTATGAAAGTGGCGAAGGCGCAATCGTGATGTATCTACCTGTTAAAAGGGGTAAAGTTTCCCATAAGTAAACTTCTGTAGTCTGTCAGTACTTCCGGAGGTATCATGCCTGTTGCAAAGAGTACTGCAAGTATTACAAGATACACCAGAATAATTGCAAGCTGAATGTATCCGTGTTTTTTGGCCACGGGATCATTTCTTGTTATAAGGTATATTGATATGAGAAGTCCGATTATGCTTCCAAGTATTGCAAAAAAGTATCCTATGAATATCACCAGTCTGCTTGTCTGGCCTGTTGTAGGTATGGGGCTTGGTGAAAGTTCTTTTTGAACTACAATTGGCTTTATGACATTTCCCTGCTGTTCAAATCCCTGCTTGAACAGTAATGGACTTCCGCATTTTACGCAGAAGTCAGCCTCTTCGGGATTTTTAAATCCGCATAATGGGCAGGTATCCTTGTCATGTTCTATTTTGGGAAATTCATATCCGCATTTTATACAAAATCCGTAAATATCGTCGCCTGCTGAACCACATTGTGGACATCGTCTAATCATAATATCACTTATTTTATTAATTATCTAATGATTGTTTATATACTTTTGTTTTTAGGTTAATTATATTAAACTTCGATGAGAGATTATTATTAACCGGTCGATATACATGATTGAAAAAATAGAGATTACCCAAAGATTCAATTTCAAGCGTCTAAATCGCCACTATGAATGTTTTACAATTGATTTTACATCCAACATGGCTTACTATAAGATTTCAGAACGTGGAAGTGGAGACAAATTTCTATCTGAAAACAGTCTGTGTGACGATTCATGGATTGATATTCTGGTTGATTTGAGACGTAATATGACAAGTGAGATAAGAAAATTTGATGATAAACGCGCCGGTGATTTTTTAGGGGCGTTCAACAATCTGAATCTGTTTGATAATTATGTTTCAGAGCAGTTTTCCTATTTTGAGAAGCTTGAGGTAATCTATTCGTGCATTGTCATAATATATTCCACTGACGGGTATGCCGAATATTCCTTTAAAAATAATTTTCCGCAAAACTGGATTAAGTTTGGAGAGCTTCTGAAAAGCTTTTTCGGTTTTGATGTTTTACATCTGAATTATCAAAAACAGCTTGCAACTCCTCTCTTTTATGATTTGAAAAAGGATGGAGTATACCTTGACGGTTTAAAACTTGATATCAAATCCCTTGAGTTTGGCCACTACAGATGCTACCCTTATGAGCTTCCAAATCCGAGACTGATTGTCAATTTTAATGACCGATCAATCAACGGATATATAGAAAAGGAGCTCACTTCATCAGATGAGGAGCGGATTTTAAATCTTTTGGAAAAGTATCACGTTTACATGTGGACACAGAAGGAGTATCATATGAAATCCGATTTCAGGGATCCCGATGATCTGGAAGGATATGACTGGTATCTGGAAATGGTTTTTGAGGGCAATGTAATATGGCATCTTTTCGGATACAACGACTATCCCGACACATACGTTCACCTTGCCCGTGAAGTGGCGGAGATGACGGGCATGGATCTGCTTGAGGTTGCAACAATCGATGATGAAAATATTAAATTGTTTGAAAAATATGGAAATGCCAAATTAAACTGATTTTTTCATTACTTATTTATATCTGTTTTTATATAATTATTACTATTATATTAATTTAATTTTTATTAGGGATATCATGGCAGAAGTATCATCAAAAGAATTATATGAATTTAAAAAAACCTTAAAGGAATTATCAAATAAAAGAGGTAGAGGTACTGAGCTTGTTTCCGTTTACATTCCACCAACCAAACAATTGAGTGATGTTGGTAAGCACATGAGAGATGAAATGGGTCAGAGTGCTAACATCAAGAGTAAACAGACAAGAAAAAACGTACAGTCAGCAATCGCAGTTATTTTGGAAAGTATCAAATTATACAGGCAGCCTCCTGAAAACGGTCTTGTGCTGTTTGTGGGAATGATTCCAAAAGGAGGTCCCGGAACTGAAAAGATGGAAAAATACATCATGGAACCTCCGGAACCGGTTACTACATACTGGTACAAATGTAACAACGAGTTTTTCGTAGAACCTTTGGAATACATGATTGAAGAGCGTGACGTTTACGGAGTGGCTGTAATTGACAGAAATGAAGCTACATACGCTACCCTAAAAGGTAAAAAGGAAACAATCCTTGGCCATTTGACCAGTGGAGTTCCTGGTAAGCACAAAGCTGGAGGTCAGTCACAAAGAAGGTTTGACCGTGTAATTGAGGATTTGGCTCACCAGTTCCTTAAACGTATAGGGGACCATATGAACGAGGCATTCCTTCCATTGAAGGATGACCTAAAAGGAATCATAATTGGTGGACCGGGATTCACCAAAAAGGATTTCTACGATGGCGAATACATGCATTATGAGCTTAAGGAAAAGGTCATAACCATTGTCGACACTTCATACACTGGTGAAGAGGGAATTCGTGAGGTAATCGCAAAATCTGCTGATGATTTGGAAAACCTTGATGTAATGCATGAGAAAAAGCTTGTACAAAGGTTCATCAAGGAATTGACTAAAACCAGAGGATTATGTTCCTATGGTGAAAAACAGGTCCGAAACAATCTCATCATGGGTGCTGTCGATACATTGCTGTTGTCTGAAGACCTTACCAGTATGCGTAAGGTATTTACCTGTCCGAGCTGCGGCACTAAAAAAGAGATTACTGTTAAAACCCAGTCTGAAGCTGACGGGCTCAAGCCTAAATGTCCTAACTGTGGTGAAGTTTTAAAAGAAGAGTCTTCCATGGATCTTGCGGATGATTTCATTGAAAAGGCTGAAGAAATGAACACTGATGTTGAGTTCATTTCCACTGAAACTGAAGAAGGAATGCAACTTTTCAGAGCTTTCGGTGGGATTGCTGCTATTATGAGATATTATGTTGAATATTGATAAGTTTTAGACTTATTAATATCTCTTTTTTTCTTATTTTCTTTATTTGGATAGTAAAATGGTGCATAACCTTCTTCTTCACGTATTTTATTGATTATTCTGAAAAATATCTGTTTATCGATTGGTATTTCCTTGTTTATATCTCGATATAGAGAATACATACATCTGTTTTTGTGGAGATATGTTTTTTTAAGCCTTTCGTATTGGGATTTGGAAATTTTTGTCACTTTCATTTTTTCACATTTTATGTTTTTGTGCATAAAAATAAAATTTTCATATTACTTTGTAAATTTATTTGTTAATTGTAGTATATATAATAATATTGTTTTTTTATTTCTATATTAGTTTGTTTATCTATTTCATTGTTATATAGGCTTTTGTTTTAGATTTGGCATTAAAATCTGGGAAATGTTGTACATTCTGATTTTGTTATGTTCGGAATTTTTTGTTGGAAGGTATTTTCCGACTTTGTCCAAAAATTGATTATTTTCTTTATACATTTTGGATTAATATCACAATTCAGATATGTATTTAAATAAAAAAATTGAATATAATTATAATTTGTTTAAGATATTCTTAATTTTTTTTGAATAATATTCTAATATTTAATTAAAAATTGAAAAATATTTAAATATTAGAAGGTTCAAATAATATATTATATTGTTAAATATGGCGTCATGCCTAAAATTTGATTTGAAAATTTATTTAATAATATGTGAAATATAATCTAAATTTATTCGGAGGAATATTTTTGTCATACGTAGATGATGTAATTGAAACAATTATAGAACAGAACCCTTCAGAACCTGAATTTCACCAAGCTGTTCGTGAAGTTTTAGAATCTTTAAGGGTTGTAATTGAAGAAAACGAAGAAGAATACAGAAAAAATGCTCTTCTTGAAAGGTTAACTAATCCAGAAAGACAATTCAAATTCCGTGTTCCATGGGTAGATGACAACGGTCAAGTACAAGTTAACACCGGTTACCGTGTACAATTCAATTCCGCAATTGGACCTTACAAAGGCGGATTACGTTTCCACCCATCTGTAAACGTAGGTATTATTAAATTCTTAGGTTTCGAACAAATTTTCAAAAACTCCTTAACTGGCCTTCCAATCGGCGGAGGTAAAGGTGGATCTGACTTTGATCCTAAAGGAAAATCAGACAGAGAAATCATGGCTTTCTGTCAAAGTTTCATGACAGAGCTATGCAAATACATTGGTGCTGACACTGATGTGCCTGCTGGAGATATTGGTGTAGGTGGCCGAGAAATCGGATTCTTATTCGGTCAATACAAAAGAATCAGAGGATTATATGAGGGAGTATTAACTGGTAAAGGATTAACCTTCGGTGGATCTTTAGCAAGAACTGAAGCTACTGGATATGGATTATTATACTTCACAAACGCTATGTTAAAAGCAAACGATATAGATATTGCAGGTAAAACTATTGCTGTATCCGGTGCAGGTAACGTAGCTATTTACGCAATCGAAAAAGCTCAACAATTAGGTGGTAAACCTGTAACCTGTTCCGATTCAACCGGTTGGATTTACGACCCAGAAGGAATCGATGTAGAGTTACTTAAAGAGGTAAAAGAAGTAAGACGTGAAAGATTAACCGCTTACGCAGAAGCTAGGGAAAGTGCAGAATATCACGAAGGAAAAGGTGTATGGACCATCAAATGTGACATTGCTCTTCCATGCGCTACCCAAAACGAATTGCAATTAGAAGATGCTAAAACCTTAGTTGAAAACGGTGTTTTAGCTGTTGCTGAAGGAGCAAACATGCCAACCACAATTGAAGCAACCGAATACTTGCAGGAAAACGATGTATTATTCGCACCTGGTAAAGCTTCCAACGCTGGTGGAGTAGCTACTTCCGCATTAGAAATGTCTCAAAACTCTCAAAGATTATCCTGGACCTTTGAAGAAGTTGATGCTAAACTCCAAGGTATTATGGAAAACATCTTTGCAAATGTTTCCGAAGCTGCTGCTGAATACGACATGGACAAAAACTATGTGGCAGGAGCAAACATTGCAGGATTCAAGAAAGTTGTTGACGCTATGAACGCACAAGGAATCGTATAGATTTCCTTGTTTTATTTTTCTTTTTTTAAGTTATAGTTAATCATTTGGCTATTGCAGAATTATTATTTCTATGTAGATTGATAAATAGTTTTTAATTTAATTTTGACTATTTAAAGTATTTTTGGATTGTTTAATTTTCTTTTTTATGCAAATTTCACTTCCAAATAATTTTCATTAAACTGAAAAGTATACATTTATGTTTTAATTTTATTCATGTAATATAAAGCTTCATCGTAGTTTCCTAATGCCTGATATTTTGGTAATGTTATATAATATTCAAATTCATCAGGATTAATCTCTGATGCTAATTTAAAGTAATCTAATATGTTTACTAAAAAGTTAGGCATTGTTTTTTTTATTCCAATGTAAGTCCCAGAGATAAACAACCATCATGACATATGTTAGGATTTTAGAAACTTTATTTGAGGATATCTGCAATATGGTAAAACAGAATGATGATTACTAAGGAGATGTGATGTTCCATAAACTAAAATTATAAATGCCTTGGTAAATTAAATTTGCAATCAGTAATATTGAAAGAATAAAATATTTGCCTTTTTTGTCCATACGCATACTTTTGAGTTTGTGATATATGTTTTATATGAACAGTTTGTAGTTCACTACTTTAGGCAATGTGTCATGGGTAGGTTAATGGTGATATTAAGATATGTAATGTTCCAATTTTATGCCATTTTTCACATTTGTGATTTTTCGCTTAGTTGTACTTCCAATTATTTTATTATTTTTCAATACATACTTCCTGTTGGAATAATCTTCAGGTGAATGGTCATAATAATCTATATATTTAATATATTTATTTATAATAATTATAAATATTATATTAATA
>NZ_CAMHFP010000053.1 GCF_946184425.1 uncultured Methanobrevibacter sp. | reverse complement strand
GCTAAAGAAAATCTTTATGCTGACTATGGTACAACGGCTGGAAGTAATGTAGCTATTGTGCCTCCCGGAATTGAATCTAAAATCTTAGGTGGTAATAACTACCAGTCAGATTATACTAGACAAACGGAAATCTTTAGAAATAATATTTTAAGAACTTTTGTAACACCGCAATCTCAGGCAGGTAATGAAAAGTCTAATCAGAATGTGGCTGAATACATAAACGATTCAGCTATTACTGGATTTATTGTTAATGTAGCTAATGACCAGAAGTGGGTGTTAAAGTATTGTAATGAATTATTAAATCATCAATTGGAGTTAATGGGTATTAATGAAACTTTAGATATTTACTTCAGCTATTCAAGAGATGATGTATTAAGATACATTATGGAATTGTCTTCTGAAGGTGATAAAATCTATAAGAATTATCTCAGTAACTTTGAAGAGGAACAACCTGTAGGTGAAAGGATTTTAACAGATAGTGGTGTTGAAATATAATATATAAAAAAAGTTTTTCTAAAAATGATAGTTATTATAGGATAAAACTATAATGACTATCTATTAATTTTTACTTGGATTAACTTTCCAACGAAAGCACCTAATGTCGCAAATAATGTCATAGTAGGTATGCTTGTAGTTAATGAAGAGATAAAATCCAAAATGGTGATAACAACTCCGCAAATAATGCCCATTATTATGGCATAAATTAAAACAAACAAAATACTTGTATTTTTGAGTTATTGTACTTCTCAAGTACAGGGGTTCAAAAATTTTTGTATATTGGTTAGAAAAATAATATCCCCAAACGACATTTAATAAAAAGATAATTTAAGAACACGAACATTAATAAAATTCATATCATTAAATCAAAATAGTCAAAAATATCAAAATAATATGATAAAATAAAATTTAATCAAAATAAAATAAAAATAACGAATAATTATGTATTTAAAGTAACTGTTAAATATTAAAAATAATAAAATTAAATATTACAAGATAATTTACAATAATTATTTCTTGTTAATCGAATTTGACAGATGTGTAAAAAAAAAGTTAAAAACCACAATACCACTTTTTATATCAGACGTATTTAACCCCCTGATAACTTAAAAATAAAAATTGTGATTTGAAAACAGAAAAAACACATCTTCAAATAAGATTAAAAATCAAATGACTTTTTTTCTTTTAGAATTTAAAATTATTTATAACATTAGTTCAATATTTTATTACATGACAAAATGTATCATGGTTCAAGGAACTTCATCAAATGCTGGAAAAAGCATGCTTGTAGCGGCTTTATGTAGAATATATAAAAACAGGGGATACAAGGTAGCTCCCTTCAAATCCCAAAACATGTCTCTAAACTCATACACAACAAAAGAGAATGGAGAAATTGGAATTGCGCAAATGTTACAAGCACAGGCAGCAATGATTGAACCAAGCATACATATGAATCCTGTCCTATTAAAACCAAAAGGAGATTTTACATCCAATGTGATAATTCAGGGAAAATCAATAGGAGATATGAATTTTTACGATTACCAGCACAAATACCATGATACCGCTTTAAATGCCATTAAGGAAAGTTTTGACATTTTATCAAAGGATTATGACATCATAATCATTGAGGGTGCCGGTTCACCTGCTGAAATCAATATGCGCAAGCAGGACATTGCAAATATGGAAATAGCCCACATGGCCGATGCCAATGTAATTTTAATTGCAGATATCGAAATGGGCGGTGTTTTTGCATCAATTGCCGGAACATACGTTTTGCTTGATGATTATGACAGGTCACGACTTAAAGCAACAGTAATCAATAAATTTAGAGGAAATCTGGACATTTTAAAACCGGGCCTTGACAGGATTGAAGAAATTACAGGAGAACCTGTTTTAGGAGTATTGCCTTACGATGAAACATTGAAACTGCCTGAAGAGGACTCTGCATCATTGACAACACATGAATTCATTGAAGGAAATGACATTACAATTGGTGTTATTAGACTTCCAAAGATTGCCAATTTCACAGACATTGACCCATTTGAATTTGAAGACGATGTTTCACTTAAAATGATTGGAGTCAATGACGATATAGGTGATGTTGATGCAATAATTATTCCCGGAACCCGTAATTCAACCGAGGATGCATATGCCCTTCATGAAAGTGGACTAGCCGATAAAATCATCAAAAAATCAGAAGAGATTCCGATTGTTGGAATCTGTGGAGGATTGCAAATCTTAGGAAACATAATCCATGATGAAAATAAAAAGGAATCAAAACATGGCACCATTAAAGGTTTAGGATTACTTGACATCGAATCTGAATTTTCAAGAGCTGATAAAATAGTAACTCAGTCTGTTGCAACAGTACCTTCTGAAATAAACGGTATTGCCGGAGAGATATTTAAAAATATTGCAGGTGAAGAAGTTACAGGTTATGAGATACATGAAGGTACAACAAAACTCATCAATTCCACAGCATTGCTGGAAATAAAGCAGGGTCAGGGAAATAATGAGGAGGGTCTGATTGATGGAGCATCTTGCGGAAATGCATTTGCAACTTATTTCCATGGAATATTCCACAATTACAACTTCAGAAGAGAATTTTTAAATTACATAAGAGTTAAAAAAGGTCTTGAAGCAAAATATGGTGAAGACCCTTACGAAACACAAAAAGATTATTCTTTAAACAGACTGGCAGAAATAGTTGAAGAGAATCTTGACATGGACATTATTGACAAACTAATTTTCGATTAAAAAAATAAGATAATTAAATCTTATTTTTTGTATGCTTTGCCCAAACCTTTTCGTTATCACTAGCTGAAACTTTGTTGTCAGCCATGACTCCTACCAAATCATGAGCAACATACGGCTCTTCCAAATAAGAAATATTATCTTTTGTCAATTTTAAATCAACAGAATTTACTGCTCCTTCTACATGATGCATTTTGGTTGCACCAACAATCGGAGAGGTTACTTTTTCCATAAGCCATGAAAGAGAAACTTCAGTCATTGACACTCCCAAACTGTTTGCAATTTCGTTGACTCTTCTGATGATTTCACCATCCTGGCTTTCTGTTGATTTGTATTTCAATTCAGCATAAAAATCTTCTTTTAATCTTTTTGATTCCTCACCAGGCATCCTTGACAGTCTTCCAGATGCAAGAGAACTATAAGGAGTTGTTGCAATATTGTCTGCTTTACAAAGGGGAATCATTTCACGTTCTTCCTCTCTAAAAATCAGATTGTAATGGCCCTGAATCGATACGAATTTAGGAAATCCCTCAGCTTCAGCAAGAGCATTGGCTTTTGCAAGTTGCCATGCAAAGCAGTTTGAAATTCCTATATATCTTACCTTACCCTCTTCAATCACTTCACTCAAACCTTCCAAAATATCATATAATGGAGTATTATAATCCCACATATGGTAAATATACAAATCAATATAATCAAGACCCAAATTGTTTAAACTTTTATCAACCATATTGTGAATATGCTGTTGGCCTGAAACGTTATTTTTGATGTCCTCTTCTGATCGAGGCAAGAATTTAGTTGCAAGGACTATATCATCTCTTGATGAATATTCTCTTATTGCTTTTCCGACATATTGCTCTGAAGTACCATTCTGATAGCCGATAGCAGTATCATAAAAATTTATACCGTTATCCATCCCATTTTTAATTATTTCTAGAGATTCCATTTCAGGCAATGTCCATGTATGCATTCCATTATTTGGGTCTCCGAAACCCATACAACCCATACACACTTTACTTACCTTCAGATTAGAATTTCCCAATTTAACATACTTCATAATAACAAATCCTTTAAATTATGGAAAATATTTCAAATATAAAAAAATTATGAGAGTTAAATAATAAAAAAATAGAAAAAGAAATTATTTCATCTCTTTTTCCCAAATTCTGATTGTATTAATATTAGCCTTATCAGCCAATTCTTCCATTGTTTTTATTTCATCTTGTGAAAGTTCAATGTTGACCGTTCAATTTTTAATTGGAATAATTCCTGCTAAAAAACCGAGGCAAGGCAAAATTCAAATATTAGACTATTTCTTCATTCAACTCTTTTGCAGTGTCTGGATCATCAAAGTCCATGAACGGACTTTTACCAGTATCTATTTCCTTTATTTTTTTAATTTCTTTATTTGATAACTCGAAATCAAAAATATCAATGTTTTCCAACATCCTCTTTTTCTTTACTGATCTGCATATTCCCGGAATATCCCTGTCAATTAGCCATCTTAAAATAATTTGAGGAGTGCTTTTAGAGTATTTTTCTGCGATTTCCACCAAAATAGGGTTTTTAAATAAATTATTTATCCCTTCTGAAAACGGACCCCAAGCCTGATGACAAACCCCTAATTCATCCATATACTCATTTGCTTCATGCTGCTGAAAATACGGAGTGGTTTCAACTTGATTGACCTGAGGAACAATATCATTGTTCATTACTAAATCTATCAAACGGGCTGAATTAAAGTTGGACACCCCAATAGAGAGAACTTTACCTTCTTTTTGCAAATCCTGTAATGCCCTATAAGAACCATAATAATCACCAAAAGGTTCATGAATTAGGAATAAATCAAGATAATCCGTTTGAAGATTTTCCAAAGATTTATTGAATGCTTTAATGGTTTTATCATAACCTGCATTGCTAACCCAGTTTTTGCTTGTTAAAAAGATTTCATCACGTGAAATCTCTGATTCTTTAATTGCATCTCCAACTTCTTTTTCATTATAATAAACTTGTGCATTATCTATTGAACGATAACCCACTTTCAATGCTTCAAGAACTGCTTTTTTTGTTTTTCTTTGTTTTATTTCATAAACACCAAAACTCAATGCAGGTATTTTTTCCCCATTATTCAATTTAAAATATTCCATATAAATCACATCTTCATTAATAAAACTTGATAATTACTAATTTTAAAAACATTAACTCTTACCCATGACATATTCAATTGTATTAAATCCTAAAACCTCAGCACATTTGAAAAGGTCCGCAGGAAAGCTATGTTTAAGAGTTTCCAGGTTTTCCTGTTCGCCATCATACTTGATATCAACATGGATATTATCATCATAATCTATAACTAACACTTCCACATAGGTACCTGGGTCATTTGTATCAAAAATCACATCAAAAATCTTATCAGTATTGTTGCAGAACTCATCACTTGCATCTAATTCTTTCAAATGGTTTAAACATTCTTTTCTGGAATTCATGTCATTGTCTGTCAAGACAAAGTTTTTGGTTTTATGAACCAAATCATTTTCAACAAAGAACAGGCCACTGTATTCAGGCTCTCTTCTCTGAATTATTTTAACACCAATGATAATGACAATCATTGAGATTATACAGGATATCGGAAAACCTATCCATATTCCATTAGATCCAATTAGATTATATAATGCAACTACCGTAGCCAGTGGGATTGCGAGTGTGAAGAGAACTGAAATTATTGATGAGAAAACAGGTCTTTCAATAGCTTCATAGTAGAATATCAACATGTTAGGAAGTACTGACAGGATAAAGAAGAATGAATACAATCTAAGTGCATTTATTGCAAAATCCGCCATCTCAACATGATTGAAATTGTAAAGAGCCAAAAATCCTTGAGGCCATGACCATAGAAGAACTGTCAGGATAACTGCAAAAATCATTGTAATTATTAGAGACCTTTTAATTAAATGATTTAAATTTACATAATCATGTTTTGAATAATACACCGGAACAATTGATGTCAGTGTTTCTGAAACTCCAATATCAACAATACTTGCAAGCACTAATGCATCCATACATAACAAGTATGTTGCCAATCCAACATCTCCCAGGTTTGTTACCAAGAAAATATTCATTATATAAACGAAAATCACATCAAAAATACCCATACTTGCCCCAGGGAAACCTACCTTCATCATGTGCCATGTAGTTTTTAGAAAAGTCTTGATTTTGAGTGCTGAGCGAACAAAACGAAATGTTCTTTTGGAATTGAAGATATATAACAAACATACTCCTAAGGCAATACTATATCCTATAAATGATGCAAGTGATGCTGAAGCCATACCCATTCCAGAAGATAAAAAAACATAATCCAAAACAATATTGATTGCATTAGCTATTATAATAACTGCTGATGCCAAATTTGGCTGGCCATCTACACGGATGTATTGAGTAAGTACCGCAGCAACGGTAGATACAACAAAACATCCATATAGGAATTTGGAATATTCCATTACAAGTGGCTTTGAAGCAGGTGTAGAACCTAACAATGTAGCCAATTCCCCAAAAAAGAATAGGCAAAAAACTGCCATTATGACAGATGCAAGAATTGACACAACAATTGATGTTGTAAAGTAACGATTACTTCCATCAACATCAAATTCGGCTTTTTTATTTACAGCTATAATTTGCCCTCCAAGTCCAAATAACCATTCAAAGACAGTTATTAATAAAACCATAGGTTCTAATATTTCAATTGCAGAAACTGCATTTGGCCCAATAAATGATCCAACAAAAAAGGAATCAATTACAGAGCTTATGTTCAAAGCCATTACTATAAGTAAACTAGGCAATAATAATTCTTTAAATTTACTGTCCGCTATCTTAAAATTCATATTTACATCTCGGATTTAATCAAAATAATGTACCTCATTTAAATAACCTATAAATCTTTCAAGATACTCTTTATCACATTCCGGCCAGTCAAATCCTAATGAACTGAGAATATCTAATGTTTGATCTATTTTTACAAGTTCCTCATAATCTCCTTCAACTTCTTCATCTTCCTCTTCAAAGTCAAAATCATTAATACTCATGTCAGCAGTAATGATTCCCTGAATATTTTCATCCATGTTTTGCTCATAGATTTTTCTGAATTCTTCAGGAGTTACCTCATCAATATCAAATCCGAATGAATTTAAAGTATCGAATATATCACTGTTAGGTATTATTTTATCACTTACAGCATGGAATATTCTTGATTCTTTTGGTGTTTTAGCAAGAGCAAGAGTTGCTTTTGCCACATAATCAATCGGACTTAATTCAACAAGTTCTTCTGAAATTTCAGGAATTGTTGCTTTTAAGTTTTTAATAGCCTTAATGTTATTCAAGAAAGCATTAGTGTCAAAGTTTTTCTGGAATCTACCATCACTGTAACGACCCATGAGGTTTCCTACCCTTATTATTTTTACATTTAGACCGGTTAAAGCTTTTTCAAGAACCATTCTTTCTGCAAGGAACTTACTGTTCAAGTACTTGTTAGACAAGTCTTGTCCCCAGTATAGGGTTGTTTCATCACATTGAACGTTTTCAATATCGGTATCATCAGTAAATTCATCCAGAACACTGGTTGTTGAAATTTGAACATAATTGATGTTGTTTGCTTCAGCAAATTCAAGTCCGTTAACTACTCCATCAACGTTAACTCTGAATATGTAGTCGTCATGAGTGTAGTGTTTTACGATAGCTGCACAGTTGATAATTGTATCAATTGGGAAGTTTTCTAACTTCTTGAAGTCATCGAGACTTGTAATATCTCCTTCACTTAAGATTATGCGTGATCCGATAAGGTCGCTGAAGTCTTCATCGAAATAGTAATCCATCAGGTCGAGTAAACGTTCTTCACAGCTGTCGAATTTACCTTTTCTAATCATACAGTAAATGGTTCCTTCTTCATTTTTAATGTATTCATACAATACGTGAATACCCATGAATCCAGTTACACCAGTTAACAGGACATTGCCCAATTCAAGATTTGTACCTTTAGCAAAGTTTTCAAAAGTGTTTTGCTCAAGAAGCTTGTGGATTTTTGTGTAATCATAGTTTTCAATAATGTCCACATCCAAATCATCGGACATGCCTTCACCTGACAAGAAACTGGCTAATGCTCTTGGAGTTTGATTTCTGAAAATATCATCATATTTCACATTATAATCCTGTTTAAGCAATTCAATGATTAGTTTAGATGCAATAAGTGATGTTCCACCTATTTCAAAGAAATTATCTTCTGCACCAACAATTTCTATGTCCAAGATAGATGAATATATTGCACATATTGTTTGTTCAAGTTGGTTTTTAGGTGCAACATAATTTAATTCCAATTTAGGTTCAGGCAATGCTTTTACATCTGTTTTACCATTAGGAGTTTGAGGCATATCATCAATTTGCATGAATACAGTTGGAACCATATATTGAGTTAATCTTTCACTCAAGTAATCTTTAAGTTCATCTTTGTTGATTTCCTCTTCTGCTGTGAAGTAAGCGCACAAGTGTTCATTGTTTCTTATTTCCTTGATTACAACAATATTCTGTTTGATGTTAGGGAAATTGGAAATGTTTGATTCAATTTCACCAATCTCTATTCTCAATCCTCTGAGCTTGATTTGGTTGTCAATTCTACCTTTTATATCAATTTCACCATTTGGAAGTTGTATTGCATAGTCTCCGCTTCTGTAGTATGGAATATCATCAATTGTCAGATATACCTCTTCGGTTTTGTCAGGCATATTGTAGTATCCTTTACCTACACCAACACCACCAATGTAGAGTTCACCCATTACGCCATCAGGCAGGAGTTTTCCGTCAATATCCCTTACATCGGTTATGTAGTTTCTTAAAGCTTTACCGATTGTGATGTTTTCAGGGTCAGTTATTTCCTTATAGTTGGATGCAATTGTAATCTCAGTTGGTCCGTAACTGTTGTATACTTTAGCATCAGCATATTTTTTAACTCCTTCAAATGCTTTTGCTGAGAACTGTTCTCCACCCATTACAATACATTTGGCGCATTCGATTGCATCGCAGAACTCTTCAAACTCTAAGTAGGATAACAATCTTGAAGGTGTGAATTCCATAACTTCCGGTTTTTCACGTTTAATCAACCTTATTAACTCAACAATGCTTTTTATTTCATCATCATTTGCAAAGATTATTTTTATTCCGTTTGTAATACCTGTAAGGATATCTTCAAGAGATGTATCGAATGCGATTGTTGCAATACTTAATAAATTATTGTATTCGCATTTTGGATTTGCTTCTGTTTGGTTACATGCATTTTCATGACTGATCATTACACCTTTTGGATTACCTGTAGAACCTGAAGTGTAAATCATGTATGCCAAATCATCACATGAAATTTCAACATCCGGATTTTCATCATTGCCTTCTTTAAGCAATTCTTCAATAGATAATGAATTAAGTGCAAGGCCATCCACATTAATGATGTAATCTGCTTGACTGTTTTCATATATGTATTCAATTCTTTCTTTAGGGAACTTTAAATCGAGTGGTATGAATGCACAACCTGCTTTTAATACACCGATTATTGAAGCAATCAAGTCACTAGTACGAGGAAGCATTATCAAAATATTGCTTCTCGGTTTCACACCTTTTTTGATTAATGCATTTGCTATGCGATTTGCCTTTTTGTTAAGCTCATCATATGATAAGGAATCATCACTTGCAACAAGCGCAATTTCATCCCCTTTAGCTGCCACTTGCTCTTCGAAACGTTTATGTAAGAACGGATTAACAACTTCTTCGAATTCAGGCAATAGCAAGTTAGGTACAAGTTCGATTTCATTAACTCTTAATTTATCCATATCGTTAACAAAGAACTGGACTAAAATGTATTTAATGGCCTGCAAGAATTTTTGAACATACTCTTCAGTATATATTTGGTCATTATATTCAATGTAAATTCCAATATTTTCCCCGTCATCATAAATATCCAAGTTAATCTTGTAATCAGTTGCTACAGTACCGTCAAGCTCTTCCATAGCGTAAGTGTTTCCGTTCAATTCAAGATTATCTGTTTCGAATGCTCCATGATATGCATAGAAGAATTCAGGTTTTAAGTGATAATCCTCTGAAAGTTTAGTGTATGAATAATTACTGTGCACTAATGAATCTTTCCATGATTTGTCCACTACTTTAATGTAGTCTTCAATCATCATGTCCCTTTTTGAACTGTCAACCATTATCGGAAGTGTTTTAACCAACATTCCCTGAGTGTTGTAGTAATTGGAGTTTGACCTACCATTGAAAATAGTTGTTATCAATGCCTTATCAGAGAATGTAAATTTATTTAAAGCCAATAATGTAGCACTCATGAACAGAACATTTGGACTTATGGAATGGTCTTGACAGAACAGTCTTACGAAGTTTGAATTTATTGAATCTCCTATAAGTTTGATTTTAGCTTCATCAGGATTTCCGTTCAAGTTTGGAGTTAAAACAGTTGATTCAAATCCTTGAGCAAATTTATTTTTATAGAACTCTTTTGAGACTTCATTTTCTGCAAGTTGCTCTTCAATTAAACTGTAAGCAAATCCATCTACAATTTCACTTTCAATTTCCTCACCATTATACATGCTAATAATGTCTTCAAAGAGAAGATCCTGTGAAACACCATCAGTGATAATATGATGAATATCAAGGAACAATACAGTTTCACTTGGAGTTTTATAGATTTTGAATTTGAATAACTGATTGTCTTCTATTGGAATATAGCTGATGTCATTTTCCATCATCTCTTCATTCGTAATTGAATCTACTTCAGCAATTTCGATATCATCAATTTCTATATCATCACATCTTTTTTGTCTTAATTCCCCTTCAGGAGTGGTAATTATTCTTGTTTTAAGATATGGATGTGCTTCAACAGTATCAATTATTGCCTGTTTGAGTTTGAACGGATCAACATCACTGCCAAAGTGTATTGCTGAAGGCATTGTGTACTTGATTTCCTGTGTCTGCATACATTCGTAGTAGATACCTAACTGGTTGGAAGTCAATGGGAACAGTTCCATTGTCTCTGCAGTCTTGATAATTTCCGGAATATCTATTTGAGTATCAATATTGTTGTCTATTTTGTCTGAAAGACTTTGGATTGTAGGATTGTTGAACAAATCAGTTATCTCAATGTTTACATCTGTTTCATTATAAATCATTGAATTCAGTTTCATCAGTGTTAATGATGTGAATCCTAATGTGTATAAATCATCAGTGATTCCGAATTCCTCTGCACTTGTAAGTGATGAAACGAGTTTGAATAATTTTTTCTCAGTTTCGGTTTCAGGTTCAACGAAATCAAGTGCCAATGAAGGTTCAGGCAATGCTTTCATGTCAGTTTTACCATTTGGCAATTGTGGAATTTCATCCAATTGCATGAATACAGTTGGAACCATGTACTTGGTTAACTTGCTTTGCAAGTAACGTTTAAGGAGTTTGGTGTCAATATCCTCTTCAGCAGTGAAGTATGCACATAAATGTTCGCTGTTATTCATTTCTTTAATTGCAACAACAACACGTTTAATATTAGGGAATCTGGATATGTTGGATTCGATTTCACCTATCTCAATTCTTAATCCTCTAAGTTTGATTTGGTTATCAATTCTTCCTTTAATATCAATGTCCCCATCAGGCAATTCTATTGCATAGTCTCCGCTTCTATAGTAAGGAATGTCATTTATGGTTAAGTACACCTCTTCTGTTTTTTCAGGCATGTTATAATATCCTTTACCGACACCGGTACCTCCGATGTATAGTTCTCCCATTACTCCTTGAGGCAGAAGTTTTCCATCAATATCCCTTACTTCAGTTACATAGTTAGGTAAAGCTTTACCAATAGTAATAACGTTCGGATCAGTTATTTCCTTGTAATTGGAAGCAATAGTCGCTTCTGTTGGTCCATAACTGTTGTAAACTTTTGCATCACAGTATTGTTTTACTTCATTGAATGCTTTGGCTGAGAATTGCTCTCCTCCCATAACGATACATTCAGCGCAGTCAATCACTTCACAGAACTCTTCAACTTCCAGGTAAGACAGTAACCTTGATGGTGTGAATTCCATAACTTGTGGTTTTTCTGTTTTGATTAACTGTATCAAATCAACTACATTCTTGATTTCAGTATCATTAGCAAATATTATTTTAATTCCATTGGTTAAACCTGTAAGGATATCCTCAAGGGATGTGTCGAATGCAATTGTTGCAATGCTTAATAAATTATCATATTCACATTTAGGATTTCCTTCAGTTTCGTTACATGCATTTTCATGACTAATCATTACACCTTTAGGTTTTCCTGTGGAACCTGATGTGTAAATCATGTATGCAGTATCATCAGGAGAAATTTCTACGTCAGGAGCTTCAATATTATTTTCTTCAAGCAATTCTTTAATGTTTAATGAAATTTCAAAAGTTTCATTAGAGATTATGTAATCCGCTTCACTGTTTTCATAAATGTATTCAATTCTGTCTTTAGGATATTCCAAATCAATTGGGATAAATCCGCATCCAGCCTTAAGAATACCAATAATTGAGGCAATCAGGTCTTCTGTTCTCGGAAGCATTATCAGGACATTATGTTTCGGTTCAACTCCACGTTTAATCAAACCATTAGCTACACGATTACTTAACTCATCCAGTTCACGATAAGTGAACTCTTTTCCATTGGATACCAATGCAATTTCATCAGGTTTGCTTTCAACTTGCGCTTCGAAACGTTTATGGATGAATGGATTTTCAAGAGGGATGAATGTTGGTTTTTCCTTAGTTGTTTCCAGTTCAACATCACAGATTCTGAATGTCTCAACGTCATTGTCAATGAATTGGTTCAATACTGTCCTAATTGAATCCAGGAATGTTTTTACATAATTTTCGGAGTACAGTTGGTCATTGTATGATATTCCAATATCAATCGAAGTTTCCTGTTTAAGCACTGAAATATCTATTTTGTATTCTGTTTCCTCCGTTGCATCAGCCAATTCATAGTTTTCATAATCCTTGCCGTTTATAACTAAGCTTTCAGATCCTGAACCCTCATTATATGAATAGAATATTTCAGGTTTTAACTGATATTCCTCAGCAATATGAGTATATGGATAAATACTATTGTTAATTGAATCAATCCAAGTTTTATCAACAGATTTGAGGAATTTTTCAATAGTTAATTCTCTGTTTTCATTTTTAATAATCAATGGCAATGTTTTTACTAAAAATCCTTGAGTATTATAATAGTTAGGGTTTGTTCTTCCATTGAATATTGTAGTAATTAATGTCTCATCACTATAAGTGAACTTATTCAAGCTCAATATCATAGCAGACATAATCAATGAATTGTGTCCGATTGAATGTTTTAAACAGAAATCATCGATTTTACTTATATCAAATCTGTTATAAACTAATTTAATCCGTCCGTCTTCAGGGTCCCCATTGAGATCAGGAGTTAAAACTGTTGAATCGATTTCCTGTGATAGCTTGTCGTCAAAGAATTTTTTAGCAGATTCATATCTTTCGCTGTTTTGCAGGTCATTCTCAATAAGGCTGTATACATAACCGTCAACGATTTCTTTTTCAATTTCTTTATTTTCATATGCATCCCCCATATCTTCAAACAATAAGGCTTGTGATTCCCCATCTGTAATTATATGGTGGAAATCGCTGAATAATAAAACTTCATCAGATGTTTTATAGATTTTGAATCTGAATAACTGTTCATCATCCAATGAAAATGCTTTTACATCATTTTTAATAATGTCAGCATCACTTATTGAATCTACTTCAACAATCTCAATATCATCTATTTCAGCAGAAACATTTTTATATTGTTTTATTGTACCATCATCAGCTGTTACGATTCTTGTTTTAATATATGGATGTGCTTCAACTGTTTTGACAATTGACTCTTTTAATTTTTCAGCATCAATGTCATGGTCAAACCTTGCAATTGCAGGCATAGTGTATTTGATTTCACCAGGGCTTTGCATGCACTCATAGTATATACCTAATTGATTTTCTGTCAATGGGAAGTACTCTTGAGTCTCTGCCAATTCAATAAGTTCATCTAATTTTGATGATTGATCATCATGGTTTAAAATCTCATCGGAAAGTTTTCTGATAGTTGGACTGTTAAACAATATTGAAATGTCTAGATTTACATTCATTTCCTTATAAATTAATGTATTTAATTTCATCAATGTCAATGAAGTAAATCCTATAGCATATAAATCATCAGTCACACCGAATTCATCTGTTCCGATTAAATCGGAAGTGATATCAAACAGTTTTTCTTCTGTTTCATTTTCAGGTTTTACATTTTCCAGTTCTAATTTAGGTTCCGGCAGTTTCTTGGTATCAGTTTTACCGTTAGGTAATTGTGGAATTTCATCCAATTGCATGAACACAGTTGGA
>NZ_CAMHFP010000052.1 GCF_946184425.1 uncultured Methanobrevibacter sp. | reverse complement strand
ATAAACCTATTTATTAAAAAATTATTTTTAAAAAGATATTTAAAAAAATATTTTAAAATTGATAAAAAAAATGAAATAAAAAAAATAATTCGAGGAAATAATAAAAAAAATAATAACTGTTATATTTCTAGGGCCAGTAACATCAAAATTATGTTCTCATATATAAATGTACCTATTAACTTTATATTCTATTCAGTTTTTTTGCAAATAACTGAAATAATTCTTGTTAAACTCCTATGCATTTTAATTCCATATTGTTCAACAATATCAAATCCAACTTCATCAGCCATAGGTTTTAAATCTACATAATGAGGACTCGCCATACAGAGGTAAGCATCATCTTTCATATTATCATATATTGCCTTAAAGAATTCTTTGAAAACATCATCACCATCAATATCACCAGTTGTGGTAGAAATCCCATAAGGAGGATCAGTAACTACAGCATTTACTTTTTCATACATTTTAAGTTCACGTACATCAAGATTAAATGTTCGATAATCTGTAATTCCAAAATGCTCCAAATTAATTGCAGTCCCATTCTTCATTTTCCAATAAATATCAGAACCAACAACCTTACATCCGATTAATCCCGCTTCAATCAGTATTCCACCAGTTCCGCAAAACGGATCAAGAACCAAATCACCTGCATTGACTCTTGATAAATTAACCATACAACGGGCTAATTTAGGACTCATTGACCCCGGATAGAAAAATGGTCTTTTATGAGGTTTACTATTTTCAAAATGCTTTTTATTTAACTTTATTTTTTCAATAGCAACATATAGTTTATCTCCGAATGCAACAATCCTTACCAATGATTTAGGTTTTTTAAGATTCACTTTTATATCATTACACTTTTCCAAAATTAATGAACCCACTTTTCTTTCAGTACCAACAGTATCAATATCCGAATGAAATCTTTTAACTCTTACGGCAAAAGTCTCATCAATATACTCTGACCAATCAACACAAAGTATATCGTCAGTTAATGTATCTACAGAAGATGTGGTAATCACCTCATGAACCTCATGGGTGTATCCCAATCTTTTTGTAAGTATTTCATAATAGTTATCACAGTTATTTTTTGAGATATCCTTTAGAATAACCAAACCTTCAGTTACAACACTAAGATTCGCGTCAATATTTTCACATTCCATGACTGCTTTCAATTCAGCCTTAGGTAATTCAGGATGTTCCTGAGATTGAATACATAGTAATTCCATTATAAATCACCAAATAAATTATAAAAGAAGATTTAAAATAAAAAAAATTTTATCTTTTGAATTTGTCAAAATGTCTTCTGATTACTTTTTCGCTAGAGTTATCCTCTTCAGTTTGTTTATCTTGAACATTACTGTTAGCATCGTCATAATGAAGTTCAGAGTCATAATCTGAATAGACCCCATTATCATTATAAGAATAATCATCTCTTACTTCATCATAATAGTTTTTATTGGCATAAGGTTTTGAAGGCTCATCATACCTAGAATCAAAACTCCTACTCTCAACACCATAAAACTTATCATCATATGAACGAGAAGGCTCATCATACCTAGAATCAAAACTCCTACTCTCAACACCATAAAACTTATCATCATATGAACGAGAAGGCTCATCATACCTAGAATCAAAACTCCTACTCTCAACACCATAAAACTTATTGTCATATGGTTCGTATTCATAATTCTTATGATAATTTTCTTCATAATTTAAATTGTCAGGATAATATTCATACTCCCTTCTTTGATAATTATCTTTTTCACGACCAATTGGAGTAATCGGCTCAAAGTCATCATAATACTCATTTCTTTCTAGATAATTGTCATTGGTGTCAAAATTTCTTTCACGAGAAAAGTCCTTATAAAGGTAATCTCTAGAATCATTATAAGACCGGTTAACCATATTGGAAAAGATAATATCTTCAATTTCTGAAGGTCGAGACAAAGCAGATAACACCATCTGATTATTATCATATGCACTAAATAAAGAAATAGATCCTACATTAAATATTTTTCCGAATATACTTTGAGTAGTATTAATATCCTGAATAGATGCATAGGGCATGTAATTTTTCTTAGTGGACAGTACACCAGATTTAATAATAACTCTAGACTGAGTTAAAATATATTCTTTGGAATACCATCCGATTAGTTGCCAAATAATATAAATTATAATAAAAAGAATGACAATGAAAAAAGCTATAGCCGTGTATCTGGTTAAAGCAAGGTTAATATGAGATATCAAATAAACTTGCATTTCTCCAATAAATTGAATAACAATCGGAGAAATTATGAATACAATTGCTAATAAAACAACAGCATAAATTGCTTTTTTACAACCAAAAAGCATGTTAGGCTTTGTTTGATAAAGAATTCTTTCATTTCTCACATCATCATTTTTATCAAATAACATAATTATAATATATTAGAATTTCTTTTAAATAAAGTTTTACAAAAAAAAGATTGAAAAAATAAGCCTCAGCTCGCCCATCATTCATCACATATCAGAGCTCATAGGGTTCATCATTGGCTTATGTATACATTTAAAAATATTAACCGAACATTACTCCGGCTTCAGTTTTGAACAATTCATCTTCTTTAGATTTACTCATGACTTTATCAATAGCATCCATAAAATCAGCTACAGTAATCTTATCACGTTTTTCACGAATTGCAAACATACCTGCTTCAGTACATACTGCTTTTAAATCAGCACCTGACAAATCATCAGTTAAATCGGCAAGAATGTCAATGTTCGCTTCTTCATCTAAAGACATGTTTTTAGTATGGATTTTTAAGATTTCTTTTCTTCCATCAACATTAGGAAGAGGAACTTCTATAAATCTATCGAAACGACCAGGACGTAATAATGCAGGATCCAATATATCCGGCCTATTAGTAGCACCGATAATTCCGATATCACCTCTTGATTCAAATCCATCAAGTTCAGCAAGCAATTGCATTAAAGTACGTTGAACTTCTCTGTCCCCACTGGTGGAGCTTTTAAGTCTTTTAGCAGCAACAGCATCAAGTTCATCGATGAATATAATAGCAGGAGCTTTTTCTTTAGCCAATTCAAATACTTCACGAACGAGTCTTGCACCTTCACCTATATATTTTTTAACAAATTCGGAAGCTACAACCTTAATAAATGTAGCATTGGTTTCATTTGCCACTGCTTTTGCAAGCAAGGTTTTACCAGTTCCCGGAGGACCATATAACAATATTCCTTTAGGTGGTTCAATACCTACTTTTTCAAATAATTCCGGTTCAGTCAATGGTAGTTCAACAGTTTCTTTAACTTCAACAATTTGTTCTTCCAGACCACCAATCTTATCATAAGTAATATCAGGTTTTGTTTCAATTTCCATTCCAGAAACATTTGCATCTTTTTCGGATGGCAATACCTCAACAATACCAAAAGTCTGTTGATTTAAAGCGACCCGTGAACCTGGAACCAATAATTTTTCATCTAAAAATTTTGAGTAATTTACAAGAAAACTAGGTCCAGTACTACTTTTAACAGTCATTCTATGATCATCTAATACTTCAGTAATTGTTGCCAATACAAGTGGAGGGGACCTAAACCTGTCCACTTCTGAACGTAAAGATTTAGTTTCTCTTTCTAATCTGATTTTTTCATTTTCAATTAGGACTTTATCCTTTTCTAATTTCCTAACTTTCCACATTAAGTTGCTTTTAGCTTTGGATTTTTCTTCTCTTAAATTATTAACTTCATCTTGTAGAGATTCAACTTTTTCTATTAATTGCTCTTTTGAAGAATTTTCCAAATCATCAAAATTATCCATGTGAATCATCTCCAGTTAGTTATAAATTCATTTTTCATTTTACTTTAATAACAATTAGTAACTTTAAATATTTAAATGTATTCATTTGTAATGATACTAACAATTATTATATAAGGTATTGATTATAAAATAATTATTAAATAAATAAGGAAAACTGATTAAAATGGAATGCGAAATTTGTGGTAAAGAAGTACCAGAACATAATCCAATTAGAGCAAAAATTGAAGGATCAGTTATGGTCGTGTGTAAAGAGTGCTCAAAACTTGGAAAAATCCAAAAAGCGCCTCCTAAACCAAAATTTAGAAAACAAGAAAAAACAAAAAGACCCGCTACAACTAGAAATAGAAATTATTCTAGACGAGATGAACCTTCAGAAGAACTGATAGAAGACTTTGAAATGGCTGTCAGAAAAGCAAGAGAATCAAAAGATTGGTCAAGAGAAGATTTAGGTAAAAAGATTAACGAAAGAGTTTCAGTCATCTCAAGAATTGAAACCGGAAAAATGACACCTGATGTGAAACTCACAAAAAAATTGGAAAAAGCATTAAATATTAAATTATTAGAAAAAGTAGATAATGTTGATTTGAACCAATTTGTCAATAGCTCATCCGGTGAGCGAACATTAGGAAATATAATGAAAATTAAAAGAAAATAGCTATTATTTAATATAGCTATTTAATTTCTCATTTTTAATATGCCTTCCTTTACCTTTAATTTTATAATCAATCATACCCTCATTTTTAGCCCTATGGGAATGATATCCCTGAAATGCCGGAGCTGTATTTAATAAAGAGTTTAATTCATCATAACCTTCATATTCATCACTTACTACAACAACATGTGCTGGAGGATGAATCTTTTTTATTTGCATAATACTTAATGTAGCATCTTCTTTAACAAAAAAAGCGGTAGCTACATTAGATTTTGTTCGGAGTTTAGAGTTTAAAATATTCTCAACTAATGAATCTGCAAATGATGCATCAATCACTTTTGGCTTAGACATTAAATTTAAATTACCATGCCTTTCCATATCAGCAATTGCATTAAGTAATTTAGAATTATTTTCCCCTCTAACTAAAATTAATGCCATAAAATCACTTATAAAAAAATTAGGTGAATAATCACCTATTTTGGAAAGATTTTAACAATCTACTTCTGAATACAACAAGTAAAATCAGAATAATACCTACAACAGTTTGAATGCTTCCTAAAATATTCAAGATATTTCCATCAATAGGTAAATCCCATGCTGGAGATGACCTATCACCTGGAAGTGCATTATAATAAACACCAACTGCTTTTGAGCCTTGTTTTACATTTAAATCTTTAGGTTCTACATGGTCAACACCCATTAAAAGACCATTGTTAATAGCTTTATTAATAGAACCGGCTATTGCAGATGCATCATACCCATTTTTAGCAACAGAAGCTTCAACAATCTCAGAAGTGGTTGCTGCCAAACCAGGTTTATCACTTCCATAAACAGAAACACTGACAGCATTTGAGCTAACCGTCAATGCATCACCTAAAGCCTGATATGCATAAATTGTTTTTAATTCACCACCACAAACCGGACATCTGGAATAAGCTTCGGCAGCAGGGAACCCTAATGCCCATTCACAATCCTGACAAGCTTTGGAATATTCCTCATCCATCGGATAACCAGTTTGATTCATTTCTTGAGGAGTAAACATATCTTCAGTAGAAATTCCAGAAACTAAATTTACTCCACCACCCCCGTATTTTTCACCGGATTGATTAGCTACCTGACCCATAGCTTCAGACAAAATAGTAGTAGCAGGATAACCGTCCCTAATCATTTTTCCAATATTCATCGCAGTTTCCTTACGTACTGTATCTGCAGTACCATACAATGGGTTTCCGTTTGTATTCCTCAAGTGAATAATAGCTCCCTTTTGACCTGGCTGCAAAGTTGCAACACCACTGCTGTAAGGAGTTACTTTAATATCATTGCTTGCATCATCAACAGTGATGACATATGCATCAAAAGAACCTCCAATTGCGGCACCGATACTAGGTCCGCCAGCAACAAGACGAGCCCCATTAAATTGAGATGCAATGGATGCTGCAGATGCTGCAGAAACATTATTATTTAAATTGGCAACAGCTTCAATTACAGAATCCAACCTAGTATCAGAACTACCAGTACCCCCTGAAAGTACAGCAAAATGATTATTTTTAGACATTAGAAATGTAGACTGGAACATGTTTTCCGCAAAAGACATACTTCCAGCCGCCGCTCCGTTTGGGTCTTTACCAGTAGGGTCTGTTATAACGATGATGTTACATGTAGCGGCAACGCTACTCATTGTCATTAAGAATATTATCAGAAATGCAATTGATACTTTTAGTTTATCCACCGTTCTCACCTTCAGTTGTAGTGGTTTTTGTTTTATTACCCATATCAACAGAAGAAAAGTCTTCAATTACAGTTACTGTAACTACACCAGTGTTTTTATCTACCTGAACATCAGCAGCAGTAATAGGTTCTACCGATGTACCGGGCACTGTTGACCGTGTTGCAAATTCTTGTGCCGTTTGAATAGCATCTTGCAGCGAAACTTCTCTAATTGAAGTTTTTAAAATATCGCCATAGATTACACTACCATCTCTTAAACCAGATTGCATAACATTTGATCGGATAGTATCAACAGGAACAATATCATTTCCTTTGATAATAACTCCTGAAATTGGAATACCATCATTTACTTCATTAGAAGATGCAAATGCAACATAAGTGATTAAACGACCACAAAGAATTAAAATAAACGCTAATAATAAAATTATTAATGTGTCTCTTCTAATCTTTATAAACATGTTTATATCCTCTTTCAAATCGAAAATTCTATCAATAGAATAAAATTATTCATTTATTATATTAATTTAATATTATATTTAAATTTATATTATATCTTTTAAAAGTGATTCAGCAGGATCCATTCCCTGAGCACCAATTAATAAAATAATATCATTTTCATCAGCTTTTTTATAAGTATCACTCAGACATTCTTTTAGATTGTCATAATGAATGAAATCAATATTATTTTGATTTAAAGTGTTGAAGAATATTTCCCTTTCTTCATTTTCAACATAATTCAAATCATTGACCACATCGTTGCTTGAAGATAAAATTAATTCAATATTATCGTCCATAGATTCTACAATAGCTTCAACATTCAACTGATTTATTTCTACACCCCTTGAACCCCTAATGGAACAGACAACAAACAATGTTTGATTTGGCGCAAGCAATTTAATAGTTTCTGAAATAGTTGCTTTAATTCCATCAGGATTATGTGCAAAATCATCATAAATCAGAGGTTTATCATTTAATTTAGCAAAACGCCTATTTAGAGCCTTATAAGATTTCACCCCTTCAACAATATCCTCCATATCAATGCCAAGTGAAATACATGAACCTATGGCAGATAAAATATTCTGTATAAAATGTTTTCCCTTGAACGGCAGTTCATCTTTTGTTAAAAGAGTGTCATTATTATAAATGATTTTACTATCATCATAATAAACAGCATTTTCCTTATCAACTGCAGACATTGAAAAATAAAATGGATTTTTAGCATCTAATTCCATTACCAGTTCATCATCATAGTTAAGTACACAAACTCCATTACCAATAGCTTTAGGAACTGAAGTCAGTTCATTATATACATCCTCAATGGAATTCACAAGTCCAATATGATCCATTGCAATATTTGTTATTACTGCAACATCAGGATTAATGGCCTGACTCATCAATGCGGCATGATTCTTCATTAATTTTCCAAGCCAACCCTGCACCTCAGACACCTCAATAACCAGATAATCCAATGAACCATTATCTGTTACCTCATCAGCAATTAATTTGGAAACCATTGGATCAATTAATGTATTGAATTCTGATTCACTATCGGTGTTTGTTAACACTTTAAAACCAGCTGTTTTAAGAATATGGTAAATCAAATGTGAAGTGGTGGATTTTCCGTTTGTTCCAGTAATTACAATATTAGTTGAACCAGGTGAAAACTTCTTCACAGTATATGATAACGCATATGCATTAGCCAACTCAATTTTATCAGTTATTATTAATGGGAAATTTAGTTTTTCAGCCATTTCGACCGCACAATCTTTTGGAGTTTGAGTAATTAAGCATGCGATATTTTTTTCAAAAGCCATTTGTATTCCTGTCCCATCAATCCAGTGACGTATAACTATATCTCCGGTATGGGCATCATTTAAAAAAGTGAATTTCCCTGTAAAACCGTCAATAGAAAAAAATTCATCATTTCCAACAAGTCTGCCTTCAACAGTTTTAACTAAATGATTAATATCCTCTGTAAAATTAACTTTTTCATTAGCTAAAACGTATTTTTTAGCCAATTCAATATCGTCAGTAATAATTAATGGAAAATTTAATCTGTTTGCTGTTTCAATAGCCTTGCCTTTAGGATTTGGAGTGATTAAACATGCAATATTTTTAGTAAACGCCATTTGAACTCCAATTTCATCTATTGAATCTCTTATAACTATATCTCCAGTATGAGCATCACCTAAATATGTAAATTTTCCTGAAAATCCATCAATCGAAAAAAATTCATCATTTCCAATAAGTTTCCCATTGATAGATTTAGCCAAATCTTGAATATCCATATAATCACCTAAAAAATAAAAAATTAGAATAGGTACATCTTAGCAAGAATACCTATTATACAGAACAATGCTGTAACTCCCCAATAACTTAATACAATTTTTGTTTCAGACATTCCATAATGATTTAGTGTATGATGTAGCGGTTCTACCGGTAATTTAATAATATGTGCTCTATGCAATAAACTGACAACAACTGAAATAATTGGAACACCCAAAGCAAAAACTCCGAAATATGGAACATCACATACCATCACTGCTGCGGCATATCCTGTTCCCAATACAAATGATCCTGTGTCTCCCATAAATATTGATGCAGGATATTTGTTGAAAACTAAAAATCCTAAACATAATCCTGACAATATTAAAAATACCGGAATCGAATTGATTTGACCGAATAGATAACAGTAAACACAACATGCAATTGATGCTATTCCTACAATTCCGGCAGCAAGGCCATCCATACCATCAATTAAATTAACAGAATTAATACAACCTAAAATACCAATTATTACAATAGGAATAGACAGTAAACCCAATTGAAATCCGCCTAATGTAGTTACAGCTCCGGTTAAAGCCAGGAACAAACCCAATACAATTTGACAAATAATTTTTTCTAATTCTTCAGGTTCTGTTTTAATTGGAACTTCTCCAATTACTTCAACTTTGCCTGCTTTAAGCAAATCATCAACTTCGGATTTTGCTTTTGGAGTTGCTACACGTACCTCTTCTCCAGGTTCAACATCCAAACGACCTAAAGTAATAACCTCCTTAGAGATATTTACAACAATTTTTTGAATTTCTTTGACTTTTAGACCTATTAAATCATCAACCATACCCACAATACCGCCTGCAAGCATGATGAATGAAACCAATAAAATCGGAGTGTTTTGATAGTATAATGCAATTATTAATGAAATTGTAAATAAGAATGCAATACCTCCCATTGTAGGTGTACCACTCTTATGTCTATGTTCACTAACTATAGGATTATCAGCAATCCTTGCCTTAAGTAATATTCTTTTAACATACCATGTAAAGAATATTGAAGCACATAATGTTATTAAAAAAAGAATTAACATATCCGTATTATTCATTTTACCACACAATAAATCTTTTAAACTAATAAGATATCTATTGATAATAGTATATAATTATAACTTATAATACGGATTTAAATTAATTTACCAACCAGATTATCAAGTTCCTTTTTAGAATCTGCTCTGGCAGTTACCCTCTGATAACCTTCAGGACCATGCACAACAAAATCATTTTCTTCAAAAGATTTTACAGGTTCATTAGGAGAAGGTCCCTCATAGTTTCCAATTGGGATTTCAGTCGAATAGTGATATTCGAGTTTATCCGAAATATTTGCAAGAGAAAATTCTCCAATCGCCATGTTAACAAGTTCGCATAAAGAGTTGACACCACATGTAGCAGTAGTCAAATATCTTGTTCCATTTGGGCGTGTATTGACTTCGATTGCATACAACTGATTATTCTCTTTTGAAAACATGAAATCCATCTCAAAAATCCCATCTGAGTCCAAATTTTTAGCTATTTTGTATGCAACATGCTGAACTAGATTATTGTCCAAACCTTCAACCATGCAAGGACCTGTTTTAACTTTATTGAGAGGGTGTATTCCTTCCAAAGTAGTTTCTCCTTTATAAATTGGAGGCAACGCAACATATTCCCCAGCGAAACCTAAAACTTCAATGGATATTTCAGATCCCTCGATGAATTTTTCACATAATGCCTGATTGAAATGCTCAAAATACTCGGTAACATCTTCAATAGATTTGGCCACTTTAATATCTTTTCCACCCTGTCCTTCACCCTGCTTTAAAACAACCGGAAATTCGATTTCAATTTCATCAGGATTATTTAATATTTGATAATCAGGAGTAGCAACATTAATCTCATTGTAGAATTCTTTTGTTTTGATTTTATTGGAAGTTAATTCAACAGCCCTTACTCCAGCAGCAATGACTGGAATATCATGCTCACTTTCAATTTCTTCCTTCATGTATGCAACGTCAATCAATGGAGGATCAATTCCAATTAGCGGAACGATAGCATCAACATTCTGCATTAATGCAACCTGTTTAGGACCATCCATTCCTCGAGGAACGATAAAGACCTGATCAGGCAAATCCAAATTTATTGCATTTTCATTGGATTCTGTGAGAACGCTTTCAATTCCTTTACTTCTAACATACCAGTCTAAATCATCATATAATCTTGAACCAATAAATAACAATTTCATAATATAATTCCTTTTAGTATATCTATAAATTCACAAGCGGCATTTTCAACATCCTGAGATAAATTTTCCGAATAATCCAATGATTCGGGTTCAATACCAACAAAAATTATTCTAAAGTCATTATCCCTTTCAAGATACCTTACAAAAAATGATAATGACATTGAATGAGTTGAAATACCTATATTTGCAAAATCGTATTTATTAACAATTTTCATATCACCAGGTTGTCCATCCATCAAACATGCATCTACAATGATAATGTGAGTTGGATTTTCCTTTCGCAGTTTACCTGTAAAATTTTCAGGGACAGTTTCAGCATTAATAAACAATAGATTTTTATTTTCAATATCTTCTTCTTTTAATTTTTTTATAATGAACGGACCTACACCGTCATCACATTTGAGCTCATTACCCACGCCCAAAACAATTAATTTCTCACAATCTGAGAGAAAATCACTTAGTTGAGATTCAAAAGACAATTTATCACCTTAAATATATTCTGTTTTAATACTTTCAATCCCTTTTCCCATACTATATTTTAGTTTAACATTTATAAAAGAATTTCTTTTTATTGAACGTTCGTCCAAGGGAACAAGCAATGGAGGATTTAACATTGGGGTGGGTCCGCATATTATGTTATCATTGAGTTTTGTGAATGTAGTTATCTTTAATCCATTGAGAAAACCATCTTTTTTGGCCTGAATTGTAATATCCTTTTCAAAATTTAGATTGAGATTATCTAAAAAGTTAATTTTTGAGTAAACCACAGCATCAGATAACACATCATATTTAACACCATCTTCATCCCAGTGAACATAATCCCTTTCAAGAGTTACCAACTCTACCGTATTTATAACACCCATAGGTATGATATGCCCATCATCCTTTAAAAACTGCTTGGCAAAATTTAATACTGGAACCTGCTCTTCATCAATTAAAGCTGTATCCATCATCTCACAGACTATTAGGTCAGCTTTTTTTGAAAAATCATATTTCAGAACATCTGAATTGATTACATCAACATTTGAAAAATTAGACAGATTCTCTTTTGCACAATTGGCAGTTTTAAAATCAACTTCCAGCGAAATAATTTCATCAAAATAAAAACTCAAAAAATAGGATAAAATACCACTACCGCATCCTAAATCATAAGCTAAACCGGTTTTTGAATCATAATCTTTAATAGCTTCAAAAAAACAGGACAGTCTTTCCTTATCCTTTAATAAATCATGATGATAAGGAGTAGTTTTGAACTTCATAAAAAAAAAATAATGAGATTTAGTGATGATGACTGTGTCCATGAGAGTGTTCAGGATCACTAAATTCTTCGCCATTTGCAGTGCTGGTAAGTTTTACGTGTTCAACACCTTTAAGTCTCATAATCCTTTCAGTTAAATCACGAATTTCGGCAATATCCCCATTAACGACAATAATCTCCATACAATATTTATCAGTCATGTGAATATGCATACTGGTGTTGATTTCATTTCTGAAACTGTGTTGAATTTCTGCAAGATTTTCCATTACTCCAGTATAATGATGGTCATAGATGACAGTTATGATACCTATTCTTTGACCTTCCATGGAGTTCATCCATTGATATCTGACAATATAATCTTGAAGTGCATCACGAATTCCTTTAGAACGTGATTGATATCCTCTTTCCTTTAACACTTCATCAAAATCTGCGAGTAATTTCTTAGGTAAAGACATACTTATTCTCATCATAAAAAAACACATCAAAATATTAATTATATACCTATATTATATACATTTTAAAATATATAAATATTATGATTAATATGAAAAAAAATATTACTTACTTAATATGATATATAAAAAAAATATTACTTTACCAGCAAATAATACTCACCATCATCCTTAATAATGGATTTTAAAAGACCTTTATTCTGCAAAGATAAAATAATGTGATACATTCTAAAATTAGACAATTTCAAGTCACCATACAAAAGATGTCCTTCCAAAGTGTATTTGGAAATGAGATTTTTGTCATCAACCAAATCCTGAATCAACTTATATGACTCTTTTTCCTTAATATTCAGTTCTAATTCTTCAACATCTTTTTTAGAGTTTACAGTGTTTATTTCCTTTTCATATTCTGACAAAGAAACCTTATTGTCCTTAAAGATAACCAATTCTTTATCTTCAAGTTCTCGTAAAATTTGAACTAAATCATATTCATGAAAACCTAAATCCTTTCTTAAAACATTAATAGGAACGCCTTCAGGATATTCTATGGCAAAAATATTAATTTGATTTAAAACAACCTCTTCATTTTTAGTAATGGTAATCATATAATCATCATTATGTCAAATCTATTACTTAATAGTTATGTTCAAAAAAATATTATGCAAATAACCTACTAAGATAACTGCAATTCATTTTCAAGAGCTTTTGCTTCCTGCTTATCCTTTTCAGCAATTTCTTCAGGTGTCAGATCAGTAGGTCTTGTGAAAAATAAATCAATATCATTTACAACCTGACAAATTGACATGTGGAACAATTCCTTTAAGGCCAAGCTTTTTTCAATTCTGTTCAAGGATTCATCACCATAGATTTTATCATAGTCTCTTTTATAATCATTGCGAATTCTGGACGGGTCCAAATCTATTTCAAGCTGATTTATGTCATATTCTTCAGTCAACATTAAAAAATTAATTAATTCTTCCTTTTCATCAGCAAAATCATTATTTTCATCAGAAATAACGTCATGGAAATATTTATTTACAGACTGGAAAACATCCCTAGATACATTACCGTTTATGATATTATCCAAAAATAATGAAAAGGATTCAGAAATAAAATATTTTCCATTTTCTTCTTTAGTCTGGAAAACTAATTCATTTTCCACATTCGCAACATACTGAATTAAAACAATTTCTTTTCCTTTTTGAAATGACTTAACATTGAATTTAGTATTCTTAACTTTATAATCTGAATTGACTTTCAATGCATTTTCAACATTTTCAATATCTTCTTTTGAAATTTCCACAAATTTTTCATCCATAACTATCAACCAATTATTGTTTATACTTATATAAATATTAAAGTATTTTTATTTTATTGACCCATAATTTATATATGAACTCTGAAGATATAATTGTTGAACTTAAAAATCTATCTTTAAACGAAGAAGTTAGCACAACTGAACTAATGGAAATACTTAAAAAATATGCAAGAAGCATATCAGTTCAGGATTTGATGCTTGCTACAGTACGCATGAGAAAAGATGGAGAGTTCGTTCATGCAAACTATCGTGAAAAATACTTAAAAGTATATATTAAATATTTTATAATGCGCATGAAAGAAGTTAAGGAAAATAATGAATATCAGAATAAAAAAATTGATAAAAAATCGTTTGACGAATCATTCCCTATGCTTGAAAGGACTTTTGAAAAGGAAAGATTAGACAAATCTGAAGATGACAAATTTCCATTAATATATGTGATAACATCATTATACACAACATTTATCTTAGAAGAGCCTATACATCCTGTTGGAAGTGAATTTCCCGGAAGTTTGTTTGTTGAGAAAAGAAATGGTAAATTTTTATGCCCAGTAAAGG
>NZ_CAMHFP010000051.1 GCF_946184425.1 uncultured Methanobrevibacter sp. | reverse complement strand
TTTGAATGCAAAGATTATTTCGACGAAAAAATCATAAATAAAAAATATATTTTAAAACTATTTTTTAAAAATAAAAGAAAAAATTTAATTATTACTTTCAAAGCTAATAGTAATAAATATTACTGAAAGTAATACAAAATTTAAGTCGGCAAAAATATACTTTATTTATAAATATAAGAAATAAAAAATTAATTATTATGCAAGTTGTAGCGGATGTTGGAGGAATACCTGGAAAGGATTGTAACGGATTTTGCAAATATTGTTACTTCAGAAAGGTAAAAGAAATTAAAACTTTTGGCTGTGCACATTGTTTACCTAATAAAATTGGTTGTGAACGATGTAGTAAAGGAGTTGCAGACTCCCAAAGTGAATTTAAACAACCGTTTCAAGTTATTAATGAAGTTCAAACTGCATTAATGATGAGAATGGGTGCCGGAGATATTGTAGCAAATATCAGCGGAGGAGGAGATATAAGCTGTTATCCTCACCTTGAAACACTGACTGCAGGCCTAAACCAATTTTCAATCAAATCACATTTGGGATATACATGTGGCAAAGGAATTACAGACAGTTCAATTGCTACAAACCTAATCAACAATGGCGTTGAAGAGGTATCATTCACTATTTTTTCATCTGACCCAAAACTTAGAAAAGAATGGGTCAAAGATCCAAATCCCCAAGAAGCACTAAAAGCATGCCAAATATTTTGTGAAAATATCAAATTAACTGGCGCTGCAGTGATTATTCCCGGCGTTAATGACGGGGATGTATTGCGCCAAACATGCAATTCTTTAGAAGAATGGGGAGCTAAAGGCATACTTTTAATGAGATTTGCCAATACTTTTAATGAAGGACTGATTTTAGGCAATGAACCTATTCTAAAAGATATAGAATCACAACCTATAGAAGAGTTTTCCGAACTTGTAAAACAAATTAACAAAGAGTATAATTTTAGAGTAAGCGGAACACCACTATGTGACCCCGAAACTGGAGGACCATTTGCAATAGCCAGTGATGAAAATGAAGTTTTTTTACAATTCATAAAGCCTATTACTGGTGAAGCTACAATAATTACCTCAAAAATTGCAGAACCGTTCATTTCTAAAATATTTGATAAATTGGGAGCCGATTCTGTTAATGTTGTTGCTGTAGAAAAGGAAATAGCCTGTCTGATTACAAAAGAAGATTTAGAAAAAATTGATTTAAGTGAAATAAAAGATGCCGTGATTTTACCGGGACGATCTTTTGTCCACCAACTTGATGCGGAAAGAATCCTAAGTGCAGATGGTGTGGAAAGATTGATTGGACGTGGCCCGGATACATTGTCCGTTGATGGAGAGTTAAGCATTGACATGACAGATGAAAATGTCATAGAAAGAGAATTAGAACAATTTAACGATTTAGTTGATGCAATCAACTTTTTTGGAATGAGAAGAATATAAAAAAAGAAATTAGTTTGAATTCTCAACAAGAGAACTCTCACTATTTATTTTTACCAAAATATAATCATACATAAATGATTTTTTAATTTCAGCCAATTCAGATAATTTTTTGCCATCAATAACCACATTTGCGATTAAGTCAACATATTTATCATAATTCAATTTTACACGAACGCCATCCAATTGTGAAGTTACTGGAGTTGGAGAAATAACATTTTTAATTTCATCAACCTGATTTTCAATTGCATTTTTAACAACAATAGAAGGTACCAATGGTGCATCAAGAGTCATTTCACGTTTTTTGTCACTTAATACTTTTTCAATGGTTTCGACCAAATTATCAAGTGCACGAATATCCGGACCTCTTCTTAGCCTTCTTGGGATTCTACCAAGGCCACCCACATATGCATCAGCGCCAGGGAGTTCTTCAAGTGGAATGTCAGGAGCGCCAGTGACAATCACAGGAATGTCAATATCATCATATAAGAAAGCTTTTTCTTTAATACAATTTTCAAAACTTCCTAAAACAAATACTGCAATGTCATGTTCCTCAATTAGACTTTTTTCTTCTTCAGTGATACCAGAAGTACCTTTTCCATCCCCTCTTGCAAGACCTATCATATTATCTTTTGCACCGAATTCCCTCAAATATTCAGAAATGTCACATGCCGCATGAGGCAAATGGTGCCTTGCCAGAGTTGGAGAAATAATTGCTATTTCAGAACCTGCCATGGGAGCAACCGCTAAGGTGCCTAACAATTCATTTGATTTTTCTTCAATTTTATCAACATCTTCAATAGGAACTGCCAAATTTAACACCAATTCCATCTGTTGAATACTTTCCTGAAGAATAAATCCTCCCAAATCCTCAATTAATTCTTTAATTTCTTCACTTTTGTGAACTCCACCAGTAAATGTTAATGATTCATACATATTAACAACTCTCAAAAAATGCAATTATATAATATATTTATAAGTCTGTATTTTCAAACTATATTAAATTTTCCAAAATAGAATATCTCACTTCAATCCGCTCGAAAGGATTCAGTGAAATAAAACCATGAGATGGAATTTCAACCAGATTATCAGTTTCTGAAACTTTTTCTTTCAAGTAATCAGGATAAACAACAAAATCTGGATCCTCATCAACTATATTGAAGCCCATGTCCAGAATTATATCTTTTAAAAATTCAGAATATACTTTAACATCAACATCTCTTTGAAAATTGGAATTCAAGTATTTACAAGAAAATTCATACCCCTCAAAAAAGGAAATTATATCTTCATCAGACAATTCATTTTTGGCAATTTTGGAAACTTTTTTAATACTTTCAAAAACTTGAGAAGGAGTATTTAATTTAATTGGTAAACTATCCATTTCAATTTTACTTTCAGAAAGCAAGATTGCTAAATCCCCATTTTCTTCATCGGGAAATTTATTTACAACATATTCTGAAATTCCCGCCAACTTTACAATTTCTTCACACATGGGTGTTGTGATAATTTTCATAATAATATTATATATTATTATATGAATATAAATTACTCCATGAAAGTTACATTAAGTTTTGAGCAAACAATAAGTGACGATGTATCCATAATGGTTGATGCATTAAGAGCAAGTACAACAATAACACTCGCTTTAGATAATTTTAAAAAAATAATCCCCTGCTTTACACCTGAAGAAGCTTTTAAATTGAAAGAAAAGTATGATGGAATTGTTGCAGGAGAACGTGGGGGGAAAATGATAGAAGGATTTGACATCGGAAACTCCCCGCAAAGGGTGGCCAATTATGAAACTGGCAAAAAAACCCTAATATTAACAACCAGCAATGGAACTAGAATTCTAGAAAATATGAATTCTACAGTTCTTGTAGGGTGTATGGTGAATGCAAAGTCAGTAGGAGAAACTAGTGTAAAAATAGCTAAAAACCATATTGATGTGGTGATGGCAGGAGTTAGGGGAGCATTTGCTCTTGAAGATTTTTTAGCATCGGGAGAAATAATTTATCAAATATGTCAAAATTTAAAGGATTATGAGTTAAATGATTATGCCAAAGCAGCAATATTGGCTAGCAGAGATTATGAATCATTGAAAGATGGATTTTATAATAGTGCATCAGGCAAACGTTTAAGAAAACTTAACTATGAACAGGATATCGAATGCTGCTTTGAAAAAAATATCAGCAATAATGTTGCAATCTATAAAAATAATGAGTTAACATTAATCAAAGATTAACTTTATATACATTAATTTCATAATATAATTAGATAATGCAAATAATATAAAGAAGTGTTTTATTAATGAAAAGAGAATGTTTAACAATAATTGGTACTGCTCATGTATCTTCAGAAAGTGTCGATGAAGTAAAAGATGCCATCTATGAACAACATCCAGAAGTTGTAGCAATTGAACTGGATAGAGGCAGATACATAAGATTAAAAAACCAAATGATGGGCATAGAAGAAGATGACACCATATCAGTTACTCAAATAATTAAGGAAAACAAAGTCGGATTATTTATGACTACAACACTTCTTGGATATTTCCAATCAAAAATCGGTGCAGATGTTGATGTGAAGCCGGGAGCAGAAATGGTTGGTGCTATTGAAGCATGTGAAGATTTGGGAATACCAATTGCTTTGATTGATAGGGAAATTAACACCACACTTCAAAGAGCTTTAAATAAGATGGGTTTTATAGAAAAAGCCAAATTTTTATTTGGTCTTCTCACTTCCATTTTCGGCAGTGATGATGTTGAAGATGAAATTGACATTGAAGACTTGAAAAACCCCGAAAACATTGATGAATTAATGGAAATGTTTAAAGATGAAGCACCGAGCGTATATGAAGTTCTTGTCCATGAAAGAGATGCATATCTTGCAGGAAGAATACTTCAGATCCCCCAAGACCATGTCATCGCAGTTGTAGGGGCTGGACACAAACCGGGAATTACAAAATATTTGGATAATCCTGAAACTTTACCCCCATTACATGAATTAGAAGACATTAATAAAAAAGGTGGAATCCCATGGCTCAAAATCATTTTAGCGATGATTCCTATTTTATTTGTGGTGATATTTTTTCTGGCATACATTAGCGGGATAAATATAACTGGAAACCTCTATGAATTTATCATAATAAGTATGATTATGGGATTTATAGGTTCTATCCTTTCAGGTTCAAAAATACAATCTGCCATTGTTGGAGGACTTGTAGCTCCCTTGACCATCATTCACCCTTTGCTTGCAGCAGGATGGTTTTCAGGATTAACTGAAGCAAAATTCAGAAAAGTTAGAAAAAGAGACATTCAAAATTTAGCACATATTGAAAGTTTTAAGGATTTATGGAACAATAATATTTTTAGAATATTGCTTGTAGTTGTCGGTACTAATTTGGGAGTTAGCATAGCGACTTTAGTAATATTACCTTCAAAAGTTTTCATACCATTGTTTATGAAAATCTTCGGAGGATAGTGAAAATTTTATATAATATATTCTAATATAATATAATTACAATTAATTTTTAAGGAAAAATTATTATGTATCTTATATTTCGTTGCGACTGCGGTCGTGCATTATATGCAAAAGAAGGTGTGGCAACACGCAAATGTGTTTGCGGAAAAACATTGAAAGTGAAATCCAGAAGAATATTTAAAAAAGCTGCTACACGAGAAGATGCATCACTTGCGGTTCAAGAAATGCAAGATCAAATTTATGGAAACACTGGCTTTATAAAAGCAAGTGATTTATAATTTAGTTTTAATGGTCTGTTAAAAATGATTGGAACGACATTCGAGATAATTATAATTTTAATTTTAATCATACTTACCGGATATTTATCAATGGCTGAATTAGCTGTTGTATCTGTAAGAAAAGCAAAAATGCAAAAATACTTAGAAGAAGGAAACAAAAAAGCTCAAATTGTTATGGATTTATTAGAAGATCCAAATGAATTTTTATCCACCGTTCAAATTGGAATTTCACTTATAGGTGTTTTAACCGGGGCTTTTGGTGGAGTAACACTCGCTGAACCTCTTGCTAAATTAATTTCTTTTGTACCATATAGCGAACCAATAAGTGTTGCAATAGTTGTTATCGTTACCACTTATTTAACATTGGTCGTTGGAGAAATTGTTCCAAAGGTAATTGCATTGAATGACCCTGAAAGGGTATCTCTAAAAGTTGCTAAAAGTATGGTAATTCTCTCAAAAATTTCAAAACCTGTTAGTTTTGTTCTTGCAAAATCAAGTAGTTTTCTTTTGTGGGTTATGAGAATTGAAAACAAAAATGATGATATTGTCACAGAAGAAGAAATTGAATTAATGATTAAAGAAGGAAGAGAAGACGGAACAATTGAACAAGAGGAAGAAGACATTATCAAACGAGTTTTCAAACTTGATGACCAAAAAGTTGAAAGTATTATGACCCCCCGTAATGAAATTATCTGGATTGATCTTGAAGATGAAAGAGATATCAATAAAGTAAAAATTATTGAAAGTAAAAGATCAATTTTCCCAATTGCAAGTGGGGAATTAGATGACTTTATAGGAGTTGTTCAAGCAAAGGATATCCTTTCTATAATGTTCAGTGAAGATGAATTTGATGTTCATAAAATTGTTAAGGAACCGTTAGTAGTATCTGAACACCTGCAAACTTTGGAATTATTAAAAGAATTCAAAGAAAATCAAGAATATGTACATATGTCACTTGTTGTTGATGAATTCGGAAGTGTTGAAGGATTAATTACTTTAAACGACTTACTTGAAGGTATTGTCGGAGACATTCCAGGCATCGATGAAGATGATGAACCAAAAGCGACTCAGAGACTTGATGGTTCATGGTTGATAGATGGAAGATATCCAATTGATAAATTTAAAGAATTATTTGAATTTAAAGATGCATTACCTGATGAAGAAGAAGACGGATATACTACTCTTGCGGGTTTTATTCTGAGTTTAAGTGGTACTATTCCAGATGAAGAAGACAGATATGAATGTGGAAGATTCATCTTTGAGATTGTTGACATTGACGGTCACCAAATTGATAAAGTCCTTGTAATTGATTTAGGACCACAAGAAGAAAATACAGAGGAATGAATATGGACGGATCAATAATATTACAAGTTGTTTTATTGCTTGTAGGATTTGTATTTTTAATTAAAGGGTCTGACTTTTTTGTTGATGGAGCAAGCAGCATTGCATCACTTCTGAAAATACCAACAATCATTGTCGGATTAACAATAGTTGCATTTGGAACCAGTGCCCCTGAAGCCGCTGTTTCAATTACCTCCTCATTAACCGGAAGTAATGCAATGGCCGTGAGTAATGTAATCGGTAGTAATTTATTTAACATACTGATGGTTATTGGTGTATCTGCACTGTTAGGCGATTTATTAATGGAAAAAAGTGTTTTAAATAAAGATTTACCGTTCCTTGTTGGAATCACATTATTATTTACAGCATTCATTATTATTGGATGGAACATTACCCAAATTGAAGGAATAATTTTACTTTTAATATTGGTAGGTTATGTATATTATCTTATTCGAGGTGCAAGAAAATCAAAAGATGCAAATGTAGTTGAAGATGCTAAATTAACACCATTAAAAAGTGCAATATTCATCATTGTAGGACTTGCAGGAATCATTCTTGGTGGAGATTTAGTTGTAAACAGTGCATCAGATATAGCAATAGCACTTGGAATGAGTGAAACATTAGTAGGTTTAACAATTGTTGCAATAGGTACATCTTTACCAGAACTTGTAACATCACTTACCGCTTTAAAGAAAGGAGAAAATCAAATAGTAATAGGAAATGTTATTGGTTCAAACATATTCAACATTTTATTTGTACTTGGTGCAAGTAGTGCTATAAGTCAAATTCCACTTGATTCAAGCATGCTAATTGATGTTGTCTTTATGATTGCTGTTACAATATTGTGTTTCATATTTGGTAAAACCCAAGATAAATATGATAAAAAAGAAGGTATAATTTTAGTTGCGCTATTCATCGCATATATGGCCTTCGCAATTTTGAGAAATTAATTCTTTTAATTCACAAGCCTTGCAGATATTTGATGAGGTTGGCTCACCACAAACTTCACACTCATTAAGGCTTGTGGAAATATCATTTTCAAAAGTTAATATTTTTTGAAAAGATTCCATAACATTACTTTTAATTCCAGGATATTTATCCTCATTGACATTTAAAAATTCTTTAATTTTAGCCCTCAGTGACAAATGAGAATAAGGACATTCATCCAAATGAATGTTAATGTCATTTAAAATTGCCCACATCCCAACTTCCTTTTCAGGAGTATTCCACAAAGGTTTGATTCTTGGAACTAGTTTTGGATGAATTACATCAAGTTCAGGGCCGAATTTTGAAAATTTAATTGTGTCACCACGAGCAAAACTCATTAAAAATGACTGAATTTCATCATCTAAATTATGCCCAGTAGCAATTTTACATGCTCCTAACTCATATGCAGTCTTATTTAAAATATTTCTCCTAAAAACACCGCAGGGAATGCATGCACTTTTAAACTCACGATAAATATCATCTAATGCAAAACCCTCTTCATCTTGAAATGACTTTTGCACCAAATCTATGTTCAAATCTTTTGCATTTTGAACAGCTGAATCAATACCATGCTGCCTGTATCCTTTAATTCCCTCGTCAACACTAATTGCCACCAAATCAAAATCTAAAAAACGTTGATAATTTTTTAAGGCGTGCAAAGTTAAAACACTATCTTTACCACCAGATAAAGCAACAGCAATCAATTCATTTTCCTTAATTAAATTATAATCTTTAATTAAATTGTTTATTCTTGTAAAAATCTTTTCATTAAAATCTTCTTTGTTTAATTTGACCATTACTAAATTAATTTATACAAAGATAAATAAATAATTTTACTAGGTGAAAATATGATAACTTGTGATTTTGCAATTTTACCTGTTGGAACAGAAACTACAGAATGTAAAGATTATGTCACTGCTGCAGTTCAATCCATCAAAGACTCAGGATTGAACTATCAGTTAACTGGAATGGGAACACAAATAGAAGCAAAAAATTTAACAGAATTATATGAAGCCATAGCTAATGCTCAAGAAGCTATTTTTAAGTTAGGAATCGGCAGAGTTTACACAGTAATAAAAGTAGACGATAGAAGAGATTTAGAAAATAGAACTTTGGATGCCAAAGTTGATACTGTTAATAAAATATTAAAATAAAAAAAAATTAGATTTTAGAAGAAGCAGTTTTAACCGCTTCGATTACTAAATCCAAATCTTCTTTTGTAAGTGAAGGATGAACCGGAAGAGAAATTACATTATCCGCTGCAAGTTCAGCATTCGGGCAATTTCCTTCAACACCTAATTTTTTATAGATAGGTTGATTATACAACGGAATTGGATAATGAATACCAGTTCCAACACCACACTCATTAATTATGTCAACCCAGTCATCACGATCTCCCTTTTCAACACGAATAGTATACTGATGATATACATGTTTTGAACCATAAGCACAATAAGGTGTAATTACGCCATCAACATCTTTTAATCCTTCATTTAAATAAGCAGCATTTTTTATTCTAATATCATTAAATTCATCAATTCTGTTTAATTGTGCAAGACCTATAGCAGCAGAAATATCAGTCATTCTAAAGTTATATCCCACTTCATCATGATGATATCTTACACTAGCGCCATGAGCTCTGAATACTTTGGCATTTTCAGCCAATTCTTCATCATCAGTAGTGATTATTCCCCCTTCTGAAGTAGTCATATTTTTAGTAGGATAAAAACTAAAACAAGACATATCCCCTAAACTACCAACTTTTTCACCATTACATGTGGCACCATGTGCTTGAGCCGCATCTTCAATTACATTTAATCCATGTTTTTCTGCAATTTCATTAATTCTATCCATATTGGCAGATTGTCCATATAATTGAACAGGCAAAATAGCTTGTGTATTCTCAGTTATTAATGCTTCAATAGAATCAGGATTAATAGTATAAGTTTTTAAATCAATATCAGCGAATACCGGTTTTGCACCAGTATACAAAATTGAATTTCCACTTGCAATAAATGTAAATGGAGTTGTAATCACTTCATCTCCTTTACCAATTCCACAGGATAACAAAGCAACATGTAATGCAGCAGTACCTGAATTGACAGCAATACCATATTCCGCTCCAACCCATTCAGCGAATTTTCGTTCAAATTCTTCTACTTTAGGTCCTTGAGCAATCATTCCAGATTTTAAAACTTCAACCACATTTTCTATTTCTTCATCACCAATAATTGGTTTCGCTATAGGGACTTTAATCTCTGACACATTTATCACCAAATTATAAAAATTAGATTAATTATATTATACTAATATTTAAATCTAATAATATTTAAAACATTACTTATTTAACAATATTAATATGAGCGTGAATTAATGGATGAATATAAAATTAAACAAATTGAAGAAGGATTAACAAAAATTGAATTTCCCGAATTTGACAAAGTTTCATCCGACGCACCTGTTTTTTACAATCCTCATATGGAATTAAATAGAGATTTATCTATTCTTGCCATACAAGTTTTCCAAAAGCAAGAAGAAAGAGAAATCAATATTTGTGATTTGTTTGGAGGTAGTGGAATCAGAGGAATCCGATACAAAAATGAAATAGAGGGCGTTGGAAATGTATTTATAAACGATATAAGTGAATTGGCAAATGAATATGAACAACATAATATTGAACTGAATAATCTGGAAAACATTGAAGTTTACCAACATGATGCCAGTATGTTTTTAAGAATGAAACGGGGCGAATTTGATGTGATAGATATAGATCCGTTTGGAACTCCTTCACCGTTCATTGATTCAGCAGGATACTGTGCACGCAGAAATTCATTACTGTGTGTAACCGCAACAGATACATCAGCACTCTGCGGAACATATAAAGAACCATGTATTCGTAAATACAATGCAAAACCATACAAAAGTGAATATTGTCATGAAAATGGTATCAGAATTTTAGCGGGTTTTGTGGCATTAACCCTTGCGAAATATTCAAAATATATTGAAATTCAGATGTCACATAGTACTGAACATTATATGAGGATATACATTAAAGTAAAAAAAGGTTCCAAAAAAAGTGATGAATCATTGAACAATATTGGATACATAAGCCATTGTAAGAATTGTTTACATAGACAAACCATTAAAGGATTAGCCACCACATTAGATGAGAAATGCCCAATTTGTGGTGAAAAATTGATACATGCCGGACCATTATGGTTAGGCCCAATCCAAAATAAAGAGTTTATAGAAGAAATGATTGAAGAAACTAATCATAAAAAAATCAATACTAAAAAACAAGCACTAAAATTACTTAACAGCTGCCTTACAGAAGCAGATGCTCCTGCAACATTTTTCGATGTTCACACTATATGCAAATCATTAAAAGTCAGCGCGCCCAAACTTGATTTGATTTTTGATGAAATTATCAGTCAAGGCTTTGATGCTGTCAAAACACATTACAATCCATTAGGAATAAAAACTGACGCAAATATTGAAGATTTGAAAAACATTTTACTAGATTTTTCAAAAGAATGATAAGATATATTCATTATTAAACAATAGTTATATTTAAGGAAAAAAAATTAAATAATATATAAAAACTAAAAAATGCCAACATAACCTTACAAAAAAATTTAAAAATATATTTCATACTATGAAAAAAATAATTGAAAATACATAAACTTTTAAATAGAATAAACAAACAAATAATATCTTATAAAACTAGTTTTAATATTTTTTATATTAATTAGTTCTACATTAACGAAGTGATTATAATGGTAAAGACTAAAGACAATGTTGTAAAACTTGATGACACAGACATCAACATTCTTAAAATCATTAATGAAGATGTTAGAACATCCTACAGACAAATATCTAGAAGTTTAGATGTATCAGTTGGTACTGTGCACAACAGGATAGATAAAATGGTAAAATCAGGAGTAATCAAAAAATTCTCCCCTGTTATAGACCACGAAAAACTAGGTTTTGTTTTAACAACAATCATTGGTGTCAGAGTTAAAGGCGGAAAACTTAAAAATTGGGAAGAAAAAACATTTTTCAATAAAAATGTTGTTGGAATATACGATGTAACTGGAGAATATGATGCATTCTTAATTGCTAAATTCAGAAATACCAACGAATTAAACTCATTTATTAAAGAATTACTAAAAGATCCAATTATAGAAAGGACATATACTCAAACAGTATTGGATGTTATCAAAGAAGATATGGGTTCTTCAAACATTTTATAGATTAATTATTAAGTAGTTGAACATTTTATCAACTGCTTAATTTAATTTATTCAATTAAAAAAAACAACTATTTTTATATTAATCTAATATTCAATAATTTAACAAATTTTAAACTATTTTTTTAAAAAAATCAATATAATCTATTGATTTAAATAGCAAAAAATACATTCCAAAATCAAAAAAATCCTTTAAATATTTAAATATGAAAACATAATAAATATTAATGTTTAAATAAAATTTAGAGGTTATAAAATTGACAGTATGCTTACCCGACACCCAAGATGACACTCCAAGCATACCTATTAAACTAACAAGAGTAGGTGTAACAGGAGTAAAAAAATTATTACAACTAGACAGAGTAAATAAAAGACCTATAATACTATTACCTACATTTGATGCATTTGTAGATTTACCTAATGATCAAAAAGGTGTGCACATGTCTAGAAATCCTGAAGCAATTAGTGAAGTTCTTGAAACTGTTGCTAATGATAAAGGTGTAGCTGTTGAAGATTTATGTGCAAAAATCGTTGACAAAATGATGGCAAAACACGAATATGCAAGACGTGTTGAAATCTCAATGACTACTGATTTCATGTTTATGAAAGAATCACCCGTGACAAAAAATAAAACTCAAGAAATGGCTAACTTGAAAGCAAAAGCTATTGGTATTAGGGATGAAAACGGAAATGTCACCATCAAAAAAAGCATTGGAGCAGAAGTCATTGGAATGACTGTTTGTCCATGTGCACAAGAATCAGTTAGGGAATCTGACAAAATTAAATTATTAGAATTTTTAGATGAAGAAACTACACAAAAAGTATTAGATACTGTTACTTTTGCTTCACATAATCAAAGAGGAGTTGGAACATTATTAATTGAAGTTCCAGAAGATAAAATTGTGAAAGCAGAAGACATCATTGACATCATTGAAACATCAATGAGCTCACCAGTGTGCGAATTACTTAAAAGACCAGACGAAAATGCAACTGTATTGAACGCACACAGAAAACCTGTTTTTGTTGAAGATTGTGTTAGAAACATGATGGAAAAAATTGCAAATAAATACAGTGATTTTCCAGATGACACTTTAATCACATCACGTCAGGAAAATCAGGAAAGTATTCACAGACACAATGCCTTTGCTGAAAAAGTAACAACTATGGGCGAATTGAAAGAAGAATTAAATATTCAATAGGATCTGATTCAATGAAAAAAACATATGAAATTGCAGGACAGGTAATGGGATTTTTTGATTCATTCAAAGGTTCAAGACCTGCAATAAATAATGAAAGTATTCTAATCGTAAGGGGTAGATCAAGAAAAGCAATCCCTCTAGATTCATTTGAAGATAAACTTACAGAAATTGGAGAAATTCTTGAAGGAACTGAAATCGAAGCAACATCCGACAAAATTGATGACATTCTCAAAGTTGGTGACAAACACATCCAAAGAAGTGAAAAAACTACCAGTGATGTTGACCAAAAAGGATTTGCCAGAATGAAAAAAGAATTAGAATCCATGGGACTTGTTGTTGCTTATAAAGTATTTGAACTCCCAAGTTTTGATGTTGTTATAGCAATTTGGGAAGACAAAAATGAAATTCCCCCACTATATGTGGAGGTTACTGTTTCAGAACGTGAAGATTAACCATGTCAAATTTAACTAAAGAAGAAATTCTCACTATATTGAATGCAAAAGATAGTGACATTTTAAAATACATGTCAAAAACTGCAGAATATAGGGAGAATAATCTTATTACTTATTCTAAAAATATATTCATACCATTAACTGAAATTTGCAGAAATGACTGTGGATATTGTAATTTTAAAAAAAACCCGGATGATCCAAACGCCATAATTTTAAAAACAAAAGATGAAATACTGGCTGAATTAAAAGAAGCTGAAAAATATGGATGTAAAGAAGCACTTTTTACTTTTGGAGAAGATGCGGATGATGAAGAAATTGTCCAAATGAAGTTAAATGAATTTGGTTATAATAACATGTGCGATTACATTTACGACATTTGCGAAATGACTTTAAATGAAACTTCACTGTTACCTCATACAAATGGGGGTAATTTTACTTTTGAAAATTTGAAAAAATTAAAAGAAGTTAACGCATCAATGGGTTTAATGCTTGAAAATTCCTCAAATAGATTAATGGAATTGCCGGCGCATAAAAAAAGTCCTGGAAAAAACCCTCAGCTCAGAATAGAAACTATTTCTAATGCGGGAAAATTAAAAATACCTTATACTACGGGTATTTTAATAGGAATTGGAGAAACAAAAGAAGAAATTGCGGAATCATTACTTACAATAAAAGATATTTATGATGAATATGGACATATTCAGGAAGTAATCATTCAAAATTTCACACCTATTCCTGGAATTGAAATGGAAAATTGGCCCGAACCTAGTTTTTTAGATATGATAAGAACTGTAATAGCAGGTTCATTATTATTTAAAGATACAGATGTCAGCATTCAAGTTCCCCCAAATTTAAATAATGACACTGCACAAATATTCCTACTCTGTGGTGCCGATGATTGGGGTGGAGTTTCACCTGTGAGCCCAGATTATGTAAATATTACTTCCCCATGGCCTGGAATTGATGAACTTGAAAAATTAACCATAGATACGGGATTTGAATTAACTGAAAGATTATGCGTATATGAAAAATACATCAATGCAGAATGGTTAAACGAATTATTATTGGAAAAAATTTCTAATTTATCCTAACATCCAAAACAACATGCTCCACACCAGGAGCGTATTTTTTTATTTTATTCAATTTTAACAGTTCAACATCACGACTGCCCGCTTGCGAAATTATTCTTTCTAAAGGTCGGGTTTTCATTAATTTTTCGGGAACCGTTTCATGATAATGTAATACTCCACCCTCATTCAAACTGTTGATTGCTACATTGAGATAATGATGAGTGGTTTTAACATAACCCATGACTATGCGGTCAGCTTTATATTTTGGAGTATGCACATTGCAATCCCCTAAAATTGGAGTGATATTGTTCAATTTGTTCAATTTGATATTTTCAGTCAGGTAAAAGAAGGAATTCGGATTTATTTCGATTGAATAAATGTGTTTAGCATTGGAATGCACACCAATAGGAATTGAAAAATAACCAATACCTGCAAACATATCCAAAACAACCTCATCATCTTCAACTAATTTGGCAATACGTAACCGTTCATTGTTATTGCCCTTAGACCACATTACTTTTGCCAAATCCAACTTGAATAGACACCCATTTTCTTTATTGATTGTTTCAGTTTCATTGCCATAAAGAATCCGGTACACAGGTTCCCTTTTAGTTCCCTGAATATGGTCTATCTTCATAATAGTTTTTACATTATGATTTTTTGATAAATTTTCTAAATCTTCATAAGATTCATAATGAAATTTACTGTCTAAAATTAATATATCCCCAATTCGCTTCCATTTCAATTTATTCACCTTTTGAAAGAAAAGTTTATATATGCAAATATATAATATTAATATTGTTAGTTTATACTAATTATTGATTCTGATTTTAAATAAAATTAAT
>NZ_CAMHFP010000050.1 GCF_946184425.1 uncultured Methanobrevibacter sp. | reverse complement strand
TAAATTTATTAATAAATAATTTAATATTTATTATTGTGAAATTATTAATTCAATTATTGTAGGTAGTATTCATGTTTTGTTTAAAAAATAAAAAGTTTTTTAGTATAATTATCTTGCTATTTCTTGTCTTTTGTTTAACGATTCCACAAGTTTTAGCATTTGACAATTCCACTTCAAAAGTTTCAGTATGTATTGCTGACAGTGAAAATTTGTCAACAGGTGATTGTACAAACACTGAAATTTCAGCATCGTATAATGATAACTCACAGGGCAATCTTTCTTCTAATGGTGATATTAATTTATTTATTGTTAGTGACAGTCCGGGAACTAATATTTTGGATAAGGCCAGTGATGAAATTTTCAATTCACATAATATGAGTAATGTTAATTTGGTAATTCGCAATGGTGAACAGATAAAAAATATGGATGAATCTAAATTAGTTAGCTTATTGTCCTCCTGTGACGGTTTTGTTGGTGAGTGGATCAGTACTGATGTCGATTCAGTTTTGACAAATATTTTAGGTAAATACCCTGAATTATCCAATAAGAAATTGTTTCTTATTTTAGAGCCGCCTTCAGGTAAATTTAATTCAGGTTCAAGTTCAATAGGTTTAATTAGAAATAATACTTTAAATTATAATAAAATATTTTCTTCATTCACAGATTCTGAGTTAATTAAATATTTTGAAAATACAAAACGTGGAAAATCATATTCTGATGTTTATAATTACATTAATAGGAATGCTACCAAGTTCAATGAATTGTTTAATCAGATGGTTCTTTATAAAAATTTAAATGATAAGGAAAACTTGAAAAATCAAATATTGTATACTTTAAACTATCTGGGTACCACTTTTGAGTTTAATGCACCAACATTCACAGGTGTAAAGCAATACGGAATTTATCGTGACAGATGGTATACTCTCGAGGAATATGTTGCGGAATTCTTCAAGCAGTCTAATAACAGGACTATAGGTATTTTGGAAAGTACAATGTATATTGAATCTCAGCAGTTGCACCCATGCTACAGCTTAATTGAATCTTTGGAATCAAAAGGTTATAATGTCATACCTGTTTTTGCCGCTGGTGGTTCTGCAGAACAGTTAAAAGTAATGATTGAGTCATGGACCAGTGCAAAAACTGATTATTCAGGATTTTTAAAAAATGCATCAAATTATGAGATTCATGTTGATGCGATAATATCCATGGTTGCATATGGTGTTGGGGGTCAAAACTTTTCTAATGCCACTAAGTTTTTCGAACAGCTGGCTGTTCCAGTCTTTAGGGCGGTGCACTCAGATTTTGTTTCAAATGAAATGTGGGAATTAGGTTCAACAGGTCTGACTACTGAAAAAAGTGATAAGTGGTGGCATATTACCATTGCTGAAACTCAGGGAATAATTGATGCAACATTTGTTGGCGGTCAGTCAAGTTACATATCAAATATAACAGGAGCACAAATTACAACATACATTCCTTATGATAGGAATATTGATTTGTTAACTGATAGAATAGATTCATGGGTTGATTTGAAATATACCATTAATAAAAATAAAGTTTTATCAATTGTCTATTATAACTATCCGCCAGGAAAACAAAACATAGGTTCTAGTTATTTGGATACCATAACAAGCATTTACAACATGCTTCACACTTTAAAAGACCAGGGATACGATGTCGGAGAATTGCCAAAAAATGTCTCAGAATTGGAAGACTTAATAATCAAATGCGGTATTAACGTAGCTACTTGGGCTCCTGGAGAGCTTGAAAAATTAGCCAACCAATCCGGTGTTGTTCTTCTTTCTGTGGACGAATATACTTCCTGGTTCAATTCATTAGATGATATTGTTAAAATCCAAGTTCGTGAAGGTCCTGTTGCTTATATTGGTGAGTTAACCAAAAGAGCTGTTGAATTAAATTATACTGTAACAACTGGAGATACAATTGATGACTGGTATAATCAGGTTGTTGCTTTACTTCCAGAAGAGAAATCTGCTGATGCAACAAAAGTCTTGGATAATATTGTTGATGCATTAAAAAAGTATGCCGATACTCAGTCTGATGAATATTATAAGTTATTTTTAAAATATTTCGATGAATTTAAGCAATTAAATGTTTCTGGTTTAAATGATTGGGGAGATTCACCGGGAAATGTTATGGTTGTTAATAGAAATGGATCTGATTATTTTGTTATTCCTGGATTAACTTATGGAAATATTTTCATTGCTCCTGAACCTCAAAGAGGTTGGGAATCAGACATTGAAAATTTATACCATTGTACAGCTGTTGCTCCAACCCATCAATATTTGGCCGCTTACTATTATATGCAAACATACTATTCAAATGCTATGATTTTTGTTGGAAGGCATGCAACACATGAATGGTTGCCGGGCAAGGAAATTTTATTGTCAGCCACAGATTATGGTTCTGTAGTTGTTGGGGATGTTCCTCAGTTATATTTCTATATTAGTGACGGTTTAGGAGAAGCTATTCAAGCAAAAAGAAGAGGATTTGCAGTTATAATTTCACATTTAACTTCTCCGATGGCTTATACTCATTTATATGGTAATTTAACATCAATGGCTAAATTGGTGGAAGAGTATAAAACTTCCAATAATAAAAATAAGATTTCTGAAGAATTACGTAATTTAATTATAGATAATGATTATTCTACTAATTTGGGATATTCTAAAGAAGAAATTAAAAGATTATCTGCTGATTCTTTAGTAAACTACATTGATGAATTCCTAAAGGATATTCAAAATACTTTATACCCGTTAGGACTTCATGCGATAGGTCAGCCATGGACAGATGATGATGTTGCAAATACTGTCTCTGCGATGTTGTCCCATGATTATGTATTGGAAAATAATATGGGTGTTTTAAATTTGTTTAGTGAGCTTTCAAGCATTTATTATTCAAAAAATTATGCTGATTTAACCTCTTTTGAAAGAGAAATAATATTGAATAAATCATATGATATATGTAAAGCTTTGGTATATTGGGATGTAAATACAGTATTTAATACATTATCTGGGGTTGATGCTAAATTTGATAATGATAACCTCCTTACATGTTTAAATTTAGCTAAAGGCTATATTAACCTAATAAATATGAGCATTTCCAGTGAATTGGAAGCCATGATTGATGGATTGAATGGTAAGTATATTCCAGTTGGTGAGGGCGGTGAAGTTATAGTAAAACCTGCTGTTCTTCCAACAGGTAAGAATATGTTCCAGGATCAGTCTTCAGAACTTCCAACAATGGATGCTTGGGATTATGCAAAAACTTTAGCATTATTGACTTTAAATGGTTTGAATGACACAATTGAAAAGATTATAATGGGTATCTGGTGTGTTGAGACTGCAAGAGATGACGGTGCTTTAGTCGCAAGTGTTCTTCATTTGTTGGGTATGAAACCTGTCTGGACTGACTCTTCAAGTGCAGGATTTGATGATGAAGGCAATCCGACAGGTAAAAAAGTTGGGGCAATGCCTGAAGTTATTAAATTGTCAGATTTAACTCGTCCGGATGGATGGTCTAATAAAAGGATTGATGTAACTGTAATAACAAGCGGTTTGTTTAGAGATTTATACTCTTCACAGTCCATACTTTTAGACAATGCATTTAGGGTTTCACTAGCCAGATCTTATTTAACAATCATCAATAATAAAACATTAATGGCAGGGGAAAATGGCAAAAAATTAAAAGAAGCTCTTGAAGCAGTAATGGAAAGTATTAACTATTATGGCGTTTCCAATGAACCGTTAGATTCAAATTATGTTGCAAAACATTGGATTAATGACTGTTTATATTATTTGAGTAGTGGCTATAATGAGACATATGCAGGTGAATGTGCAATTACACGTATTTTTGCACCTCCTAACGGTGATTATGGTGCGGGAATTTCTAAACTGGTTTCAATGTCTTGGACATGGAATGATACAAGTGAACTGGCAGATTTCTATTTGGGCAGAATGGGTAATATGTATTCTAAAAATTATTGGGGAGACACTAATCCATTGGTGTTCCTTAGGGCATTATCCAACTCTGATACAATAATAACCAGTCGTAATACAAATCAATATGGAGTTTTAGACAACGATGACTTCTTTGATTATTGGGGAGGTCTTTCAATGGCTGTGGAGCACATTTCCAATAAAACCCCTAATATGAAAGTTCTGATGTACGCCGATAAAAGTAAACCGCACATCTCATCACTTGAAGAGGTAATGTATAAAGAAATCGCTGCAAGGTACGATAACCCTAGCTGGATTTCAGGCATGATGAAAGAGGGTTATAGTGGCGCCAGATACATGTCAAACAAATTTGTAACTAATTTATACGGTTGGCAAGTCACAAGACCTTCTGCTGTTAGTGATGATTTGTGGAATAGGATTTACAACACTTATTATAAGGATAAATATAATTTGGGTGTTAAAGATTGGTTAGGTACAGGAAATAATGCTTATTCTCTTATTTCTATGGGTGGTACAATGTTAACAGCCATTCAGGAAGGGTATTGGAAAGCAAGTGATTCAACAATTAAAGATATTGCTAATACATGGGCAAAAGCAACAGTTCAGAATGGTGTTGCATGCTGTGACTGTAGCTGTGGTAATATTGCTATGATGCAATGGGCTGCACAATATGTCAATCCTGATATTTTAGCTCAATTATTACCTAAACTTTATGAAGCAACTAAAAATCCAGTATTTTTAAACAATACTCAATCTAATGTTCCTCCACAGGATGATAATAGTAAACAGCCTAATAAAGAAGCTTCAACTACTAATCCTGTTAAAGGTTCAACTTCATCTGCAACTGTCGTGTCTAACTCAACATCATCAACAAATACTCAAAGTTATTCTCAAAGCAGTCAAAATTCACAAGGACAAGCTCTTTCCAATGTCGGTGTGAATGGAGAATCTGGTGATGTTGCAAGTGCCAGTTCACAAGGTGCAGATGTTAAAAAAGCAATTGAGATAAATCCTGTGACTTCCCAGTCAGCTAGTGAAGTAGGTTTGTCTATTATTGCAGTATTGGGTATTTTATCTTTAATTGCAATTATTGGAGTAGGTTACTTTAGAAATAGAGATGAAAAAGAGATTACTGATTTGGATAAATTATTTGATGAGAAATTATGAGGCGATTTAATGGAAATAATTAGTATGTTGTGGCAGATAGGGATTTTATCTGCAGTTTTAATTTTTGGAATTAAGTTGGGTTTGGCTACTGGTTTGGCCAATATGTCAAAGAAGTATTTGGCTTTGGTATCAATTGGTTATGGTGGTGGAGTTTTAGTTTTAACTGAGATTTCATCATTTTATACGGCTCAAATTACAGATCTGATTTATACGTATAATTTTGAATTTTTCTTGATAATGGCTGTTATTATGATACTGGCCGGAATATTTACTATTCGTGAATATAAAGTTTTTGAAAGAAATACGACTGCTGCTACTTGTATGGCAGTAGTTGCCCCTTGTCCGTGTTGTTTTGGCTCAATTATTGTAAGTATTATGTTAGTGGCACCTACTGTAGGTTTAGGTTTATTGGATTTAAGTGTAGTTGTTGCAGCAGCATTGGTTTTAACAATTGTTGTTACATATTTCGCTTCAAATTACCTTATTAGATTTATTAAAAAACCATATCCGATTGTTTTAGGCAATTTTATGTTCTTTTTAGGAATATATTTCTTGTTATCCGCATTATTCCTTCCGAGTATTACAGCTATGATTTTCAATCCAATGGAAGCAATAACAATTTCTTCAGTAGATTATGTAAGCATTACAATAATTGCGATGCTGGCCATTATGGCAATTGGTGGCGTAATAGCTAAAAAGAGTAGTAATTTTGATTAGGTGATTGTTATGGTGGCAACTGTTCCGGGTAGTGAAGTAATTACTTCTATCTTAAACATGATTTCTCAGAGTTTACAGATTCCTGTTGTTATATTCTTGGTAATATTTGCAGTTTTTGCAGTACTTACATTGGGAGGGCTTGTTTCCGAGTACACATCGAGAAAAAAGATTCCCATTGACTCTTTAGAAAAAATAATTTATTCAATTTCAAATGCCGGGTCTGCTGAAGAACTAAAAAATTTAATTAAGAATGCAAAGATCTATGAATCTCAAAAAGTTGTATTAATTAAAGTTTTACGTTCTAAATCTTTAACTAAAGAATCCAGACAGACTTTGGCCAGAAAATTAATAGAATTTGAAGAAAACAAATTAGGTAAAAAAATTGAAAGAACTGATATTGTTACTAAAATAGGTCCTACTTTAGGATTGATGGGTACTTTAATTCCAATGGGTCCGGGTCTTGCTGCATTGGGTGCGGGTGACGTAAATACATTGGCTAATGCAATTATAGTTGCTTTTGACACAACTGTTGTAGGTATCGGATCTGGTGCTGTGGCATATTTTGTATCAAAAATAAGACGCAGATGGTATGAGGAATATCTATCTGATTTAGACTCTCTCACCGATGCTTTACTTGATAAATTAAATCAGGGAGAGATTTAATTATGGTTAGACAAAAAAACAAAAAAAGATTTGCTGAAAGTGAGGAAGATCCTATGGCCGGAACCGCAAATCTTGTTGATGCAATGCTTGTGATTGCGGTGGGGTTATTGATTTTTGTTGTGATAAGTTGGAATATGCAGAGTGTTGTTTTTCAGGATTCAACACAACAGCAACAGAAAGCTATTGAGAATTCTCCAGATGTAACTGAAGTGAGTGAAGGTCAGCAATTAAATGAAACTCCTGACTCATCAAATTCATCAGGTCAAGGTTATATGGAAATGGGTAAAGTGTATAAGGACCCTTCAACGGGTAAGTTGATTATGGTTGAAGGTTAAATTTTTCTATAAGTAATACTTTTTTAATACTTTATTTTTTTTTATTATCTTTAAAGTATTACTTTTTTTCATTTAAGTGCATTTTTTATTATTTTTTCATGAAAAAAGGTTCATTATATTTATACTTTTAATTTTTAGGCTTTATAGAAATATTTAAATAAGTATTACTTTAAAATAAAATTGTACTATTAATAATAATATAATTTTAATTTTTTTTATTACAAATTAAAATTATCTTGTACTGTACATTGTAAAAAATTTTGTTGGGGATTATTATGAAAAATAAAAAAATTGGTTTTATTTTTGTTTTAGTTTTCATGATTGTTCTTAGTGTAAGTGCAATATCTGCTAGCGATGTGGATAACGAAACTGTTTCTGCAGGTGGAGAAATTGTTGTTGGAGATTCTGTTTCTGGTGATGTGGATGTGGTAACTGAAAATCCATGGGCTACTAGTGGTGAGCTTAATTATGATATTCCTTCTGATGCAAAAGAAATTAAAAATGCTGCTGTTTATGTAAATGTTTATGGAGGTTCAGCCACTAATACTCATGGGGCTAATGCCAATATAACTCTTAAAACAGTAACTGGGGAAAGTCAATTAGCTAGTGAACAATTGTGGATTGAACAAGGAAGTACTGATGGAACTGTTTATACAGTAAATAACCACACTACTAAATGTTATTCTGATTATATGATGTATTATGATATTACTAACTCTTTAAAAGGATTAAACGGTACACATATTACATTGGATGTTAAAACTTTTGAAATGGAAAATAAAACATTTGATGGTAGAATAAAATTAATCAGTTTAGTTTTAGCATATGATGATGGGGATGATGATGTAATTAATTATTGGATAGACTCTAATCAATTATGGTCAAAAACTAATGTTACAGTAACTTTTGACACATCCTCCTTAACTGATAAGGCTTATCTATTGCGTTTAACTAACATTGTTCTTTCAAGTGGGGACGGATCCTATAGATTAAATGGCGAATTTTTAAGTGATGCGGGGGTTCATAAATCTGGTAACTATTATCAATTGAATCAATGGGATTTAACCAAACAATTAAACGCTAGAAATACAGAATTATTGGTATCTTATGCAGGAACTTCTTCATATGGTTCAATTAAAAATGTATTGTCAGTTCTTGTTGCTCAGCCATTTGAAACTGATGTTTCTTTAGCTACTGAGTATGCTAATACTTGTTATGCCGGTACTAATAATACTGTCACAGCCACTGTAAAGACTAATAAGAATGGAAATTATTCTGTTCAGTTGTTGGCTGATGGTGTTGTTGTTGATTCTATTGATGCTACTTTAAATGAAGGGGATAATACTTTATTGTTGACTGATCCTACTGTTAGGGCTGTTGATGAAACTACTGTCAAAGGCGCTAACAACACTAAAGTTAACTATACTGTCCAATTAATTTATGATGACCTTATTGTAGGCTCATCCGAATTAGTTGTTCCTGTTTTGTATAATGGTAATTTGGGTAAAGATTTAGCTTATCCTGCCGGTGCTTATAAAACTGTAGATTCTTATGTGTTCACTGGTGATATTGTTGTTGATATTAAGGATGTAGGTACTTATATGGGTGCTGCTGTTCTTAACAGAACTGATGTTTGGACATTTAATTTAGATAACAATTCAAAACTTGTCAAGGCATTCGTTTATTTACCTTATAATTGGTGGAATCCTAATTTGAATGGTAATCTCTCTGCTACATTCAATGGTCAATCTGTAACTCCTGTTAATACTTATGTGGACCAAAGTAATTTAGGTAATTATGGTGGTTACACTTATGGTCTTTATGTTTATGATGTAACTGATTTAATGACTTCTGGTGATAATTCATTCTTCGTTAATAAAGATGCTAAAACTCCTGCTGTTTATCCAAGTGCTTTAGTTTATTTCTACAATTCAACTGGAAGTAAAGTTGTAAACACAGTTTACATTGTAAATGATGCTGATTTGCTTGCAGGTACTTCTAATAATAAAGCAAATAGGACAGTCAAAATAGATTCTTTAATTGATGTTTTCACTGAAGATATTACTAATGCCACTCTTTACATTTTTGCTGCAGGAGCCCAAAGTGGTGAAGGTGATATAGTATTTAATAATGAGTCATATGGTGATGTTTGGAGTGGAACTTCATCCACTACTGACATATTCACAAAAGATGTTTCTGGTTTAATAAAAGACACTAATTCTATTTCATTTGTTGCAACTGGTTCTACAATTTTATCTTTGCAACAACTTATTGTAACTTCAATAGATGCCGTTGAAACTGATGTTTCTTTAGCTACTGAGTATGCTAATACTTGTTATGCCGGTACTAATAATACTGTCACAGCCACTGTAAAGACTAATAAGAATGGAAATTATTCTGTTCAGTTGTTGGCTGATGGTGTTGTTGTTGATTCTATTGATGCTACTTTAAATGAAGGGGATAATACTTTATTGTTGACTGATCCTACTGTTAGGGCTGTTGATGAAACTACTGTCAAAGGCGCTAACAACACTAAAGTTAATTATACTGTTCAATTATTATTTAAAGATAGTAAAGTTGGTGAATCCGAGTTAATTGTTCCTGTTTTGTATAATGGTAATTTAGGTAAAGATTTAGCTTATCCAAAAGGTGCTTTCGGGCCTGTGGAATCTTATAAATTCACTGGTGATATTGTTGTTGATATTAAGGATGTAAGTACTTATATGGGTGCTGCTGTTCTTAACAGAACTGATGTTTGGACAGTTAATTTGCCTGATAAATCTAAAATTGTTAAGGCATTTGTTTATGTGCCTTATAACTGGTGGAATCCTAATTTAGGAGGCAGCATTTCAGTTGCATTTAATAATGCTAATATTACTCCTGTCAATACTTATGTGGACCAAAGTAATTTAGGTAATTATGGCGGATATGCCTATGGCCTTTATGTTTATGATGTAACTGATTTAATGACAATTGGAAATAATAGTTTATTTGTTTCTAAATCTGCAAAAACACCTGCTGTTTATCCAAGTGCTTTAGTTTATATGTATAATATAACTGGCAGTTCAACTGTTAAAACTGTTTACATTACCGATGGTGCTGATTTATTAGCTGGTACTTCCAATAATAAAGCAAATAGAACCGTTAACACTGATTCAACAATAAACATATCTGCCAAAGATATTACTGGCGCTACTCTTTATGTTTTAGCTGCGGGTGCTCAAAGTGGTGAAGGCAATGTTGTATTTAATGGAAAATCTTATGATAATGTTTGGAATGGAACTTCATCTACAACTGATTTATTCACTAAAGACGTATCCACTTTAGTTAAAAACAGCAATTCTATTTCATTCGTTGCTACAGGTTCTACAATTTTGGCTTTACAGCAATTTATTGTAACAGTGGAAAAAGTATCTACTAAGATTGTTGCTCCTCAAGTGACTGCAATTTATAGTGTAAACAAATATTTGATAGCTACCTTAAAAGATTCAACAGGCAAAGCATTATCTAATTGCAAAGTTACTATTCTTATCAATGGTAAAACCATTATCAGAACCACTGATAAAAAAGGTCAGGCAAAAGTTGTAATTTCTTCTTTAGTGCCAAAAACTTATCCTGCCACTATTAAATTTGCAGGCAATGCTGCATATAAGGCATCTAGTGTTAGCACTAAAGTCGTTGTTAAAAAAGCAACACCTAAAATGTTTGCATTAAAGAAAACTTATAAGGTAAAATCTAAAATTAAATTATACAGCGTTATTTTAAAAACCAATAAAAACCAATACATGAAAAAGGTTTTAGTGACCTTAAAAGTTAATGGTAAACTCTATAAAGCAATTACCAATGCAAAAGGACAGGCCATATTTAAGATTACAAAATTAAATAAAGTTGGCAGGTTCAATGCTGCAATTAAATTTGCAGGTAACAAATACTATAATGCTTTATTAAAGTCAGCAAGAATTACTGTAATAAGATAGAAATTAAAATTTCTTTTCTTTTTTTCTTTTTTTTTCAATCCTTATCCATAAAATATATTTAATTATTAATTCCCAATATTCATTTATAAGATACTGGTTTTGATTAGATGAAAGTTTTTGGAATTTGTGCTAGTCCCCGTAAAAATACAACAGAATATGTTTTGAATGCAGCTTTGGAAAAATTAAATAATCATGGTTTTGAAACTGAAATGTTTGCTTGTCATGGAAAGGATATTAAGCCATGCATGCACTGTGATTACTGTTTGGAAAACAAAAAATGCATTATAGATGATGATATGGCTGAAGTTTATGAAGGTCTTCAAAAATCTGATGGGATAATTTTGGCCACACCTGTTCAAAGTGGAGGAATAAGTTCTAATTTGGCTGCAATTATGGATCGTACACGTGCTCTGGAAGCTATCGATTATAATCTGCTTCGCGGAAAAATTGGAATGAGCATTGCTGTGGGCGGAGACAGAACCGGCGGACAGGATTTCGTTCATCTAAAAAACATTACATATTTTATGATACATGGGATAATTCCTGTAAGTGGAGGTCCATTCGGCTCTAATTTAGGTGCTTCCTTTTGGTCTAATGATTCTCTTGATGAGCTTAAACGTGATATGTATGGGATGGACTCATTAGACAGAACTTTACATGAATTTGAAAATTTCTTAAATAAGTACATTTAAATACTACAATCAAGTATAATATAAGTAACTAATTTTTAAAGGTATATTATGGCAAATAAGTTAGTACGAGGTAGTTTGATAATTTTTATCGGAAACATAATTTTCCGTATTGGAGGTTATTTATACCGTTTCTTAATGGCTACACTTTTAGGCCCTACTGCTAATGGTATTCTTGGAATTACCATGTCATTCCAGGGTATTTTTCAAACTTTGGCATCAGGTGGTCTTCCTCCAGCAATATCTAAATATATAGCAGAATATGAGGCTGTCGATGACCATAATATGGCTAGGCAGACTATTTTCACTTCGTTGAAGATAATGGTATTTCTGGGTCTATTTTTAGGATTTCTGATGATTTTTGTCATCGGTCCGATTTTAGCTAATGTATTTTTAAAAAAACCGGAAACAATGCTTCCTATTCAAATTATTGGATGTATTACTCCATTCAGTGTCGTTTTGGGCGCTTTTAGAGGAGCATTCCAGGGTGTATACAAAATGGAATATATCGTTTATACCCGTGCTATAGAGCAGTTATTCATGATTTTATTTGCAACTGTCTTTGTATTGATAGGTTTGTCTACTGTTGGTGCGGTATGGGGTACTGTTATAGGTTATGCTCTTGCTGCCTTTTCTGCAGTTTACATATTCAAAGTTTACATGCCGAAATATATCCCTAAGTATAGTGATGATTTTGTTTTTTCATTTAGAGATGAACTGAAGCTTGGAATCATGCTTGTCAAGTTTGCAATTCCAGTTATTATAACCGCTATTGCAGAAATGCTCATTTTTAACATCTGTACTGTTATTATGGGTAAATTTTTAACACTTGCAGATGTTGGATTTTTCGTAGCAGCAGATCCTATTGCAAGATTGCCGCTAATGATTTCTATTTCCGTTGCAACTACTATTTTGCCAGCTTCTTCTGAAGCATTTAAGCTTCATGATATTAAGGCTCTTCAGAAGTATGTGGGTGAATCTTATAAGATATCACTATTATTTGTAATTCCAATGTGTATCGGACTTGCTTTATTTGCAGCTCCAACCTTAAAATTACTTTACTTCAAAAATCCTGCTTATGTAAACGGTGCTTCCGCTTTGGCAATATTGGCCATAGGTATGACTTTTTATTCAATTTTTGCTATATCAACAAGTATTGTCCAAGGTATTGGAAATCCTAGAATTCCAATGTATATTTTAGTATTCGGTTCAATTGTTACTGGTGTTCTTTCCTGGATTTTAGCTCCATTTTTAGGAATTGCAGGTGGTGCAACCGCAACCACAATTGCATGTTTCTTAATGATGGTTCCTTGCATTTATTTTGTATTTAAATTAACTAAAACTAGTCCTCCAACCAAATCTGTCATCAAAATTATGGCAGCAACAGCAATTATGGGTGTTGTTGGGTTTTTTATTCCTAAAACCACTTTACTCTTGTTTCCGGGAATTATCATTTGTATGATTGTTTATTTCTTTGCTTTGATTTTAGTAAAATTTTTCACAAAAGAAGATATTGCTACTTTAAGAGATTATTCATCTAAATTAGGTCCTTTATCTAAACTTGTAAATAAATTATTAAATTTTGTCGAAAGAATTGAATTTAGAAATTAATTTATAAGAAAACTATTTTATATATAAAAAATATAAATTATATCAATTATAATTGGGGGATTATAATATGACTGATGTAAAAGCAGGAGTAGAATATAAAATTAATATTGATGGCAATTCTTTCTTGTTAGATAGTAAGAAATTCCAACTTTTAGAGTCAATTTTAGACACAGGTTCTCTTACTGCAGCTGCGAAATTTATTAATGTTTCTTATAGGACTGCCTTGAATTATATTGATAAGATTGAGTCAGGTCTAGATGTTAAGATTGTAAACACAACAAAAGGCGGAAAAGGTGGTGGAGGAGGAACCTCTCTCACGGATGAAGGATACTCTATTTTAAAAGAATGTAAGAAAATCAATGCTATCATGGAACTTCATAAGGATGTTAATGAAATTGAATCTGAAATAGTTAATGTTGATGAAGTTAAAGGTGTAATGACAATCAAAATGCATGAATTTGAAATTAACGCTCCATTAAATAGAAATTATAAAGTTGGAGATAGGATATTGGCATTAATAAGCTATGATAATATCTTCTTAATGTTGGAACCTCAAACATCAAGTATTCGTAATATTCTAAAAGGTCAAATTGTTGAAATGAAACTCCAAAATGAAGTCATTCGTGTCAGTATTGATGTTGGTGGAATCAATCTGTTCTCAGATATTACCTTATCTGCCGAAAAGGAATTAAATCTTACTATTGGTAAAGAAGTATATGTTGGATTCAAGGCAATGTCTGTTGCTACTTTAAAATTATAATTTGAAAGGTGAAATAATGTTGCAAATTTTAGTTGATGAAGATAAGTGTACCGGTTGTGGGAATTGTTATGAAATTTGTCCGAAAGCAGCTAAAATTTGGAAAATAAGCAACGTTGCACATATATTGGACTTAAGATACTGTCATGTTTGTACACTATGTGCAATGGAATGTCCTGTAGACTGCATTAAAATCATACGTCCGGGCGAAGAAGTATAAATTATTAATGCTAAAATCAATTATTTTATAGGTTAGATCATGACTAGAATTTCAAATGTTTCAAGAAAAACTTCCGAAACAGATATCACCATAAAAATGAATCTTGACGGAAAAGGTAACTATAATATTTCAACAGGAGTGAATTTTTTTAATCATATGCTGGAATCATTTTCAAAACATAGTATGATTGATTTGGAAATTGAAGCATCTGGAGATGTTGAAATCGATGATCACCATACTATTGAAGATGTTGGAATATTGCTTGGTGAAGCTTTTCTGCAGGCTATTGGTGATAAGAAAGGCATTAAACGAATGGCTCATGCCATCGTTCCTATGGATGAATCAGTCGCCACCGTTGCAATTGACATTAGTGGACGCAGTTACTGCAATATGAGTCTTGATTTTAAAAATGAAAAAATAGGAGATATGACTTCAGATATTGTAATCCATTTTTTCGAATCTTTTGCAGGTTCTGCTAAATTGAATATTTATGGGACTGTGGAGGGAGCAAATGACCATCATAAGGCTGAAGCAATATTTAAGGCATTTGCCAAATCTTTAAAAGAAGCTATTAAAATAGAACATGACCAAATTCCTTCCACTAAAGGTGTATTATAAGTATTCTTAAAATTTATTTTAATTTAATATTTTTTTATAAACCGAAATATTTATATAATAATAAAATCATAATATTGTTTGTTGGTTCCGTGGTCTAGTGGTATGATACCTCCCTTACAAGGAGGGGATCACGAGTTCGAATCTCGTCGGAACCACTCTATTCTAATTTTTTAGATTTTTTCACTACAGTCAACTTTTTCATTGTTTTCACACGTGTTTTTTTGTGCTTTTTTTGTATATTTTACATTTATATTATTAAGAAATTTTTAAAAATTCTATAGATTATATAAAATATGATTCATTAAATTAATATGATGAACAAATTCTATTGAAATAATTGTTTAACTGATTAAAAATTGTAAATAATAAAATTTAAATAGTTTTTGAATTAAAATTATAATTATCGAAAAAGGAGACTTAATTATGGTAGTTAAAATTGCTATTATTAAAAGTGGTAATATTGGTACTTCACCAGTAATTGACCTATTGTTAGACGAAAGAGCAGACAGACCAAATATCGATGTAAGAACTTTTGGATCTGGAGCAAAAATGAACCCTGAACAAGTAGAAGACGTTGTTCCTAAAATAGACGCTTTCGAACCTGATTTCGCAATTTTCATAAGCCCAAACCCAGGAGCACCTGGACCAGCTAAAGCAAGAGAATTATTATCTGAAAAAGATATTCCTGCTATTATCATTGGTGACGCACCTGGTAAAGGTAAAAAAGATGAAATGGATGAACAAGGCTTAGGTTACATCATTGTTATGTCTGACCCAATGATTGGTGCAAAAAGAGAATGGTTAGACCCAACTGAAATGGCTAT
>NZ_CAMHFP010000049.1 GCF_946184425.1 uncultured Methanobrevibacter sp. | reverse complement strand
TTCTAAAAAAGTAGTGTTAAGAGAACAAAAGTTATACAACTATCACATGAGTTTTCATATATTCCTCTCCAAATAATTACATGATTAATATTTTAAATTTCAAGTCATACATAATTAGGCCAAAACAAGACTTTAAAAAAATTACATTTAATTCAAACATAAACACTGACCCTACATATCAAAAGTGGAATTAATCTCATCACCATTAGCATATTGCATTAGCTAATAAGATGATGGATTAATGACTTCATTATACTATATAATGAAGTTGTTAATTTTTAATAGTTATTACAGTACTATTTAACCCTAATACTCTTGAATAGTTAACATTGTCTGCAATTTTATTTAAAACACTGATATTATCAAATTCAAGATTATCTTTTTCCACTACTGGATTGAAATCGACACCAGTATCCTTAATTGATATTAAAATATTGTCAGCATTATTTCTAACAATTACATCAATTGTATTAACTGTTTCATTGTTGTTGATGATGTTTACAAGCATCTCTTCAATAGCTAAACTGACTATTGCTGCAGATTTATTGTCTGATAAATAATTCTGAACATTTTGTGCCAATTCCACAGCATCTTTTACATTACCATTAATTGTATGTTCAAATACTTTTTCATCATCATTGTGCTTGTTGATAAAGAATCCTGAATATTCACCCTCTGTTTTTTTATGGATATATTTTGAATAAGCAAAGATGAACAGTATTGTTAATGCTTCAGCGATTGCAAATGAAATCCAAATACCGTTTCCTGCAAATGGAATGGACAATATGCATGCAAGCCCAATAGGCAAGACCAAACCTTCAAGCAGGGAAATAATAGTGGATAATTTATTTTTCTGAATTGCCTGAGCATAAAAAGTATATAAAAATGTAATGGCTGTTCCCACATAACTTATTGCAAATATTCGCAGAGCATTCAATACAACAGGAACATCTGCAGGATTTTTAACACTGTACAGGAACAATAACGCCCGAGGATACACAATAAATAACAAAGATAAAGCCAAACTTGCAATTACAACGATTTTTAAAGACCTGTGAATAATATAATTAACTCCAGAATAGTCTTCTTCTTTAAAGTAAACAGACACTATTGGAGACATTGTCTGAGCAGTTCCTATTAAAAATATATATAATATGAACAGGCTATTATAGCAGATACCGAATGCCACAATACCTGATTTTCCAACATATATTCCAACTAAAAAGTTTATTACAAGCAATTTTAAAGTTAAGTATAACTGTGTTGAAGAAGATGAAAATCCGGAAGTTGCAATTTTTTTAAGGAAAGCGAAGAATTTGCCTAATTTTAATTTAATAAATTCCAATGTACGGTCCTTTTTAAAAAAGTAATATGAAATTAAAACTGATCCAACAAGATAACCTGTTGAAGTAGCCAATGCTGCTCCTGAAAGTCCTAAATGGAAATATGAAATATAAATTACATCAAAACATATATTAACAATATTTGCAATCAATATTGCCCTGAACGGTAGTGACGGCATACCATCTGCCCTTATAAAGTATGATAAACTCATCATATAACATAAAAACGGCATACCAATAATTAATGAATTGAAATATGAAGTTACCTCAGGAATCAGTTCGGGCTGGGAGGAACATAAAAACTGTGTAATACTGCCTGAAAATATCAAACCGAATATCGAAATCAGTATTCCAATTACTAAAAGTGAAATAATGGATGTTGAAAAATATGAATTACTCTTTTCATCATCAAATTCTGCCTTTGCAACAGAACAAAGTACACTACCACCCAATCCAATCATCCAATAGATTAGATTGACAAAAGTAATCACAGGAGCTACAATCTGAATTGGTGCAAGATTAGATGCACCAATTAAAAAGCTCACTATCAAACCATCCACAAATAAACAGATATTTCCTGCCATTGAAGTAAATAATGTCGGGAGGAAAAATTCACTGAATTTACTCCTCAATAATTCATAATTTCTTTCATACATCATTAATCCCCTTAAATACTAAAGAAGTCCAGATCATCCAAATATTTCACAAAGTTATAGACATACTCTTCAGACACATACGGCCATTTAATTCCCAAACGATACAATGCCTGTACGGTATAATCATTTGATACAGGAAGCCAGATTTTTTTAACTTTACCAGAACCGATTGAAGTAATTAAACCTGAAACTCCTTCTTGTTTTGATTTATCGGCCAATGCATCATCCAATGCTTTTTGATATTCATCTTCCTCCACATATTCAATATTCAATCCCAGAGGTTTGATGATTTCAATTATATCTCCAAAACTGATACTGTGATAATCATATGGATGGAATACAGTACAATCCTTTGGAGTTTTTGACAGACCAATAATTGCTTTTGCAGTCATATCAATTGGTGAAAATTCAACATTGCCCATAATCATTGAGTAAGACATTTTTCCAATTGTAACAAATGCTTTTAAACGGTTAATGAATCCGTTTGATTCAAAGTTAATTTGGAATTCACTGTCAGAGCTTCTTGCCATCAGGTTTCCAACCCTCATGATTTTAACATCCAAATCATTCTCTACCGCAGCTTCAAGAACTGCCCTTTCTGCGAGGAATTTGGAGTTAAGATACTGATTGTCCACAGCCTGACCAATGAATAAGTCCTGCTCTGTGAACGGAACATCGACAGGAGGATAATTGTTAATACTTTCACCTGCAATACTGTAGGTTGAAACCTGAACATATTTTGCATTTTTCATTTTAGCAAACTTAAGCCCGTTTACAACACCACCAAGGTTAATGTCCTCAATGTCCGTTCCAGATGAAAAGTGTTTCACATTAGCTGCACAATTGACAATGGTATCAATGTTTACATTAATAAGTTTTTCAAAGTCTTCAAAGTTTGTAATATCCCCTTCAATAATGTGCAATCTCTCATTGAAAAGCTCTTCGTATTCATTGGAGAAATAATAGAAGAGAAGTGATTTTAATCTTTCCTCTCCGCTTAATACTTTGTTTGATCTTATGAAACAGTATACATCACCAGTTTCATTTTCCAATATTTCACGAAGAACATGAATTCCTAAAAATCCTGTAGCTCCGGTGAGTAAAATATTTCCCAAACTATCCTGAATTTCGCCATCAAGTAAGTTTTCAAGAGTGTTTTTCTTAAGTAATGAATCAATATCGGAATAATCATATGACAGTTCAGCTTTTTTCTCTTCAGACTGGTCGGATAATACCAATTCGGCCAATGCTCTTGGAGTTGGATTTGAAAATACATCCCCATAGTTCAGATTATAGTTTCTGTTTAGTGCCTCCATTGTAATTTTGGTCACTAAAAGTGAGGTTCCACCAATTTCAAAGAAATTATCTGTAGCACTTACTTCATCAAGTCCTAAGATTTCACCAAACAGGTTTGTAAAGAATGCTTCAATGTCATTTTCAGGAGCCACATATTCTGTTATTAAAACAGGTTCAGGTAAGTTTCTGAGGTCTGTTTTACCATTTGCTGTTTGAGGCATTTCATCAAGTTCCATATAAACTGTTGGAACCATATAATATACCAATTTTTCCGCAAGGGAAGCTTTTAAATCATCAATATTAATTGAGTATTCGGTTTCTCCACGGTTTTCCTCCCTGTATTCATCATGAACTGTGAAGTAGGCGCATAAATGGTCATTGCCTTTGATTTTTCTAACAACAACTGCAACGGATTTGATTCCTGGGAATTTTGAAAGTCCAACTTCAATTTCCCCAATTTCTATTCTTAAACCTCTGAGTTTGATTTGATTATCCATTCTTCCGAATACATAATAATCTCCTTCTTCAGTGACCTTAACAAAATCTCCTGAACGGTAAAATCTTATTCCGTTAATAACTTCATATGCCTCAGCATTTTTCTCAGGACGATTCAAGTATTCTCTTGAAACCCCTTTTCCTGCAATATATAACTCCCCTATTACATTTGGAGGCAATGGATTGGAGTCAAAGTCCATGACCATTTCATGAACGTTGAATAATTCTTTTCCAATGTGAATATCTGAGCTTTCAAGCTGAACACCGTTACAGTAGACAGTTGTTTCTGTTGGCCCGTACATATTAAAGAATTTTCCATTGGAATTTTGTGAGAGAAGCTCATATAATCTTTTAGAGAAAGGTTCTCCAGCATGAATATATACCTTAAATCCATACATAGTCTCCTGCATCGCTTCAATTTCAAGATACTGAAGCAGTCTTGATGGGGTTGCAATGTAAACATTTGCACCGGTTCTGTGGATTAAATCCATCATTTCAATTGGATCTTTATATTCAGTATCATTAGCAAATACCATTGGAACACCATTCAAAAGTGATCCCATAATTTCCTGCTGGAATACATCAAATGCAACTGTTGTTGTGGACAATACTTTATAATCTTCTTTTTCAAGATTATGAACCAGTTCATAAGTACAAACATTCCTTGGGTCAGGATACACAAAGTTTGCAATGTTTCCATGTTCAAGGATTACTCCTTTAGGAAGTCCTGTTGAACCTGAAGTGTAAATGAGATATGCCATATTGTTTGCATGCACATCCGGATCAGGGTTAGCAGTGTCTTTTTCTTTGAGCAGTTCATTAACATCAAGCAAATTATCTTCATATCCACTTAAATCTATACCTTTCTTCTCAATCACATCATCCACAATGATAAATTTGGATTCGCTGTCTGTTAAAACATGCTCAATTCTCTCAGATGGATATTCTGAATCCACCGGAATGAATGCTGCACCGGATTTTAGAATACCAAATATTGATGCAACCACATTACTGTCCCTATTTAATATAAACATTATTCTGTCTTCAGGACCGACACCCCTTTTAATGAGGCTGTGAGCAATTCTGTTAGCTTTTTTATTTAGTTCATCATATGTAAATTCCCCGTCAGTGGCATATAATATTACTCTGTCAGGATGCATTTCAACCTGATTTTCAAATATTTTATTTAATCTGTCTTCAGGAACATCATCATATGCCAAATCATCGACACCCCAGTCATCGTTTTCAATGATTGAAATATCTTTCATCAATGTGCTTTCATCAAATGTCTGGAATTTGTTTAAAACTATTCCAATTGATTCAAGGAAAGTGCTGATTAAAGTTTCAGAGTATAACTGATCATTATATTCGCAGAAAATTCTGTATTGACCATCAACTTCCACAACATTAATGTTGACTTTGAATTTCAGTCCTTCATAATCAATAGACTGTCTTTCAACTTTCATTCCACCGATTTCAATGTCTTCAATGATTTTTCCATGATAAGCATATAATATTTCAGGAGCAATATCGAATTCATTTGAAATTTCAGTTAAAGGATATGCGGAATATGTCAATACATTCAGCCATTCCCCATTTATATATTCAAAGTATTCCTTAAGAGTTGAATCAGAATTTAATTTCAATGCTAATGGTAATGTTTTAACCATCATGGCCAATGTTTTCTGTTGATTTGGATTGAATCTACCATTAGTGATAGTTGCGATTAATGTATCACGATTATATACGAATTTATTTATAACAAATGATGTTGCTGCCAGGAACAAATTGTTCTGAGAGATATTTGCTTTTGAACAGAACTCATCAATACTGGTTTTTTCAAGGAAAATATCATTCATTGCGACTTTACCTTGTGATTCATCGCCGTTAATGTCCTGTGGAATTAATGTTACATCATCAAACTCTTTGACTCTGTTATTGAAGAATAATTTTGCCTCCTCATATAAACCGGATTGGCGTGTTTTAATCTCATTTAAGCAATATTCAAATCCGTCAAGCTCTTCAATCTCATAATCTTTTCCATCATAGATTTTTGAGATTTCATCAAATAAAATGTTTAAAGAGGTTCCATCAACAATAATGTGGTGGAAATCAGCTAAAAGCATTGAGTTTCCAACTATCTTAAATCTGAATAATGGACCCTCATCCAGTTTGAATGGTTTTACAAACTCATCAACATCAGCTTCATCAACAACTTCAATCATATCATCAATTTTTAAATCATCCCTTCTTTGCTGATATACTTCACCGTTATCCATTATTATTCTTGTTTTGAGATACGGATGATTTTCAATAGCTTTAATGATTGATGATTTAAGTTTGCCAACATCAATTCCTTCACTAAATTCCATTTTCTTCGGAAGGTTATATGCAGTGTTATCCAGATTTTTAATGCAGTCAAAGTAAACTCCAAGTTGATTTGGAGTTAAAGGATAAAGTTCTTTAATATCCTGCGATTCATCATCTTCAATTTTAATTTCAGAAGCTATTTTTTCAATAGTTTTGTATTTAAGAATTTCAGTAACATTCAATTGGGCATTTAATTTGGAATATATTGCAGAGGTCAGCTGGATAACTGTCAAAGAAGTTAAACCAATGCTGAATAAATCAGTATTAACACCAAATTCATCCATTCCCAAAATATCTGAGACAATGTCAAACAGTTCTTTTTCAATATCATTTCTCGGTTTAATAAAATCATCTAGATTTATTTCAGGATCCGGCAAGTTTTTGAAGTCAGTTTTTCCATTTGGAGTTTTTGGAAAAGCGTCCAATTGTATTAAATAAGACGGCACCATATACTTCGGAAGTGAATCGATTAAATGCTGTTTTAAATCATCCAAATTAATTTGTGAAGTTGCAGTAAAGTATGCGCAAAGGTGTTCAATACTGTTAAGTTTTTTAACAACAACCTTTGACAATGCAATGCCTTCATAGTTTGCTATTACACTTTCGATTTCAGATAACTCAATTCTCAATCCTCTGAGTTTAATCTGAGTATCGTTACGTCCTGCAACATACAGTTCGCCTTTTGAATCCTTTTTACCCAAATCACCAGTGTTATAATATGGAATGTTGTTTAACTCCATGAACACCTTTTCGGTCTGTTCAGGATTATTCAGATATCCTCTTGCAATTCCGGCACCACCAACATATATTTCACCGGAAACATAAGCAGGCAGCTGATTTCCATCAATGTCCATAATTTTATCAACTACATTAAGCATTTTCCAACCAGCAGTTACTTCAGAAGAGTCAATTAATTTGTAATGTGATGCTATTGTAACTTCTGTCGGACCATATGAATTGTAGATATCTGCTTTAGTGTATTTTGACAATCTATCATAGAGAACTGGAGGGAATCCTTCACCACCTACAATAATTACTTTACATCCGCCAACAACATTCTGAATTTCTTCAAGCTGCAAGTATTCAAGCAGTCTTGTCGGTGTTGAGCCAAAACCATCCGCATCAGTCTTTTTAAACAGTTCCACTAATTGTAATGGGTCAATAGCCTCCTCATCATTTGCAAATACCACCGGCAAACCGTTTAAAATTGTACCGAATATCTCCCTTAAAAATACAATGAATGACACTGTTGAAATTGATATGAACTTATCACATTTACGGTTGAGCTCATAAATCGGAACATTTTCATCCACATTGGCAATATAGTTTGATATTCCCCTATGAGTAATCATTACCCCCTTAGGTTTTCCGGTTGACCCTGAAGTATAAATTAAGAAACATAAATTGTCAGGAGTTAATTCTACATTCGGATTTGAATCATCGCTTTCTTCAAGTAATTTTCCAACATCAAATCTGTTTTCACCATCGTATTCGATATCCTCAGAAGTAATGACAAATTTTGAATCGCTGTCTTCCAATATCTGGTCAATCCTGTTTTTCGGATAGTTCGGATCAATCGGAATAAATGCGGCGCCCGCTTTGACAATACCTAAAACAGCCGCTATCAAATCACTGTTTCTCCTCATCATAAACATTACTTTATCTTCAACTTCAACCCCATTTTTAATTAAACTGTTGGCTATTTTATTTGCTTTTCTGTTTAATTCATCATATGTTAACTCGCCATCCTCTGTATAAAGTATTGTTTTATCCGGATTTTCCAAAGATATCTTTTCAAATATATTATTTATTACGCCTTCATTAGCCAGATCAATTTCAAAGTCCTCATCAAGTTCAATTTCACGTCTTATTGAAATAGAATTAAGTAATGTCTCATTTATGGTAAATTTATCCAATAATACATCAATGGACTCCAAAAATACGTCCATTAATTCTTTTGAATAGAATGATTCGTCATAACTGATATTGATTTTTCCACTTTCATAATTAAAGACAAGTTTGTAGTCTTTAGTGTCAAATTCATCAATGAAAAATAATATTTCACTTTCAAAGTTTAATTTCTGATTGTTTAAAAGGGGATATTTATTGAATTCTTTAAATGAATTTTTAAAATCATTTAAGTATTCTTCAACGCTTAAATCAGTGTCAAAATGATATCCTGCAGCAACACGATTATAAGCAATTAAAATATCTTTTGAAAATGAAAATTTGGTTAAATCATATAGGAAAACTGCGAGCAATAGCTTTTCCTTAGGCAGTTTATACTGGTTAGACAAATTTTGTAACTTATCCTCATCAATTGCTTTAGAAATCTGTGTAAATTTAACCTTATCACCACTAACATCCGGTGAAATTGATGTTGGATTATCAAATGAATTTATCAGATTATTATAATAATTTTCTGCCCTGAAAAATTCCACTTCATCCACATTGTAATCCCGACATTTTTTTGATGAATCTATGCTAACCTCTTTTAATAGATCTTTTAAACCTTGACCGATTGATTCGATTTCACTTTTATGGAAACATGCTTTATCATATTCAATGAAAATAGAATGCAAACCATTTTTATCGGAGAAATTTTTATTTATTCTGAAGTGAAGCGGGAATTTAATGTCCTTTTGATATGTCAGGAATTTAGAATCATGATTTGTAGAATTTGACACGATGGAAATAGTAGAAATACAATCAGGATCAATTCCCACATTTCTCAAATCAGTTGTGTACTCGCTGAACTGCAGTTTCGCATGAGCCAAACCCTCTTTTAAAACGCTTTTAGAGTATGCAAGCAAATCATCAAATGTTAAATATTCATCATAGGTTAATCTTAATGGAATAGTGTTTACAAACATTCCCAGTGCATCATCTTGTCCAAAGTATCTGCCATGGACTGAAGTGTTTAAAACCAGATCTTTGAATAAGTTATTGCCACGTTTTAATTTTGCCAAATACAAGAAGGTTAATGCAAGAGATGTTACAAATGGCGAATAATTAAAATCTGAAGTCTGATTTAAAAGAACTTCAAAATACCCAAGTTCCGAATTATCAAATGAATACCAGTCTCCGGAATAATCCTTTAAAGTATTTAACCAGTATTTTTTATCACTTTTTGCTTCATCAGATTTTAAATATTTTAATTCTTCATCAACATAAGTTTCATAGGAATAATCAATTGGGACATATTCACTATTGTTTTTAATAGATTCGATGCACTTATCCATTTCATGAGGAATAATTGAAAATAAAGAAGTCCCATCAAGCAAAATATGCTGGACAACACCTATCAAAACAGCAGAAGATTCTGTTTTTAAAACTGCCCATTTATATAACGGAGAGTCAAATACATCATCAAAAGGTTTATCAAGATAATCTTTTATAAAATCATTTAGATTTTCATTTGAAACATCAAATGAATCAATATTTACATCAATATCTATATAATACTGCTTGAAATTACCGGTATCATCATTTTTAATTTGTAAATTCAAATATTGGGCAGATATTATTTTAATTGCTTTTTTAACATACCCCAAATCATCCAAATCATAATCTTTTCTAAATTTAAGATAAAATGAATCATTATGAGGATTATTTATCTCTGAAAATAAAAGCATTTTCTGAGCTGAGGATAATTTAAAGAAATTCATATTTATTCTCCTAAAAAAATTTAACTATACTAAAATTATGTAAAACAAAATATTTAAAATTATATATGAACAAATAAATTACTATGAATATTAATAAAGATTACAATGGACAAGAATTAACAATTTCTGTTGAAGGGCGTATAGATACAATTACTTCACAAGACCTTGACAATGAAATTAAAAATGAAATGGGAAAATTTGATTCATTAATTATGGATTTTACCAATATGGAATACATTTCAAGTGCAGGTCTCAGAGTTCTGATTGCAACTCAAAAGAAATTAAAACCAGACAATATTCCGTTCATCATTAAAAATGTTAATGAATCTGTGGGAGAAATATTCAGAATGTCTGGGTTTGATAAAATTTTGAATATAGAGTGAATTCAGCCAATTAGATAGAAATGATATGCATCATTTAACTATTTGAATTCAAATAATTATCAAATTTCAAGTACACATTCTCTTCAAATTTTCCAAATCTCTCTTTAACTTTTAATTTTCTGAATAATAATTCTCTTATCCAATCGATTAAAGCACAAACAACAAATATTCCTATTCCAAGAACAATTACACTTATAAACAATGAAATTGGATCAAATTGAGCTATAAATTCAAATTTGCCATCAAAGAAGAAATATGCAAGAGCCATGTTATCGTGAATAAGATAAACTCCAAAACAAACTGGAGTAAAGAATTTGACAAGAGATATGATAAATGATTTAGTAATATTCATCTTTTTAAAGAAACAGAATAATGCAATTTCTCCAATGAAATATAATGGAGATAAATAACAATCAAATGAATATAACACAAATCCAGGTTCTATCAAACCTAATACTTCAAGCACATACCTCAATACCCAAGATATTAAAAAGCATATGATGTAAATCAAAAGCCATTTGTAATTTTTTAACATTTTAAATATTTCATATTTATGTATAAGACCCCCAGTGTAATATAAAACAACAAACCATAAAACACCATATCCCTGATTAAGATTAAAGGCCATATCCTGATTTAAAATTGTAGGCAATAATGAAAATATTATAAATAGGCTTAAAAATACTGACAAATCCTGTTTTTTATTGAAATGTTTTAATCCCAAGTTTATAAATGGTGACAGCAAAAACATTCCAACATATGCTGTAAAGAACCAATATCTACTAAATTGATCATTAGTAAAGAATGTAGGAATAATTGCTTTCCAATAATTTTCTAACCCAAGTTCACTAGGAAATATAAATTTCAATGCAATTATAATAATTATAGAGTAAAATAAAACCTCAGCCCATAGTGTTAATAAACGATAATACCTAGTTTCTTTACCATAGTAGACATAACCAGTGATTAAAACAAAACAATTAACAGCAACCAATAATATTGATTCTAATAACCATGCAGATTCATATTGTAGTGAAAACGCAATTAATCTATTTGTAAAATAAAAATAAAAATAGAAAAATTAATAAAAAATGAACAAAATCTAAAACTCAATAATTTATGCCACACCCGAATTGATAAAAAAATGGTTAATGTTATGCATCAGCATACAATAAACCAACAGCCCTGTACATGAACAGAAGTATGAACGGCACTCCGATAAAGATGCCTATGAAAACGCCGATATATGGTATCAATCCTATAACTACAATGACTAGTGTCAAAAGCAATGCAATCACATAAATTACAATCAGGGAAACTATAATATTGAGAACTCCTACTTTTTGCATGTCCTTCAGTATTTCCCTGAATCTCAGACCTTCGATTCCACTTCCGGTTTTTGCATATCTCACGATTGCTGTAAATGAAAGCAATGAAAATATGACAAACAGGACAATTCCAATGACCAAAGTAACGGTCAACGCATTATTGAATGTGGCAATTGATGATTTAGGAATAGCAGCCATTATTGCAGTGGCATTTTGGGCACCCTTTTCCATAGCCCCAATGGCTGAATAAACAATTGTGGTGAATGAGGAAAAAAGCCCGCTTGCAGAAGCGACGATTATAGTAATGATTAGAGGTATGAGGAAATAGATTATATCCAAAATCATCGCCTTGATACCTAGGATGAAATGTTTCACATAATCCAAATCGGGAAGTGTGGTTTCACCCACAGTTCCTCCTTTAAGAACCTCAATTAAGTATCCTAAAACAACAAATGCAACAATTATAGTTATAAGAGTTAAAACCATGTTTACAGTATCATTCTTAACACCGTATGACGGAACAATTGTTGATAAACTCATTATAACAATTAAAGCACAGAATATTAAAAATTTTCGATTATCATTAATAGGATATTTAATAGCATCCATTATCATTTCACGCAAATCCATATTTATCACATTACCTAACTGATTTACATATATATTTTTAGATAATACTATTTAAAATTTAAAGTACATCCCAATATATAAACAATAAATTACAAATATTGATTATAAGTGAAAAATAGGCAAAAATTTCGATAATCTTAATATATGGGGAATGATAAAAGATATTAATATAGAGGCAGATTATGAACAAAAAAATAGTTACATTGATACTTGTCATATTGGTTTCATTTTCCTTTTTAAGTATTGTGGTGGCGGACAATGCCACACATGACAGCAACAATGGAGCAGATGATGGCCCATTAGGCGGTCAGGACAAAACGGATGACAATACCCCTGACAAAGGCTATGCATCGGATAAAGACCAGAAGTCCGATAAAAATATAAAGGCCAATACCGATAAAAATATAAAGGACAATAAGAATAAGACGGTCGATAAATCCAAAAATAACTACATTTTAGCTAAAGGACATGGAAATGACATTAAATTTAGCGATGGATTTAGAGGATTTATCCTTGACTATTCAAAATCCCCTGCTAGCAGTGGTGATGAATTCAAACGTGTCTCTGCATCAAATGCTCCAAATGCAAATACACTTAAACTTGCCATAGTCGAATGCTACAGACACAATATGGACGGCAGCGTCGCAAGCATAGTGCCCGATTTCATAAAAAGCGGATCATCCCCTACACAGGTAGGTAAGGCTGTTGCCAGTTCAAGTGAAATAGTGGGCGACACCGCAGTCGTTATGATAGACAATAACACTGAAGCCGTTTTCCAATTTGAACTTTTAAAATCCGTTTCAGGAAATGAGTCAAATTATTTTGCATATAAGGTATCATTCAGAACTATTGACCATGTCATTGTCCAAGTCAACCAGACAAATGACACCGACGAAAGTGGTCCGGAAAGTTTTACAAACAATACAACCGTACCCACAATAGCACTAAATCAGACAAGAGGCAACGAAACAAACGGTACATTCCTTGATGACTTCTTTGATTCACTTCTCAATTCCGTATATGGCACATGGAAACCTATCATTGACTCACTAGCAGGCTTCGCACTATCAGTCGTCAGCGGTATTGAATGGATAGGAAATATGTTTAACGGTTTTATGAACCAAATTCAGCAGCTGATAAATGGCTTGCACAGACTTACAGAATTGATTGGGTCAATATGGAAGCAACTTTCAGGATTCTTAAAATTGTTTACCATTCTTTTGACTTCAATCGAGCAGCTTTTACGTTTAATCCTGTCCGCACTGAATTTCATCATAGGACTTCTCCAAACACTGATATCCCTTGTACAGTATATCATAGGATTGATACTGAGCATAATAGATTTCGTTATTGGACTTATAAATCAGATTATAGGAATGATAACCGAATTAATAAATTTCATTATGGCATTCATTACTGATTTAATCAATCAGCTCACAGCATTGATAAACGCGATTTTTGACTTCCTGAAAAAGGTCGGAAGTTCCCTGGTTGATGCTATTGCAAATGCGGCAATCATAATATGCGCATTCATAATAGTTACTGTTACAACATTTGTTTATGACAGGTCAAGAAGATATTAATCTTATCTCTTATTTTTTTTACTATCTACAACAGAAACTTTGACATAAATTTTTCTCATAAACCTAACTTTAATGAAAAATAAGAATAGTAAGTATTATAAAACTAAAATATAAAAAAATTTAAAAAGTTAGTCTTATATTCCTAAAATAAAAAATAAAAAAGTAGTGGCAGTTGATGATAAAGGTTGATGAATATGACTCAAAGTCATATATACAATTACTTCATTTACAGAATATTTTTTCTGAAAAAATAAAAAAATCAAAAATGAATCATTCAACTTACAATCCCCAAAAAAATAGAAAAATTTTATATTTATGAACAAATATAAAATATAATTGAATTCAAATTTATGATATTTTTTTATAAATTGAATTCTAAATCAATGCAATTGATAGTCCTATGGTGTAATGGCAATCATACGAGTCTCTGGAACTTGTGACTCCGGTTCGACTCCGGATAGGACTATTTCATAATTTTTTGATAAAAAAATTTTTTACATGGGCCCGTAGCTCAGTCTGGTAGAGCACTTGGCTCTTAACCTTGTTGTCGCGGGTTCAAACCCCGTCGGGCCCATTTTTTTAGTTAGACCAATTCACTAAATATTCAATTTTCTTTTTTTAAATCATTTTCAAAAAAAAATCATGACAATATAAATAATATGCATTATATAAAGTTATTTAGTGAAAAAAATGAATATACAACTAAATAATAAAATGAAACTGTTAATCTTATTCATCATATCTACAAGCCTATTAACAGTAGCCCAATCAATTATTACAACTGGCGTTGTTTATTTGATGAGTGACTTTTCTGTCCCATCAACACAAGCACAATGGTCATATTCTGTATTTCTACTCGTAGTGGGAGTGATGATTCCATTAAGTGCTTATATATCCCGGAGATTCACTGCAAGGACAATATTCTTCTTTTCATTGACAATATTCCTCATTGGATCAATCATTTGTTATTTTTCAAATTCCATGATTGTTTTGATTATTGGCAGAATTCTTCAGGCAATAGGAAACGGTGTGATAATGCCTTATGTTCAGATTTTACTGCTTAGAATCACCCCTGAAGAAAAATGGCAGACTTATATGGGATTATACGGTTTGGTAATTGCAATAGCTCCAGTCATCGGTTCGTTTTTAGGAGGATTTGTCATAACTTTATACAGCTGGAGAGAGTTGTTCTCATTTTTCACAATAATTACAATAATTCTATTGGCTTTAGGCGTGATATTTGTAAAGGATAATGCTCCAACTGAGGATTATCCTCTTGATTATCTCTCTGTTGTATTGTCAATAGTTGGATGTGCCGGAATAATGCTTGGTTTTACAAATGTTGCGGATTTTGGATTTATACATTATCTTGTGATTTTGCCTATAATCATTGGAATTGTAAGTTTAATCCTATTTGTAAAGCGTCAATCAAAATTGGAAAAGCCTTTGATTAACTTATCCATACTTAAAAACAAGTATTTCACAGTGGGGACGATATTCATCTGCATTCTCTTTGCATGTTTAAACGGATGCACTGCGATTCTTCCGATATTCATGCAGGGAGTGGCTTATCAATCCGCAATCTTTTCCGCTTCCGTGCTTCTGCCGGGAGGATTACTGATAATTGTCTTTAATATAATAGGTCCATTGCTTACAAATAGAATTGGAATCAAAAAGGTCCTGATTATGGGATGTGTCATTTCAATAATAGGATTTGGAACCATGATGTTGTATACTCAGGATTCATCGTTTGAATTTATGGCTATAACCCAATCCATCCGTTTTATCGGTGCAGGTTTGGCTCTGATGCCTGCCACAACATGGGCTTTGACCATGGTATCAGATAAGGTTGAGGACGGGACCGCAGTCAACAATACATTAAGGCAGATTTTTGCGGCAATAGGCTCATCAATGGCAGTTGTTATAATGGCTATTTTGGCAGGAGGTGCCATAGGCCATAATTCCTCCTCAGTTGCAGGATTCAATCAGACTTCATTGATTTTACTCATCTTACATGCAATCATGCTAATTTTGACTGTCTTGTTTATTGATGATAAGGAAAAAATTGAAAATTAAAATTAAACGATTGAACTCTTAATCAATACTTGAACTATTCAATTCGTTTAATTAACACTATATTATTTATAAATAAAAAATAAAAATAGTCATTTAGCAATGACAGTCACATTGCCATCATAACTGCAGCCTTTATATTTATCATCCCCTGCAAATGTAAAGTTGCTATAATAATTTGCATTACTATTTGAAGTATAGACTGCATTTCTGATGGAAAATTCACCATTCTCGTCAGTTGTAACATTAACCTCTCCAGTTTGATTACCCGGCGGGTGATATGTAATTGTTTTATTTGCCACACCCCGACTGTATGAATCCATTAATATTCCAGAAAATGATCCGTTTTCAGCCACCTGAGTTTCATTAACTATCATGAATGTAACAACATCATTATTGTATTGATATAAAAAAACACCAATGCAAATCACAAATATTACAATCAATAATATCAGATATTTACTCTGCTTTTCCAAAAAATCACCTATTAAATTATATTTTATAATTTCTAATTTTCAGTATAATTAATTTATGGGAATATTTAAAAAAAAATATTTAAATTAAATAAAATTCAAAGTAATATTTATA
>NZ_CAMHFP010000048.1 GCF_946184425.1 uncultured Methanobrevibacter sp. | reverse complement strand
AGGGTGATCTAATGGCTCATGTTGCTGAATGGAAAAAGGAAGAAGTTAAAGAGCTTTCCGGAATCATTAATGAATATGATGTAATCGGTATTGTCGATTTATTAAACATTCCTGCAAAACAGCTCCAAGAAATGAGAAAATCTCTCAACGGCAAAGCTGTTATCAGAATGTCTAAAAAGAATCTTATTGACTTAGCTCTTGAAGATTGTAATGCTGATAAAAACAACATTGTTGATTTATCTGAGCATATGGATGGTCAAGTTGCACTTATTGCAACCGAAATGAATCCTTTCAGATTATACAAAATATTAGAAGACAGCAAAACTTCAGCTCCTGCAAAACCGGGAACTATTGCACCTGATGATATTATTGTACCTGAAGGAGATACTGGATTTGAACCAGGTCCATTTTTAGGTGAATTGCAACAAGTTGGTATTCCTGCAAAAATTGACAAAGGTAAAATCTGCGTACAAAAAGAAACTGTTGTTGTTGCAGCAGGTGAAGAAGTATCTAAACAAGTAGCAGCTACCTTAGCAAGAATGGATATTAATCCAATGGAAGTGGGAATGGACTTAAAAGCAGTATATGAAGAAGGATCAATCTATACTTCAGATGTACTTGCAATCGACGAAGAACAAACATTAGCAGATTTACAAAAAGCATTTTCCGGTGCATTCAACTTGTCTGTTAATGCAGCTATACCTACTACAGAAACTATTTCCGCAATATTATCTCTCGCACATACCAGAGCTGTAAGCGTTGGTGTAGAAGGAGCTATATTGACTTCCAAAACTTCAGAACCAATTCTCGGTCTTGTAAATGCTAGAATGTTAGCTATTGCTTCTGCAATTGCTGATGTTGAAGGCGCAATCGACGATGAATTAGCAGAAAAACTTTCCAATGTTGCTGTAGCAGCTGCTCCAGTAGTGGAAGAAGTTGTTGAAGAAGAGGAAGAAGAGGAAGAAGAAGAGGATAGTGAAGAAGAAGCAGCAGCTGGGTTAGGAGCTCTCTTCGGTTAAATTAATTAATTAAAATTTTTATTATTTAATAACTAACACTTTAAAAAACTAATGGTGATAACATGGAATATATATATGCGGCAATGATTTTGCACAGTGCAGAAAAAGATATTAACGAAGAAAATGTTAAAAGTATTATTGAAGCAGCAGGTATCGACGCTGATGATGCTAGAATTAAAGCATTAATTGCAGCTTTAGAAGATGTTGACATCGAAGAAGCTATCGAAACCGCAGCTGTTGCAGCAGCAGCTCCTGCAGCTGCAGCTCCAGTAGCAGCTGAAGCTGAAGAGGAAGAGGAAGAAGAAGAGGAAGAAGAAGAAGCTTCTGAAGAAGAAGCAGCAGCTGGATTAGGTGCTCTCTTCGGATAGATTTTTTAAATCTATCACCTTTCTTTTTTTTATTTACTATTTTTAATTACTAATTGACTATTTTCAATGCTTATTTTTACAAAATTTTTCTTAGAACTGTTTTTCTTATCTATATTTTCATTAATTATTTATTAAATTAAAAACATATTTTATACTAATAAATAATTTGAACTGATTCATATGGTAGAAATTTTTGACGAACTTGGTTATAAAAAACAAACTTGTAAAACTTGCGGACAAGAGTTTTACTCCCAAGTTGATAGAGACACTTGTGGGGATGCTCCATGTGATGAGTATGAGTTTATTGCAAATCCTGCTACTGATAAACCATACAATTTATATGAAATCCAAAAAGTTTTTAGAGAATTTTTAGAAAGTGAAGGACATACTCATGTCCACAGATATCCCGTTTTGGCAAAAAGGTGGAGGGATGACGTATTTTTGGTTGGCGCATCAATTTTCTGTTTCCAGCCATGGATAACCTCAGGTCTTGTAAAGCCTCCGGCCAATCCGATTGAAATGGCCCAGCCTTCAATTAGACTGAACGATGTTGACAATGTCGGAAGAACCGGCCGTCACATGACATGCTTTACAATGGGAACACACACTGTAATCAACAAGGAAGATGACTTTATCTATTGGGAAGACCGTACAATCGAATTGTGTCACAAATTCTTTGCTCACATTGGAATAAACACAGAAGAAATTACTTTCATCAAATCTTGGTGGAGTGGTGGAGGTAATGAAGGACCATGTTATGAAGTGTGCTGCAGGGGAGTGGAACTTGCTACATTGGTTTTTATCCAATATGAAACATTGGAAGACGGCTCCAAAAAAGAAATTCCAATCAAAGTTGTAGATACTGGATATGGTCTTGAAAGAATAGCTTGGATTTCACAAGGAACTCCAACAGCATATGATGCCTGTTTTGCACCTGTTGTGGATAAACTAAAAGAACTTACTGGTGTTGAAATCAATGAAGATATCCAAGGAAGAAATGCTCAAATTGCAGGAATGATGGATATTGAAGATATTGGTGATTTAAAAGAGCTCAGACAACAAGTAGCAGACAGTTTAAACCTTTCTTTAGAAGATTATTTAAAAGCTGCAGAACCAATGGAAGCAATTTATATTATTGCAGATCATACTCGTTGTCTTGCATTCATGATTGCTGATGGTATTATTCCTTCAAATGTTAAGGAAGGGTATCTTGCAAGATTGGTTTTAAGAAGAACCATAAGATTCATGAAAGAGTTGGACATGAAAGAGTCTCTTGCTGATGTAATGGCAATACAGTTAGATTTCTTATCAAAATTCTATCCTGAAATTCGTGAATCTGAAGAGCATATCATGAATATCATTACCTTGGAAGAGGAAAGATATGCTGCAACTGTCAAAAAAGGTAAAAGCATTGTTAAAAGATCAATCAAAAGACTTAAAAAAGAAGGAAAATCAGAAATGCCTCTTGACATGTTAATAGATTTATATGATGCTCATGGAATTCCTCCTGAAACAGTTGTTGAAATGGCTGGTGACGGTTTCACAGTTAATGTTCCTGATAACTTCTTTACACAAGTTGCAGGAGCTCACGAGAAAGATACTTCAAACAAAAAATCCACATTTAAAGTAGATTATCCTGAAACTGACTTATTGTTCTATAAAGATTTCTACCAAAAAGAATTTGAAGCGGAAGTTTTGGGCATTGTTGAAAAAGATGGAGATAAATGTTTGATCTTCGATAAAACTGTATTTTATCCTGAAGGAGGTGGTCAACCTTCAGACATAGGTATAGTTTCCATCGATGGAAATGACATTAACATGAAGCATGCTGAAAAGATTGATAATGTTGTATTGCATCATGTAGATGAAGACATTTCTGATGATGTTGTTGGCAAAAAAATCACAGGAAAACTTGACTGGACAAGAAGAATAACTCTTGCACGCCACCACACAGGAACTCACCTGGTCATTGCGGCTGCAAGAAAAGTACTGGGTCAGCACATTTGGCAGGCAGGATCACAAAATGGATTAACAAGAGCACGTATTGACCTGTCCCACTACAAACGCATCACACAGGAGGAGCTGAATGAAATTGAAAAACTTGCCAACGAATATGTGATGGACAATATCGATTTGGACATTCAGTTCCATACCCGTGATGAAGCTCAGGAATTGTATGGATTTGTACTTTACCAAGGGGGTATCGTTCCTGGTAAAATGATTCGTGTAGTTAAAATCCCTGGTGTTGATGTACAGGCCTGTGCAGGTACACATGTCTTAAGAACTGGTGTAGTCGGACCAATCAAAATCAACAAAACCGAAAGGGTTCAGGATGGTGTTGAAAGGATTGATTTCTCAGCGGGTCTTGCTGCAATCGATTCAATGCAACATGATAATGAATTGCTAAGGGAAAGTTCAGCTATTTTCAAAGTTGAAAACGACCAATTGCCAAAAACTTGTGACCGGTTCTTTAGTGAATGGAAATCACAGAAAAATGAGATTGACCGTTTGAAATCAGAAATTGCATCACTTAAAATGAATTCTCTTGCTGATGACTTTGTTGAAATCAATGGCTTGAAGGTAATTTCCGAGAAAATGGAAACAGACATTAAAGAACTTCAAAAAATAGCTACTGACTTTACCGATAATGGAAAAGCGGATGTAGTTATTATGGGAAACGGTGACGGTAAAATTGTTGGAGCAGCTTCTCAGAATGCAATTGACAATGATATCAAAATCAATGAAATTATAAAAACTGCGGCAGGTGTTTTAGGTGGTGGCGGCGGTGGCCGCTTAACTTTAGCACAAGGGGCAGGTAAAAATGCAGATAAAATGGATGAAGCTATCCAAACTGCTGTTGATTTAATAAAAGGATAATTATTTTATCCTTCTTTTTTTTTTAATCAAACGAAATACTACTCTGATGTATTTTTCTTCATTTTTATTATTTTTTTTTGAAAATATTGTTTTTTAACATAATTTATATATACTTTCTTTCATAAAAATACATTTCATATTATATTTAATGGGGGTAAAACTTATTAAGAATTATAAAATCATGTTTGTCATTGCCGTTCTGGTATTGATATGTTCAGTATCGTTTGTCAGTGCAAATGAACTAGGCAATGCTACAAATTTGGAAAATGATGGATTAAGTTTGGAGGAATCTGATTTTCAGGTGGATGTTTTAAACACTGTCAATGATGATTCTTCAATAGATGATAATTATACTTCTTCTCAAGAAGATGATTCGAAACTCGGATTTTCCGGTGGGGAAGAAGTTTTAAATGTAAGTAATGATGATCAGTTATCCGATTCAAAAATGGGAACTTCTGATGAATTGGCGAAGTTAATTAATGATGCTAAACCGGGCTCAACAGTAACCTTGGATAAGGATTACAATATACGTCTAGGTTCTTCTCATGCTATTGAATTTACGAAAGCGATTACACTTGATGGTAGGGGACATACTATTTTCGTTTATGCATATGCTTTTAAAATAAATCATCCTCCCTCATCAGCCTACTTGCAAATAAAAAATATTAATTTTATAAATGGAATAAATGGAATTATTAAAAATACTAAGGCAGCGGGTCCTTTTATAATTTCCAATTGTAATTTTACAAAACCGGAGAATGGGAATAATGGAGGTGCAATTGTTGTAAGTGGGAAGTATGAATCATATATTATTAATTGTACTTTTACAAATTGTGTTGCTTTTCCTAGAACTAAAGTTGTTAAATTGGAGACTTTTTCTCAAATATTTTCTGGTGCATCTAGTTCGGGTGGTGCCATTTATTCTAGTGCTCCGATTACTGTTAAATCTTGTCGTTTTGAAAATTGTACTGCAGGAGATGGCGGTGCAGTATATGTAGCGAGGAGTCAGGCCAAAATAATAGATTCTGTTTTTGTTAATAATCGTGCTGGAAGAGGCATTAATGTGGAGAGTTTTAAGCATGGGGGTGCCATTTATGTTTTTAAGGCGGCTGATGGTGTTTTAGTTAAAGGATGCACATTCATTGGCAATCATGCTGACCGTATTGGGGGTGCAATATCAGTTAACAGTGAGAATACTAGAATTGAGGATTGTATTTTTGATTCTAATTACATTGGGACTGGTCGTTATAACATGGGTGGCGCAATATATGTGACTAATAACCAGGAAACTCCTAAAACTTCTATTCAAATAACTAGGTGTTCATTCAATAATAATGGATATGTTGGCAATGAACATTACTGTAAATATGGTGGTGCAATATTTTTCTCTAAAAATATTAATGGAGGAACTATTTCATATTGTAATTTTACTGGCAATAAGGTATCAGAACAGGGTGGTGCAGCATATTCGGAATCCACATGTCCTAATCTTAAGTTTATTGGTTGCATCTTTACTAAAAATCATGCCAATGACAAAGGTGGAGCAATATATCTTGATTCTAAAAATAATGTTGTTGATGGTTGTGTTTTTGATTCCAATTCCGCTGATGATGACGGTGGAGCCATTTATGTTGAAGCAAGATATAATTCAATAAAGAATTCCTTGTTTACTAACAATAATGCTAAGGATGAAGGTGGTGCTGTTTATATCAATGCAAGATATACAAAAATTGATTTATCTGCTTTTACGGGTAATTCTGCTAAAAAGGGTTATGATATTTATTGTGATTCCAGTTATTGTAGTCTCACAGGTTCCATTATTTTAGGAAACAGTCCTAAGAACGCAATTTACTCTTCAAGCAGTTTTTCTGCTTCAAAAAATTGGTGGGGTAATTTAGCCAGCAATAAAGATACCAAACCCGATGTTAATAAGAAAGTGAACCTTGAAAATGATTGGAATTATCTTTACTATACTGTTAAGTATGATTATACGAAATCAGCAATTGCTGCAGTTGTTGAAATGTGGCTACAAAATGTGCGTGATGGTGGTCTTTCTCCTTATTATCCATTGGTGTTTGATTTGAAATTCACCAATACTGTTTCAAATCAAAATACAATGACTTTTCATGGGGTTAGTGATTTTATTGTTCCATTAGTTGAGGGCAATACTGCTGTTACTATTTCAACAAAGGGATGGTCTCATAAAATCGATTTAAATTATGGTAATCCTTTAACTGTTTATAATCGTTCCCTATCCAATCTAAAGTGGGATATTGACAATGCTGGTTCTGTTCTGAATTTAACCTCAGATTACGAGTATATGGATATTTGCGATAAAAACTTAATCAATGGAATTACTTTCAATAAAGAATTAGTCATTGACGGTAATGGCCATACCATTAACGGAAAAAACACTACTTCATTACTCCAAGGAGGATATGGAAAGGATTTAACCTTGAAAAACATCAATTTTATCAATATCAAAAATATTTATAAAGCCAACGGAAATCTTTTCATCGAAAATTGTACATTCAACAATTGCGGAAACGGTTTAGAACTGCTTAGAATTACAGCAGGTGTGATTACAATTAGCGATTCCAATTTTTATAATTGTAGTTCTGATTCATCCATGTTCATCTTTGATGCTTATGGAGGACCTGATGTATCAATAATTCGTTGCGAATTTATTGGAAATAAAGCTAATTGCCTTATGGAAGGTTACCGCTGCGAATCCTTTAACTTTATTCAAAATATATTCTTGAATAATAGTTTCACCAACATGCATAATTTTAAAATGGGCAATCCTGCACATGCAAATTATGATTATAACTGGTTTGGAAATACTATTTATGATTTTGATACCAAACCTCACGTAAATGTCGATTTGAATACTTGGATGGTTTTAGATCTTGTAAACAGTAAAAATACATTTGAAACAAAATATGTTTATCTTAAAGTTTACAATGCAAATTCCCAAGAACTTGAAAACAACACTGCTCTGAATATTGGTTTCAATGTTTCTTCTATAGGTGGAGTTGTCGGATTTGTAGATGTCAATTCCGGCATAGGCATAATGAATTACACCTTTGCTTTAAGAGATGTTATAACTTTGAGTCATATATCCAATAATTTCTCATTTTATATAGTAAATTACCTACCTGGTTCTTTTGCAGATTTACAATATCAAATTGACAATGGAGGCTCTGTTTTAAACCTAACACGCAACTATGATTATATGCCAATTTGCGACTCCAAACTCCAATATATCGACATTGACAAACCATTGATATTAAACGGTAACGGTTTTACAATAGATGCAAAAGGCATGACAAATATGGCCAGAATCACAGGCAACACTGTTCAAATTTTAAACACAACATTCAGCAACAGTAAAGGTTCTGCAATCCAGATTATGGCTAATAATGTTTTAATTAATTCAACATTCACCAATAACACTAATCTTGTAGGTAGTGGGGGTGCAATTAGGATATATGGATCTAATAATGTTGTTATCGATTCTACATTCATTAAAAATACTGCTAAATACGCAGGCGCAATTTCTATCGATAACTCCGAAAATGTTGTCATTAACTCAATATTTATGAATAATACTGCTATACTTGGTGGTGCAATTTATTCTGAAATGTCTGATGTATCAATTAGTGGAGTATTTGCAAATAATTCTGCTAAAAATGGTGCTGCCATTTATATCCATGCTCGTTCTGATAAGTTAAATAGAATTTATAAATCATTGTTTATATCAAATAGAGGAATTGATAGTGTTATTAATGTTGCAGGCACTCCAAAGTTTCATGCTGCTGATGTTCATCATTCAATTTTCATAGATAATAACTGTCTCTATGACATTGCATCTGGTAACAAGGACATTGTTAATGCGGATTATAACTGGTTTGGAAACACCAATGAAAATTACAATGTTAAACCTAATGTCGAATCAAGCGTTAAATTGAATAGATGGTTGTTTTTGGATGCCAATGCCAACAGCACTCTTTTAAAAATAGATGAATCAGCAGTCATTAATGTTAGTCTGAATAATGCTTATGACCGTACCTCCAGGAAGGTTTATGATGTGGAAACTAATCTGCCGGATGTTTGTTTCGATGTTTCATCTGTCAATAATGCTGTAGCTTTGGATAAGCTGGAATTGGTTCGCGGCAAAGGCAATGCGTCTTACATGCCTGTTAATGAGGGTGTGGGAAGTGTTGATTTCAAATATTATTCATTTAATAAAACAGTTACATTTAATGTAGTTAGTGTTCCTGAAGATTCTTTTACAAAATTGCAGGAAATTATCAATAACGCAAGTGTTCATGACAGTATAGTCTTAAACAGGTCTTATAAATATTACCCTAACTTTGACGGTGATCTTAAGAACGGTATTGTGATTAATAAAAGTTTGATGGTCAATGGTAATGGTCATGTGATTGACGGTGCAAATCAGGCCCGTTTATTTAATCTTACTACTAATTCCATTGAATTGTATAATTTCATTTTGGTTAATGGTTATGCGGAAAATGGTAGTGTTATATATTCCAATGCTGCAGGCGATAAGTTGTCCAGTTCAATTGTTTTAAATTCAACAGGTTCTGTAATTTATTGTCCGTTCTGGTTTGCTGCGAATGAAAACTGGTTTGGAAATACAATTGATGATTATGATGTCGCTCCTGTTGTTGAAGGCGATCAGGTTGAATTAAATAACTGGTTGTTTTTAACAGTTGATGTGTCCAAATTCGACTTGTTTGTTGGTGATAAGGCAATCATTACTCTTAACTTGACCAATATGTATGATGCAACTAAAGGAACTAATTCTACATTCACTGGTATAATTCCAGTCACTTTTGTCTTGTCCTGTGTTGGTGGAGACATCAATGTTTCTGAGGCCACACTGATTGATGGTGTTGCCGAATTAGAGTTTATAGGCGACGGTATTGGGTCAGGTTATCTGGAAATGTCCTGTTATAATGTCAATGAAGAGTTTTACTTTAATGTAAGTTGTGATGATGATTCATTTACTGCTCTTCAGAAATTAATCAATAATGCTAATGGTAAAATTGTTTTGCAGCATGACTACATGTATTACGATTATGATGAGAAACTTAAGAGTGGAATTTTAATTAATAAATCACACATTGAGATTGATGGTGACGGACATGTCATTGATGCTTCAAATAAAGCCGGTGTGTTTAATATTGCTGGAGAATATGTTGCTGTATATGATGTGTCTATCTTTAATTCCAAAAATACTGTTTCAGTTGATGGGGGATATGCTGCTTTCGATAATGTTTCATTTATCAGTAACGCTGATGTGATATCTGTTGTTGATGGTAGTATGGAAATTGTGGGTTGTTATTTCCTCAATAATTCCAATGTTGTTGATTTGAAATCTGCTTATGACGTTTTCATTTCAGATTCCACTTTTATAAATAATACAAATATTATCAACGCATTTTATAGTACTTTGACAGTTAACAATAATAGTTTCAAAGGTAATGATGTGGGAACATATTGTGTTAGTTTGATTGATTCCACTGCTGAGATTCACTCCTCCAAATTTAATGAGGTTAATTTAATCAATCCGATTTTCGTATCAATAGATTCTGAGTTATATTTATCCAAAAATATCTTAAGCAAATCTCAATACATTGATAATGAGGGTACTATAACTTCAAAAACCAGAATTGTTATTCCTGGTGAAAAGTATTATGATTTGTTAATCTATGTTGAGTTGACTTTAAACGCTACAGTTTATGATGACAACGGCAATATTATTAAGGTCAATGATTTGGAATTTAATATTTATCCAACAATTGACTATAATGAAAGTTCACAGGGTACTGTTTGGATTTTGAATGTTTATTGTTATCCTTGTGGTGAACATGAAGTTAATGTTTCTGTAATTGATTCACTTTCTGATTATAGTTCTGATCATGTCATATTGAATGTTTCTAAGTTTTCATCCAGTGTTAATATTGTTTCATTGGATAACATTACCTCTGGTGAAGTTTTAAACGTTAAAGTGGAGTGTACTAACTTTACAGGTGCAGTTATTGAAATTAGTGATGCTTCCGGTGAGGTTATTTTCAGACAAACAGGCGATATGACAGAGCTTAGTGTTGAATCATTGGATGCCGGAGTATACACATTAACATACACCAATGTGGGCGACGAGGAATATGAATCCAGTTCTGTTATTGCAACATTTGAAGTTTATAAAATTGAATCTGATGTTGTTATTTTAGATAAGGTTGATTCTATCTATGCTTTTAATGATTATAGGATAAACTTTACTGTATCCAATAGGGCTAATGTCACTGCAAAAATCGTTGATTTAAAGACAGGGGAAGTTATTGTAAACATGAGTGTTTATGGCAATTGTCTTTATGTTAATCTGCTTGCAGGTTCCTATAATCTTACCGTAACCAATGTGGGTGATAATAATCATGAAACTTCTTCCGATTCAATGGTATTTGATGTATTGAAAGTCAAGTCATCAGTTAAAGTTGATGATGTGTCTGATTATTTCTATGATGATGTTTTAATAACATATGAGGTTGTTAATGCTTCAGATGTCCATGTGGTTATTCGTGATTTGGCTACTGGTGATGTTAAATATAATTTCACATCAACAAACACTTCAATTTCTGATTTGTATTTTGACAGTGGTCGTTATAACATTACACTTTCTGTTGAAGAATCCGACAGTACATCTTACAGCAGTGATTCTAAAGTGTTCAATGTTTTAAAAGTCGGTTCTTCAATTGTTGTTGAGGGTTTGGATGATTATGTCTATGGTGATGATGTGGAAGTTGACGTTATTGTTGATAATCGTACAACTGTTGTTGTTGAAATTAGGGATAAAACCGGTAAAATCGTTTTCAATGAAAGCATTGAAGAAGATTATCTGCCAATGCCTGATTTGTCTGCTGGTGAATACGTTTTATTTGCAAGCAATTTAAAAACTGATAACGTTGCTGGAAGCAATTATACAAAAGCATTCACCATATCTAAAGCAAATTCAACAATAGATATTATATACTTCAATGATACTGTTCCATGGGGTTATTATTTTGATGTGGAATTTGACGGGGATAATCTTACAGATGTTTACGTTATTGTTCGTGACAGTAATGGTAATGAAATTTCTGGTGGAAATTTAACTAATGATTATGGTTATTTCCTATATAGGTTAGGTAATTTAACTCTTGGCAGTTATTCAATTGAGATTATTAATCCTGGTGATGAGAACATCACAGGTTGCAGTGTTTCAATGAATTTCACCATTTTTAAAGGCAATTCCACTGTTTATATTGAGAATATTACTTCTGTTTATGTTGGTGATGATGTATTCATTGAATATTATGTTTATGTCCCTGGAATAATTGATATTGTTATTATGGATGCACTGGGAAATATTGTTTATCATGAAGAAAACGCAAATATTTTCAATGTCACTGTTTCCGGTTTGCCTGCAGGGTACTATACTGTCAATGTGACTAATTTGGAAACAGAAAATGTGTTTGGAAATTATTCTGTAAGTAATTTCACTGTTTTCAAATATGATTCAAACATTACATTAAATGATGTAAAAGATGTTGTTTATGGTGAAAATGTTTTAATAGGATTTGAAGTTGAAAACCCGACTGTTGTAAATGTTAAGATAACTGATGCGAATGGAAATATTGTTTATGATGAAAATGAAACTGATTACAGTGTTTTGATCACTGATTTGGATGCAGGAGATTATACTGTTAATGTCACTAATATTGAAACATTCAACGTGACTGCAAGCAGTGATTCCAAATCATTCAGGGTCCTGAAGGCATCAATTGTTCTGACAGTTTCAGTTGATGATTCTGTTTATGGGGAATTATCCATTGTTAATGTGGGTTCTGATGTTGATGGTAACTACACTGTAAATATAGGTGATAAAGAATTGGTTGTTAATGTTGTTAATGGCCAAGGAGTAGGCACTATTACTCTTGATGCAGGTGATTATACTGCCAAAATCAATTTTACTGATGACAATTATGATATCTACACAATAGACGATTCATTTACAGTATTTAAAGCGAATGTTGCTGTGAGTGTTGAGGTTTTAGATAAAGTTTATACTGCTAATGTTAGTGGTAATGTATTTGCTAGTGTTGATGGTGAGTACAAAGTAGTTATTGGTAATTTTGAAGCGCCAGTCACTGTTAAGGATGGTGTTGGTAGCTTTGATGTTGGAATATTGAATGTAGGTAACTATACTGCATCTGTAAGCTTTAATGGTACTGATAATTACAACTCTGCAGATAATGAAACTGCTTTCGAAGTGACACAAACTGGAACCAACGTTAACATTATTGTTAATGCTTCTGAAATTGTTTATGGTGGTGTGATTAGCATTACTCAGGGTCTTCCTGGTGATGCAACAGGTACTGTAACATATTCATTTGCGAACGGAACCGTAATTAAGGTTTTAATTGTTAATGAGTCATTTGTATTGTCTGGTTTGAATGCTGGAAGTTATGTAATCTATGCTAATTACAGTGGAGATGCTAATTATGCTCCTGCCAGTGATAGTATTACAATAATTGTGGATAAGGCTGTTAATGATGTTTTAGTTTATTCTTCTGATGTTGTTTATGGTGAAAAATCTAATGTTGTTGTATTTGCTGATGTTGATGGTGAGTATGCTGTCGTTATAGGTGATGATAGGTTCATTGTTGATGTTGTAGATGGTAGGGGTAATGTTGAAATTGCTTTGGATGCTGGCAGTTATGACATCATCGTTGAGTATGTGAATGATAATTATGTAAATAATGTGACTTCTGTTCCGTTTACTGTTTCTAAAGCGAATGTTACTTTAACTGTTGAAATTTTTGATAAGGTTTACACAGCTGATGTTAGTGGTAATGTATTTGCTAGTGTTGATGGTGAGTACAACATAGTTATTGGTAATTATGGAACATCAGTAACTGTTAAAAATGGTATTGGAAGTTTCGATGTTGGAATCTTGAATGTCGGCAACTACACTGCTTCTGTAAGCTTTAAAGGTAGTGATAATTATAATCCTGCAGATAATGAAACTGCTTTTGAAGTAACACAAACTGGAACTAATTTCAATATTATTGCTAATGTTACTGAAATTGTTTATGGTGGTGTGATTAGCATTACTCAGGGTCTTCCTGGTGATGCAACAGGTACTGTAACATATTCATTTGCGAACGGAACCGTAATTAAGGTTTTAATTGTTAATGAGTCATTTGTATTGTCTGGTTTGAATGCTGGAAGTTATGTAATCTATGCTAATTACAGTGGAGATGCTAATTATGCTCCTGCCAGTGATAGTATTACAATAATTGTGGATAAGGCTGTTAATGATGTTTTAGTTTATTCTTCTGATGTTGTTTATGGTGAAAAATCTAATGTTGTTGTATTTGCTGATGTTGATGGTGAGTATGCTGTCGTTATAGGTGATGATAGGTTCATTGTTGATGTTGTAGATGGTAGGGGTAATGTTGAAATTGCTTTGGATGCTGGCAGTTATGACATTATTGTTGAGTATGTTAACGAGAATTATGAAAATAACATTACTGCTTCTCCATTTACTGTTTCTAAAGCAGATATTACTTTGAGTGTTGAAATTTTTGATAAGGTTTACACGGCTGATGTTAGTGGTAATGTATTTGCTAGTGTTGATGGTGTGTACAAAGTAGTTATTGGTAATTTTGAAGCGCCAGTCACTGTTAAGGGTGGTGTTGGTAGCTTTGATGTTGGAATATTGAATGTAGGTAACTATACTGCATTTGTAAGCTTTAATGGTAGTGATAATTACAACTTTGCAGATAATGAAACTGCTTTTGAAGTAACACAAACTGGAACTAATTTCAATATTATTGCTAATGTTACTGAGATTGTTTATGGTGGTGTGATTAGCATTACTCAGGGTCTTCCTGGTGATGCAACAGGTACTGTAACATATTCATTTGCGAACGGAACCGTAATTAAGGTTTTAATTGTTAATGAGTCATTTGTATTGTCTGGTTTGAATGCTGGAAGTTATGTAATCTATGCTAATTACAGTGGAGATGCTAATTATGCTCCTGCCAGTGATAGTATTACAATAATTGTGGATAAGGCTGTTAATGATGTTTTAGTTTATTCTTCTGATGTTGTTTATGGTGAAAAATCTAATGTTGTTGTATTTGCTGATGTTGATGGTGAGTATGCTGTCGTTATAGGTGATGATAGGTTCATTGTTGATGTTGTAAGTGGTGTGGGCAATGTTGAAATTGCTTTGGATGCTGGCAGTTATGACATCATCGTTGAGTATGTTGATGATAATTATGTAAATAATGTGACTTCTGTTCCGTTTACTGTTTCTAAAGCGGATGTTACTTTGAGTGTTGAAATTTTTGATAAGGTTTATGGTGCTAATGTTACTGGTAATGTATTTGCTAGTGTTGATGGTGAGTTTAGTGTTGTTATTGGTAATTATGAGGTTCCTGTCCTTGTTAAGGATGGTATTGGAAGTTTCGATGTCGGATTTTTGAATGTCGGCAACTACACTGCTTTTGTAAGATTTGAAGGTGATGACAATTACAATCCTACAGATAATGAAACTGCTTTTGAAGTAACTCAAACAGGAACCTACTTCAACATTATTGCCAATGCCACTGTGATTACTTATGGGGATATGATTAGCATTACTCAGGGTCTTCCTGGTGATGCAACAGATACTGTAACATATAAATTTGCTAATGGTTCAATAATCAAAGTTTTAAACGTTAAGGATTCATTTGTATTGTCTGGTTTGAATGTGGGATCTTATGTAATTAATGCTAATTATTCTGGTGATGATAATTATGCTCCTGCTCAAGACAGTATAACAATAACCGTTGGCAAGGCCGTTAATGATGTTTTAGTTTATTCTTCTGATGTTGTTTATGGTGAAAAATCTGATGTTGCTATATTTGCTGATGCTGATGGCGAGTATACTGTCGTTGTCGGCGGCAAAAAGTTCATTGTAAATGTTGTAGATGGTAGAGGCAATGTTGAAATTGCTTTGGATGCTGGCAGTTATGACATTATCGTTGAGTATGTGAATGATAATTATGTAAACAATATAACCTCTACCCCGTTTACTGTTTATAAAGCATATGTTTCCGTAAGTATTGAAGTTTTAGATAAGGTTTATGGTGATAATATTGCGGGTAATGTATTTGCCAGTATTAATGGAGAATATAATGTGAGAATTGGTAAATTTGTAACATCTGTCATTGTTAAAAATGGTATTGGTGAATTTGATGCCGGTATTATGGGTGTCGGCATTTATGAAGCTTCTGTAAGTTTTGAAGGCAATGACAATTATAACTCTGCCGTTAATAAAACTTCATTTGAAGTTGTTCAAACTAGAACTAATTTCAATATTATTGCCAATGCCACTGAGATTGTTTATGGTGGTGTGATTAGCATTACTCAGGGTCTTCCTGGTGATGCAACAGGTACTGTAACATATTCATTTGCGAACGGAACCGTAATTAAGGTTTTAATTGTTAATGAGTCATTTGTATTGTCTGGTTTGAATGCTGGAAGTTATGTAATCTATGCTAATTACAGTGGAGATGCTAATTATGCTCCTGCCAGTGATAGTATTACAATAATTGTGGATAAGGCTGTTAATGATGTTTTAGTTTATTCTTCTGATGTTGTTTATGGTGAAATTTCTAATGTTGTTGTATTTGCTGATGTTGATGGTGAGTATGCTGTCGTTGTTGGCGGTAAAAAGTTCATTGTTGATGTTGTAGATGGTAGGGGTAATGTTGAACTTGCTTTGGATGCTGGCAGTTATGACATTGTCGTTGAGTATGTTGATGATAATTACGAAAATAATGTAACTGCTGTTCCGTTTACTGTTTCTAAAGCAGATATTACTTTGAGTGTTGAGGTTTTAGATAAAGTTTACACTGCTGATGTAACTGGTAATGTATTTGCAAGTTTGGATGGCAATTATACTGTTATTGTCGGAGATAATGTTGTTAAAGTCGCCGTTAAAAACGGCATCGGTTCATTTGACCTTGGCATTTTAAGTGTTGGTAACTACTCTGTTCAGGTAATATTTGAAGGCAATGAAAACTATAATGCAAATTCAAATACCACAAGCTTTGAAGTAACTCAAACTGGAACTAACTTCAACATAATTGCAAATGCCACAGAAATCACCTACGGTGATTTGATTAACATTACACAAAGCCTTCCGGCTGATGCAACCGGTAATGTGACCTACACATTTGCAAATGGAACACTAATTAAAGTTGTTGGCAATAATGAGTCATTTATATTGTCCGACTTGAATGCAGGAATTTATGTGATTTATGCTAATTACAGTGGTGACCGCAGTTATGCTTCTGCTCGTGACAGTGTAACAATAACTGTTAATAAGGCGGTTAATAATGTTGTTGTTAGTGTTGATAACGTGACATATGCAGATAATGTCACAATCAATGTCCGTGCGGATGTTGATGGAACTTATCTGATTACTGTTGCGGGAACTGCACTGGAAGTAA